>NZ_JABFDP010000001.1:0-491180 GCF_013179005.1 Bradyrhizobium denitrificans | reverse complement strand
AGGCTCCGCCGGCCTTGAGCACCGCGAGCAGCGCCACCATCGTCGTGATGCTGCGCTCCAGCGCCAGGCCGACCACGACATCCGTCCCGATCCCGTGGGTCCTGAGGCGGGATGCCAGCCGGTTTGCCCGCGCGTTCAGTTCGCCATAGTTGATCGTCTCGTCGCCATGGATCAGCGCGATTGCATCGCCCCTGCGGGCCGCCTGCGCCTCGAATTGGCGGGGCACGCATGGTCGGTCCAGAGCCTTGGCCGTCGCATTCCAGGCCTCGAGCAGTTGCGCACGGTCTCCCGCCGGGATCACGTCCACCCGACAAACCGGCATGTGCGGATCGGTTTCGAGCGCCGATACGAGTTGGTCGAGACATCGCTGCATCATCGCGCAGATCCGGTGCGGCGTGACAGCCGCGGCGGTCTGGGCCGTTAGGCGCAATGCGTCGCCGTCGTCATCGACTGCAAGCATCAAGGGATAGTTCGTACGCTCCTCCGCGCCGAGCCATTCAACCGCATGCAACGGGCTGTCCAATACCGCTTCCGGCTCCCGCTTCCGGCTATGGCGATAATTCAGGATCGCCGAGAACAGCGGTGCCGGCGGCGCGACGCCGCTGCATCGCTGCGCCATGGCCAATGACGCGTGTTCATGCATCGTCAGCTCGGCCAGGCGAGCATGCGCCACGCGCACGCTCGTCTCGACAGAAGTCTCGTCGAGATCGAGCCGTAGCGGTAGCGTGTTGATGAACAGACCCAAACTGCGGTCGAGCCCGGCGCCGGTCTGCATGCGCCCGAACAGGACCGTGCCAAACACGATCTGCTCACGCCCACTGCTCCGTGCGAGCACCTGCGCCCAGGCGAGGTGACACAGGCTGGCAAGACTCACGCCGAGGCGTCGCGCCTGAGTACGGGCACGCGCATCAAGCGCCGACGGGATTGCCAGCTTCGCTTCGCGAACGCTGTCGCCGTCGCTACGTACATCCAACAGGCCGAACGGCGCTGTCGGCGCGTCGATATCAGCCAGCATGCCGCGGAAGAAGCGCTGCTCGGCGTCCCGCCTCGCAGCATCGCGGCTTCGGGCCACGAGATTGCGGAACGGCGTCGGAGCGGGCAGGAGATGCGCACAACCCGACATCATGGCCTCCACCTCGCGATGAATAGCCTCCAACGTCGCGTGATCGCCGATCATGTGGTGCAGCAGAACCAGCAGCAGCATGCGCTCGCCTGCCGGATCGCGGGCCACGGCAAACCTCAGCAGCGGCGCCTTGGACAGATCGATCCGGGACGATCTCGGATCGAACCGCTTGGCGAGTTCCAGATGCGCCGGCCCGTGACCATCGAGCGCGACCTCTGTGACCTCAATCTGCGCCCGCCGCCAGACCACCTGAACGGGGACGGATGGGCCGTCCCAAACGATCGATGTACGCAGCACATCGTGCCGGTCGATCACCTGCTGGACGGCAGCCAGATAGCGATCGAGCAGATCGCGGCTCGGAAACGCCATCTGCGCGACGAGCACGTAAGGATCCCCCTCCGTCGCCAGCAGATGATGAAACATGATGCCTTCCTGCAGCGGCGACAGCGCGTAGATGTCCTGGATGTTGGCGACACCTCCGGGCACCTGATCGACCACTCGATCGATTTCGGACTGGTTCAGCGCGATCAGCGGCAGCATCTCCGGCGTGATGGTCGTCGTCCGTTCCGTGATCAGATTCTCCGGAATGGCCACCTCGTCGAGGCGATGCAGGCTCGCCGCAAGCTCGTGCAACACCGGCTTGACGAACACGGTCCGCGCGTTCGTCGTGAAGCCACGGCGCTGCAGACGGTCCAGCAAGCGGACGATCAGCAGCGATTGACCGCCAAGCTCGAAGAAGTGATCGTTCCGCCCGATGCGATCGATGCCGAGAAGCTCGCTCCATATGGCGGCAAGCTCGAACTCGCGCTCTCCTTGCGGCGCTGCATAAGCGCGGCGCGAGAAAGCGCCGTCATCCGGGGCGGGCAACGCGTTGCGGTCGACCTTGCCGTTCGGCGTCAGCGGAAGCGCAGGCAGACACAGGATGGCGGAGGGCACCATGTAGTCTGGCAGGCAGGCCTGTAGATGCGCCCGCAATTGCGCGCTCCAGGGGCCGACGGCGCCGACGCCCTCGGCCGGCACCACATAGGCGGTGAGCGTGGTGTCGCCATGCGTCGTGCGTCGCGCCAGCACAGCGGAATCCCTTACGCCGTCGAGCGCCGCCAAGCGCGCCTCGATCTCACCGAGCTCGATGCGGAAGCCGCGGATCTTGACCTGATGATCGTTGCGACCGAGGAACTCGATGTCGCCATCGGGGCGGTAGCGCCCGAGATCGCCGGTGCGGTACATCCGCGCATCTTCGCCCGACGCGAATGGGTCCGTGGCGAAGCGTTCCGCCGTGAGATCAACCCGGTTGAGATAGCCGCGCGCAACCCCTGCTCCACCGATCCAGATCTCGCCGACCGCGCCACGTGGCACCGGCCCCCCCAGATCGTCGAGCAGATAGATGCGCGCATTGGCGATCGGTCTTCCGATCGGAACGGCCCCATCGACAAAGCCAGCGGGGCGACGCCATGCGGTGGCGCAGACGGTGGCTTCGGTCGGCCCGTAGGCATTGAACACGGCGACGCTGAGCGGCAACGCCGCGATGAGTTCCGCCTTTGGCAATTCGCCGGCAAGCACCAAGGTCTCCAGGACGGCCAGACGTTCCAGGTCCGGCCGGCCCTGCAGCATCGCAGGCGGCAGCGTGGCATGCGTGATGCGATGATCCGCGAAATAGTCGAACAGCACCGAGGCATCGCGGTGTGCGTCGCCGCCGATCAGATGCAACTCGGCACCCGAACACAACGCCATGACGATGTCCCAGACGCTTGCATCGAAGCTGAACGACGCGAATTGTACGACACGGCTGTCGCGCTTGATTTCGAAGAGCGCGATCTGGGCCAGCGCAAGATTCACCAGGCCGCGGTGTTCGATCATCACACCCTTCGGCTTGCCCGTGGAGCCGGAGGTATAGATGACGTAGGCGAGATGGCGCGGCGTCAGGCCGGCAATCACGGGCGCGACGTCGGGCATATCATGCCATTTCGGCGCATGTCTCTTCACGTCAAGGACAGGGCACGCGACATCGCCGAGCTTCGCGGCGCCGTCGTTGTCGCACAACAGCAGCACAGGTTCAGCGTCGGCCAGGATCTCACGCAGCCGCTGTGCCGGGTACACCGGGTCGAGCGGCAGATAGGCAGCTCCTGCCTTGAGAACCGCGAGCAGGCTGACGATCGCGTCGATACCGCGCTGCTGACAGATTGCCACCAGGCGATCGGGAGCCGCACCGTGCTCGAGCAGATGATGAGCCAAGCGATTGGCTCTCGTATCGAGCTCGCGATAGGTCAATCGGACGCCGTCATGCACCAGCGCCACAGCGGCCGGCCATCGATGGACCTGGTCAGCAATCAGGTCCTGGATGCAGCGTTCGGGCGGCGTGAACAAATCCGTCCGGTTCCAATGGTCGAGGAGCATTGACCGCTCCTCGCCGGACAGCAGCTCAATCGCCTGCACCGACTGACCGACATCGGTGACCATGGCCCGCAGCGCCGCCATCAGGTAGTTGCGCTGCCGCAGCACGGTCGCTTCATCGAACAGGGCCGTCGCGTAGTTCAGCCGTCCGGAGATACCGCCGGCGGTCTCGCTGAGATCGAGCTCGAGATCGAACTTGATCTGCCGCGGCTCCGCGGCCAGGCGCACGACATCGATGCCGGGAAGCGCCAGCTCGCCAACGTCGTTGCTCTGCCACGCAAACACGACCTGGAAGATGGGCGTATGATCCGGATTTCGCGGCGGCTGCAGCGCTTCGACAAGATGTTCGAAGGGCAGGTCCTGATGGTCTTGCGCCGCAAGCACTGCCTTCTTCACACGCTCGACCAGCTCCGCCACGCTCGGCGCCTCCGTCAGATCGAGGCGCACGGCCAGCATGTTGGCGAAGAAGCCGACCAGCCCCTCCAGCTGAGCCACCGTCCGGTTTGCCGTGGGCGTGCCGATCACGAGATCAAGCTGGCCGGCGAGCCGAGACAGCACGATGGCCCATGCCGAGAGCACGATCACGAACGGTGTGGCGCCGAGCATGCGGCCGAGCTGCCGAATCGCACCTGACAGCTCACCGCCGATCTCCACGGGCACCGCAGCGCCGGCGATCGATCTCGGCACCGTTCGCGGACGATCCGTCGGCAACGTCAGCATCGGCGGCGCCCCGGCCAGGGCGCCCGTCCAATGATCCAGCTGGCGCTTCAGCTTCTGCTGCGTCAGCGCCTTGCGCTGCCATGCGGCGAAGTCCGGATATTGGAGCGCGAGCGGCGGCAGGGGATCGCCTTCACCCGCGGCGAAGGCCGTATACAGCGCCGAAAGCTCACGCACGATCACGCCCATCGACCAGCCGTCCGAGACGATGTGGTGCAGGCTGAGCAGCGCGGCATGCACGTCATCATCAAGGCGGATCAGATGACTGCGGATCAGCGGTCCGCAGGCAAGATCGAACGGCTCGCCCCGGCATTCTTCGAGCAGCTCGCGGAAGCGCTGTTCGCGATCCGGCCGGGCACGGAGATCATGCCACGAGAGCGGCACCACCGTGTCCGGCGGCAGCAATTGGACCTGCGGCTCGCCATGCTCGGCAATGAAGATCGTGCGCAGCGCCTCATGACGTCCGAGCAGGCGATCGAGACTGCGACGCCAGGCGGCGAGATCGAGTTCTCCCTGCAGCCGCAACACGACATCCAGGTGATAGTTCGTACTCACGCCATCAAGCTGCGAGACGAGCCACAATTGCTGCTGCGCAAAGGACAGCGGCAGCTTGCCCGCGCGATCGATGATCGGGATCGCACCGGGATGCCGCCTGCCCGCCTTGCGGCTTCGCTCCCTGGCAGCAAGCGCCAGACGCTGCAGCGCCTCCGAGTCGAGATCCGTCAGGTTGGGCTCGGCTGATTGTCGTTTCATCGCTACTCTGCCTCGATCAGCTCTTGGAGCTCGCGCGCCTCGAATTCCTCCTCAATCAGCCTGATCGAGACGGCGCGGGCGAATTCCGCCAGCTCCGGGCGGGCGAACAGCTCGGACAATGGCGGCGCGACGCCGAACTCCTGCGAGACGCGGCTGATCAGCCGCACGGCCAGCAGCGAATGCCCGCCCAGCTCGAAGAAGCGGTCGCTGCGGCTCACACGCTCGACGGCGAGCAGCTCCGCCCAGATCCGGGCAAGAGTGACCTCGATCTCGCCAACAGGAGCCTCATGCACCTGCTCGACAGGGCCGCCTTGAGACGGCGGCGGCAACCTGCGCCTGTCGATCTTGCCGTTGGGCGTGAGCGGCAGTTGCGGCAATATGATCAACCGCCACGGCACCATGTAGTCTGGCAGCACCGCGATGAGGGCCGAGCGCAGGCTTGCAGCATCGAGCGCTTCATCGCCGCTGACATAGCCGATCAAATTCAGGCCGCCGCCGATCTCCCGCGCCACCACGACACTGTCGCGTACGCCGGGCTGCGCCCGGAGATGCGCTTCGATTTCGCCGAGCTCGATCCGGCGGCCTCGAATCTTCACCTGATGGTCGGCGCGACCGACATAATCGAGCACGCCATCGGCACGCCAGCGCGCCAGATCACCGGTACGGTATAGCCGCGCACCGGCCGGCCCAAACGGATCCGGGACGAAGCGCTCGGCGCTCAGCCCTGCACGGCGCCAATAGCCACGCGCAAGTCCCGCGCCGCCGATAAAGAGCTCGCCGGCCACGCCAATCGGCGCGAGATTGAAATGCGAGTCGAGCACATAGAACGTCGTATTGCCGACCGGCCCACCCAGCACAGGCGACCGATTGTTCGCGTCAAGCCGACGGCGCGCGGACCAGACCGTGGTCTCGGTCGGCCCATACAGGTTCCAGACATCGTGGCTCAGCTCCGTCAGCCGCGCGGCCAGGTCGGGCGCTAGCGCCTCGCCACCACTCAGCACGCGGCAGCCGTCGGGAAGCCACACGTCACCGTCCTCATGGTCAAGCAGCATGCGCCAGCTCGACGGCGTCGCCTGGACCATGGTCACACCATGTCTGACCATCATCGCCTTCAACGCCGCCGGATCATGCGCGGCGGCCCGATCGGCGAGCACGATGCGAGCCCCGCACGTCAATGGCAGCCACAGCTCCAGCACCGCGATATCGAACGACAGCGACGTCAGGCCTAGCGCGCAATCTGCGGACGCCATTCCCGGCTGCTCGGCCATCGTGGCCAGAAAATTCGCGACCGCGCCATGCCGCACCATCACGCCCTTGGGCAGCCCGGTCGAGCCCGAGGTGTAGATCAGATAAGCGAGATTCTCCGGATGCAGGCCAATGCCGAGATTGGCGGCTGAGCCAGCCTCTTGACCGGTCTGATCATCGAGCAGCCAGGCCTCGGCGCCGCCATCGGCCAGCGCTGCCGCAAATCGATCCTGAAGCGACGCTTGCGTCAGCAGCAGCTTCGTGCCGCTGTCGCGGAGCATGTGGACGAGACGGTCAGGCGGATAGTCGGGATCGAGCGGCAGATAAGCCCCTCCCGCCTTCAACACCGCAAGCAGCGCCACCAGCATGATCGGCGCGCGCTCCAGCGCAAGGCCGACCACCACGTCAGGACCGATCCCGCGCGCCCTCAGCCGCCGCGCCAACCGGTTTGATCGGGCATTCAGCTCAGCATAGCTCAGCCGGCGCTCGCCGCTGATGACGGCAACCGCATCGGGCGTTCGGGCCGCCTGAGCCTCGATCTGCGCCACGAGGTTCAGCGATCCCGGCGCGAGGGCGTCGCCATCCGCGCTCCCCCAACGCAGAACGCTTGCGAGCGTCTCCTCGCTGATCGCCTGCAGGCTGCCCATGACGCGCGAGGCATCGGCCGTGATCGCGATCAGCCAGTCGCGCATCGCAGCGCTCACCCATCGTGCTGCGTGCTCATCCAGCTGCGACCGATCATAGTTGAAGTCGAGCCGGAGACTTTCGCCGCTTTCGAAGACCGCGACCGCCATTGCATAGGTCGTCGGTGTCACATGCTCGACACGTCCGACCTGCGGCAAGGCATCGTTGCGATCCATCAGGGACTGGTCGATTGGATAGTTCTCGAACACCAGGATGCTATCGAACATCTGCCGGCCACCGAGCTCGGCGAGGCGCTGGATTTCGTGCAGCGGCATCCATTCATAGTCGCGGGCCGCCACGTTGCGCGCCTGCAGCGCGCGCAGCCAATCACCGATCGCCGCCTGCGGATGCGCCGTATCGACCAGCGGCAACGTGTTGATGAACAGCCCAATCCCGTGCTCCGCGTCGACAAGCTCTGCCGGGCGTCCGGCGACGGTGACACCGAAGCAAATGGTGGCCTGCCCGCAGAGCTGCCGCAGCACCTGCGCCCAGGCGCCCTGCAGCAGCGTATTCATGGTGACCCGCCGCTGCGCCGCGAACCGCTTGAGACGCGTCGCCAGCGCGCCGTCCAGGACCTGCGTCAGCCGTCCGTGTCCGATCGCCCGGCTGATTGGGCCCCTGGCGTGCAGCGCATCAGCGAGCAGCGTCGGCTCCGCGAGATCGTCCAGTGCCTCGCGCCAGAAATCAGCGGCCACGCTGCGGTCTTGCATCTGGAGCCAAGCGATGTAGTCGCGATATCGACCTTGTGACACAGCCGGCGTGCCGCGAGCCGCGCGCTTCAGGACCTCGGCCAGCAGCCGGGCCGAGCTCCAGCCATCGACCAGCAGGTGATGGTGCGTCCAAATCATCCAGAGCCGATCATGATCGAGCCGGATCAGACGCAGTCGCTGCAGCGGCGGTTGGGTGACGTCGAATCCAAGCGCTCGTTCGCGCTGCCCGGCTTCGGCCAACGCCGCGTCGAGATCCGCGCCCTCGCGCAATGAGGCCATCCGGCTGCGCCAATCGTCCTCGACGATCGGAACATCCAGCCGGCGATAGACGATCTGCTGAGCCGCCTCCGAAAGCTGCCAGACAAAGCCCGTCCGCAGCACTGCATGCTGCGCGCTCGCCGCTTGCCACGCCGCGCACAGCGCGGCCGGCGTGACACCACGCAGCTCCACCGCAAGCTGATTGACATAAGCGTCGTCCTGGCCATCGCGAAGCGCATGAAACAGCAGCCCCTGCTGCATCGGCGACAGCGGATAGATCTCTTCGATATTGCGAACGTCGCGCGCTGCACTAAGACGGTCGAGCGTCACCTGATCGAGATTCGCGAGCGGAACGTCGGAGGGCGTGAGGCAGCCCGCGCTCTGAACACAGTGATCCACGAGACCGCGCAGCGCTGCGCGATAGAGCTCGGCAACCCGCTCGATCGTCGCCCGCCGATAGCGGCGTCGGCCATAGCGGAAGGCAAGGCGGAGGCTGCCGTCGCGCACCTCGCCATTGATGGTGAGCCAGGCCCGCAACGGCGTGTCCGCCGCCCGCATCGCGCCGGGATCTTCCGCGCCGATCCGATACGCGGCCGCCGCGCCGAGGTCCTGATCGAACCGGCCGAGATAGTTGAAGATCACGCGCGGGTTTGGCGCCCGCGAGAGTGCCTCGCGATGCTCAGGCCTGCCGAGGTAGCGAAGGATCCCATAGCCGATTCCATGATCGGGAACGGCGCGCAGGGCTTCCTTCACTGTCTTGATGAGGGCTGCATCGGCGTCAGCACCGCCCTTCAGGCGGAACGGGAATGCGCTCGTGAGCCATCCCACCGTTCGCGTGATGTCGGCATCGGCAAAGATGTCCTCACGACCATGCCCCTCGAGTTCGATCGCAATATCGTCGCGGCCGCACCAGATCGCGACCGCACGTGCCAGCGCGGCGAGCAGCAGGTCGTTGATCCTGGTGCGGTAGGCTGCCGGCGCGGCCTCGAGAAGCTGCGCGGTCAACGCCGCGCCCACATCGAGCACCACCTCATCAGCATCGGCTTCGAGGTCGACGCCGCCATGGTCGTCATCGCAAGGCAGATCGCTCCCTTGGGACGTTGCCAGCCAGAACGGCAATTCGGCCGCTAGCCGTTCGGATGTCGCATATGCGTGCAGCCGCTTTGCCCAGGACGACGGCGAGTCGCTTTTCGGCAAGGTGACCGCCGCAGCTCCGGCCTCGAGCTGCTCGCAAGCCGAGACGATGTCCGCGAGCAGGATGCGCCAGGACACGCCATCCACAGCGAGGTGATGGATTGCGATCAGCAGACGCTGACTGCCATCGATGAGGTCACAGCCGACTGCGCGGAGCAAGGTTCCCGACGCCAGCGAGAGGCTGGCCTGCGCGGACGATGTGATGGCGCCTAGATCAGCCGGCTGGACCTCGCTTCGGGTCCACAGCAGATCGGAGGCTGCAGGCGGATCGGCAAGGGACGCCTGCCAAGTATCCGCCACTCGACGATACCGCATACGGAGCGCGTCGTGATGCAGGACGACCGCCATGAGCGCGGCCTGCAGCACGCTCCACCTGGTGCGATCTCGCGGTACGAGCATCACGGCCTGATTGAAGTGATCACGGCTGGGGATCTTCTCTGCAAAGAACCGCAATTGGATCGGCAGTAGCGCCGCAGCGTCGGAGTTCGCGACGCTGCGCGCTGCCGCCGACGCCGCCACAGCCGGCGCGGAGGTGGTCGCAACCACGCCGGCCAGGGCCGCGATCGTCTGCTGCGCAAAGACCTGCTTGGGTGTCAGGACCACGCCGCGTTTGCGCAGCCTTGCGATGATCTGCAGGCTGAGAATGGAATCGCCGCCGAGCTCGAAGAAATTGTCGTCGCGGCCGATACGGTCGCGACCCAGCACTTCGCGCCACACGGCGGCAATGGTCTGCTCGACCTCCCCGACCGGATCGGCATAGGATGTCGTGGCCTCGTCATCGGGCTGCGGAAGCGCAGCCCGGTCCAGCTTGCCGTTCGCGGTCAGCGGCAGGCGATCGAGAATGATCACGCGCGAAGGAACCATATAGTCCGGTACCAGCGCAGTCATTTGCGCCCGCAGGATGTCCGGCGAGAGCTCCGTGCCCGTCTCCACGACGCAATAGGCCACCAGCTCGAGCCGATCCTGCTCGACGTCGCTCGCACGGGTCACAACGGCTGCATCGACCACGCGACTGAGCGAGGTCATCACCCGCGCGATCTCGGTCGGCTCGACGCGGTAGCCACGGAGCTTGACCTGGTCATCGCGCCGGCCGAGGAACACGATCCGTCCAAGTCGGTCGCACCGTACGCGATCGCCGGTGCGATAGAGGCGCTCGCCGGGTGGTCCGAAAGGATCCGGAACGAAGCGTTCGGCGGTCTGCCCCGGCGCCCCGCAATAGCCTCGCGCAACGCCCGAGCCACCGACATAGAGCTCGCCTGCGACCCCGCATGGCACCACACTCAACGCATCGTCGAGCACATAAGCGCGCAGGTTCGCCACGGGCAGGCCGATCGGCACGATATCGCCGTCAGTGATCCCTGCCCATTCATGGGTCGCGATTCCCACGGTGGTTTCGGTCGGGCCGTAATGATTGACGATCCGGCATTGCGGTCGCAGCTGGCGCACGTCTGCGAGCAGCCGCGGATCGCTAGGCTCACCACCGAGCACAAGCACATCCCGCGGCAGCACGTCCTCCGAACGGCGCGCTTGCAACAGACCGCGCAGATGACTCGGAACGATCTTGAGGATGTCGACGCTCCCCTCGCGCATGGCCTGTGCGAAGGCGTCGGCATCGAATGCGGCATCAGCGGGCAGCAGGTTCAGGGTCGCGCCGCTGGCAAGCGCACCGAACAGGACGGTGTGACCAAGGTCGGCGGCGACGGTCGAAACCATCGCCATATTGGTATCTGCCTCAGGCCGCAACCGCGTCAGCACCGCCTGCACGTAGTTCGCCAGTGCGCCGTGCGACACCGCGACGCCCTTCGGCGCGCCGGTCGAGCCGGAGGTGTAGATGATGTAGGCGGTCTGGGCCGAATGATTGGCATGCGGCACGAATCGGTCGGAGATGTCGTGATCGCGCCATTCGGCATCGAGCACGAGACATCCCAACTCCTGCGCTGCTGCGAGGCGGTCGCCGGTCGCGATCAGTAGGCGGATCTTTCCGTCTTCGAGGATGCGCCGCGCGCGGGCGACAGGCCAAGCCGGATCGAGCGGGACATAAGCGCCGCCCGCCTTCAATACCCCGAGCAGCGCCGCGACGAATGCCGGGGACCGCTCGATCCACAGTGCGACGGGTACTTCGCGCCCGACGCCGCGCGCCGCCAGCCGATACGCAATCTGATCCGACCAGCGCTGCAGCTCGGCAAATGTGACACTGGCCCGTCCTTGCCGCAGAGCGACCTTGGCGCCACGACCCGCAGCCGCCGCCTCGATCAGCGCAACGATGTCCGTCAGCGGGAACGTCCGAACCTCCTGCGCCACCGCCTGACGAAGCTGAGGTGCAAGAGCGAAGTCGGTCAGCGGGCGTTCGACGCCGTCTGCGATCTGCTCCAGGAATTCGACGAATTGGGCGCCCATCCGCTCGATGGTGAGCCTGTCGAACAGATCGGTTGCGTAATTGAGGCTGGCCGCCATACCCGCGGCGCCATCGAGGACATCGAGCGCGAGATCGAAATGCGAGCCGACCAGATCCATGATGTGGGTTTCGGCGCGCAGGCCGTCGGCCGCCGCGAATCCTCTCGGCTCCGCCATGTAGTTGAACTTGACCTGGAACAGTGGATTATGTCCGCCCAACCGCACGGGATTCAGCGTTTCAACAAGTCTGTCGAACGGCAGGTCCTGATGCGCGAGCGCCGCAATGACTTCGGCCTTCGCCTGGTTCAGCAGATCGCCGAAGCTCATATCGTCAGCCACGTCGGCGCACAGCACCAGCGTGTTGACGAAGCAGCCGATCAGGGCGTCAAGTTCGGTCTGCCGGCGGCCGGCGACCGGCACGCCGACCCGCAGAACGGACTGGCCCGAGTAGCGGAACAACAGCAGCTGATAGGCGGCAAGCAGCAGCATGAACATGCTGACGCTTTGCTCACCGGCACGCCGACGCAGCTTCCGCGCCAGGTCCGCCCCGATCTCGAGGTGAATGGTGTCACCACGATAACTCTGAACCGGCGGACGCTGCCGATCGAACGGGAGCGCCAGCGGTTCCTGCGTCTCACCGAGCCGCTCGCGCCAATAGGCGATCTGCCGATCGGCCTCTGGACTCGTCAGCCAAGCCCGTTGCCATGCCGCGTAGTCGGCATACTGGACGACGAGCGGCGGCAGTGACGCTGGAGATTGCTGCCCATGCGAGCCATAGATGCTCGAGAGTTCGTTCAGCAGCACATTGAGTGACAGACCATCGGCCACGATGTGATGCGCCGAGAGCAGCAGTTCGTGCCGATCGTCGGCCAATTGCACCAGAACGGCGCGCAGCAGCGGCCCATTGACGAGATCGAACGGCCTCGCCAGCTCACTCTGGATTCGCGCTGCGGCCCGCATCGCACGATCTGCCGCCGAGCAACGCCGAAGATCCTCGACGGCGACGAGCACCTCCTGGACGTCATGAATCACTTGCGCCGCTCGGCCATCGTGGGACGCAAAGGTGGTGCGAAGCGGTTCGTGGCGCGCGACGATGTCGTTCAGAGCGCGCACCAGTCGAGCCTGATCGAGTGCGCCTTCGAACATGACCGTACAGGCGATGGTGTAGGCCGTGCTGGCAGGGTCCATGCTCCAAAGGAACCAGAGCCGCTCCTGTGCAGGCGACAGCAGCACGCGCGCGTCCGGCGCTGCGGTGCGCAGCGGAGGCACGGCGTCAGCCACACGGTCCGCGGCATCGATCGAGGCGGCCAGAGCACCGAGCGTGGGCGCATCAAAAAAGCTGCGCAGATCAAGATCGACATGCAGGCGCTCACGCACCCGTCCGGCAATTTGCACAGCGGTAATCGAGTTGCCGCCAAGCACGAAGAAGTCATCCTCGCGGCTGACTTTCGCAAGGCGAAGCACATCCTGCCAGATCAGTGCAAGACTGCGCTCGGTTTCTGTGAGCGGATCCGGCGCCGGCCGTTCGGCGGTCTCTTGCCCCCGTGCGAACACCTTGAAACTGTCGAGCGTCCCCTGCATCCAGCCCGCGCGACAGGCGGAGCGCTGCAGCTTGCCGCTGGTGGTCAGCGGCATGCCCTGCGGATTGAGCAGCACGACAACCGCGGGATATTCCTGGGTCTGCCGCATGACCGCATCGCCGACGGCCTTGATCAAGGCGTCAGATGGCGTCCGCCGCAGCACGGCTCTGCTGAACTCCGCGGCGATGCCGATGCCTTCCGCACCGTCAATCTCGACCGGGAAGGCCGCGACGCGGCCCTTCCGAACCTGGGACACCTCGGTCTCGACGGCCTGTTCGAGGTCGAACGGATAGATGTTCTGACCACGAACGATCAGCAGATCCTTGAGCCGCCCCGTCACGACCAGCGCGCCATCGCGGAGAAAGCCGAGGTCGCCTGTGCGCAGCCAGCGCGAGCCGCCTCTGTTTACAAATGTCTGTTGCGTCGCCTGTGCGTTGTTCCAATAGCCGTTGGCCACGCTCGGGCCAGCGACCCAGATCTCGCCGATCTCGTCCGCATCGGCCTCACCCGAGCCATCCGGCCGCATGATCCGCACGACGTGATGTTCGGCTGCGACGCCACACGCCATCAGTGCGGAGCCCTCATCGGCATCGGCGACACGCCCCTGAGCAAGCGCGTTCGGCTCGAGTGTGTGGCACACAGCCCTGCTTGCACGCTCGCCTGCTGTGACCAACAGGGTCGCCTCCGCGAGTCCATAGCACGGCGTCAGCGCGCGCTGATCGAATCCTGTGGGACGGAAGCGCTCAGCGAACCGTTCGAGCGTCGCACGCCGCACGAATTCCGAGCCGGAGAATGCAAAGCGCCAGCGGCTGAGATCAAGGCGCGAAATCGCTTCGTCGGAGATCCGTTCCGCGCAGAGTGCAAAAGCAAAGTCCGGTCCGCCACTGACCGTGCCGCCATGCCGATCAATCGCATCGAGCCAGCGGCGCGGCTGCTCCAGGAAGTTGCGCGGCGACATCAACACTGCCGAGTAGCCCGTGAAGAGCGGACTCAGCAATCCGCCCATCAGACCCATGTCATGGTAGAGCGGCAGCCAGCTGACGAAGACGTCGTCTGCCGTCACCCCCGTCGCGGCCTCGATCGCGAGCTCGTTGGCGACGAGGTTCCGGTGTGTGACGCAAACGCCTTTCGGTTGCGACGTCGATCCTGACGTATATTGAAGGAATGCGATCGCATCGCCTCGCGGCCCGGTCTCGTGCCAGGACGCCGCACCTTCCACCGGGATGGCATCGACGGCGAGAACATGAGGGACGAGGCGGCCGAACGAGGCAGGGATCTTGTCGCGCAGGCCCGCCGCGGTGAGGATGAAGCGGGGCGCCGCGTCGCGCAGGATGCCATCGAGGCGAGCCGTATGGCGCTCCTTGCCGCTTTCCGGCGGATAGGCAGGCACGGCAATCACGCCGGCGTAGAGGCACGCATAAAAGGCCACGGCGTAGTCGAGGCCGCTCGGCAGCAGAATGACGGCGCGTTCTCCGGCGCCACCGAAATCCTGCAGCCGTGCGGCCAGGGCACGCACACGCCGGTCGAGATCAGCGAACGTCAACTCTCCAACGACAGTCTCGCCCTCGATGAAGCGCAGCGCCACACGGTCGGCTCGCAGCGTAGCGTGCTCACGCAGTCGTTCGACGAGAGTTTCTGGGAACATGTTGCAGATATCCGCTAACGGCGTGGCATTCGATCAGTGGTCTGGACGGCTGGGATCACTGCAGCCCGTAGGCTTGTGCCATCGCGACGATGACCCGGCGCGGCCCCTTGAACGGCTCGCGGGCATGCGCCGTCAGCATGTTGTCGAGCATCACGACGTCGCCCGCTTGCCAGGGAAAGATGATCTTATGGCGGTCGAGCACATCGCGGACAGCAGCGAGCGTCTCATCCTCGATCGGCGAGCCATCGCCATAGAAGGCGTTGCGGGGCAGTTCGAGCGGATCGCTCACAATGTCGAGCAGGCTTTCGCGCACCTCGGGTGCAAGACTGGAGACATGGAAGAGATGCGCCTGATTGAACCAGACCTTGTCCCCCGTGAAGGGATGCACAGCGGTGCCCTGGCAAACCTGGCGTGTGCGCAGCTCATCGCCGTCCTTCCATTCGCAGGCGATCGCATGAGCCGCACAATACGCCTCGACTTCGGCCTTCGATTGCGCGCCGAACACGTCTCGCCAGTCTACGTCGAGGCCGCTGCCATAGTTGCGGACATACATGACGCCCTTCTCGGCAAATCGGCTCCGGATCGCGGCAGGCATGTCGCGGTAGATGAGCCGGCTGTCGGCGATCGGCGTCTCGCCGCCCTGCTGAGCTGGCTGTTCGCAATAGAACCAAATCTTCAACGGCCAATCGCGCGTGTAGGCCTGCTCATTGTGCAGGGGAATGCTTTGATGCGGCGGATATTCTGTCGACGTGTAGACGCCAGAGCTCACTTGCGTGCGCGGCGTCGAACCGAATTCATAGCTGAGCAGCGGATGACCAAAGCTGGCGGCGAAGCTCCTGAATGCTTCGGCGCCGTCGAGATGAAAGTCGCGAAACAGAATCCCGCCGCTGGCCTGGAGCTGCCTCTCGATTATGCCCCGCAGCTCACTGACGGCATCCGTCAGTGACTGCTGCTTGCGGCTGGCACGCAAAAGAAACGGAAGCGCCTCACTATCAATTTTAGGTTGCATTGCGAACATGAATCCTCCCTGCTTTCCACCTCGACCGCGCCATCACCCTGCCTTCAAGAAGCCAATGCAGCCAGCCTCCCTGCCCCGGCCCGCTACGGCTCCGCGCCGACAGCAGCAGGCTGGCGCCGGCTTTGGCGTGCCAACAGTGCGGCGATGCGGCTCACCAATTCGGCCTGCCGCGCATGAATGAAGAAATGATCGCCTGCCAGCACGTCGAGCCTGAACGACGCCGATGTCTCGTCGCGCCAGGCATCGAGCGCCTCCCGGCGCGTCTCGTCCCGATCACCGCCGAAAACCTGTATCGGACAGGGCAAGCGCTTCCGCTGTTGCGGGACGTAGTTGCCGCACATCAGGAAGTCGGCCCGCAGAATCGGCAGAGCGTGACGCATGATCTCCGGGCTTTCCAGAGCTTCCGACGGCGTGCCCTTCAATCTCGACAACTCGCCGCGAAGCGCATCATGGTCGAGCGGTTCCTGCCAACGGCTCCCGTCACGCATCGCCGGCGCCTCCGTTCCAGATACGAGCAAGATCTGCGGACTGGGCGCGCCGCGCGCAAGCAATCCGTGCGCGACCTCGAAGGCAATCAACCCACCGAGACTATGCCCGAACAACGCATAAGGCGATCGCCACGCTGTCCCGATCAACTCAGTTGCAAGCTGATCCGCGAGTCCGGCCATTTCCGTGTGCAGAGGCTCATCCATTCGCGCGCCACGGCCAGGCAACTCCAGGGGCACCACCTCGATCCATGACGGAAGAAGGCGTCTCCAGCGCGCATAGATCATGGCGCTGCCTCCCGCGTAAGGCAAACAGATGAGCCGCATCGGTGCCAGCCCCTTGGATCTAGGATTGAGCCGGCGTCTGGGGGCTTTCCTGCATGAACTTGCGCAGCGACAACGGTCGCATGTCCGTCCAGACCCGCTCGATATGATCCAGACATTCCTTCTTGCTGCCGGTCACACCGACCGCATTCCACCCGCTCGGAATGTCCTTGAATGTCGGCCAGATCGAATATTGCTCTTCGTGATTCACGACGACGGTGAAGGTGACATCGTCCCTGTCGAAGACCATCATGCCCGGCTACTCCTACTAACAAGCGATAGCGATGAGCTACGAGTAATGCAGCTGAGAATGACAGTCAAAAGGATACCGCCCTCTCAAGTTTTTAATCTCTCCAAGGTAACGCTGCGCCGACGACACAACATCAGGATGCGTTACAGTTTGAACGTGTTTCGACCTTTGATAGGTCGACCAAGACCACTCGTGATCCACAGACGAAGTGTCGATATGATCTCGCAGTTGAATGCGACTGAACTCCGACGACGCCCAAAGCGAGCACAAACGAGCTCGCAAGGCTCAACGAGATCGTTACCCCACCGCCGCCATCGATCGCGCAGCAACCCCTTCGGACATCGCGATCATCCCAAGCTCCAGCTCTCGGTACGTGGGCGCTCCTAACACACGAGCATTCCGGGATGACGACACGACGGCTAGAACTCGTCTAACAAGCACCAGGCCGGACGACGACTCCGGACGAGCATGTTGGTAATACAGCGATTTCTCTTCGTAGATACTTCTTCGACGCTTTCCAAACAAGCGCGCCAACAGCGACGGCATCGTTTCCGCCCTTGAAAGCGCCGCAAAGCAGACGCGCACCGTCATGCAACTCGGCAGCACGCGCCTAACCCCGAAGACGTCAGGACATCGCCTTGCTAAGCAACCACAACTTATCAGTTTGCATATCTTTGGTTCTATATTGTTTCAGACGCGCCGCAGATGTGACGCGCGTCGCTCTGAATTGCGGCGATACGCGCCACATGCATCTGAGTATGCCGTGCCAGGGCAGGCTCGAGCGATCATCCCTGTGGCAACAACAAGGATGTTCAATCACCCCGGCCAAGGGGCACGCTTCATCGCCTTCATCTCTGCCCCGAAGAGGGCACACAGAACCGCTTCAAATTGAGCGGCCTGTAGCTCTTCATTCGTCTTATTCGTCCAGGAGATCCAAGAAGAGCTCTACTCTTCGTAAAGCAGGTTCATTACTGCGCCCGGGATAGACGACGCGATCGCCCTCGCGCTGCAGCAGCCGCGAGCACGACTTCCTGATCTTCCCTGCGAGCATCGTTGCAGCGATCGCATCCGGCCCGACATCGAGACGCATGATCCCTCGTTCCCGGCAATTCACCCTGAGCCTGGCAACCGCAAAGAAATTGCCGGCCTCGGACGGCAGCTTTCCAAATCGGCGCTGCGTTTCATCCTCGAGCTCCTCCAGCTCGTCATCACTGCGGCACCGGGCGGCCCGCGCATAGATCTCGAGCCTGACGGCCTCCGATTGCACATAGCTCGCGGGAAGCAGCTCAGGGATGGGCAAATTCAGTTCAGGGATCCAGAGCGCGGACATTCCGTCGCGATCTCCCTCCAGCGCAAGTGTAAGAAGGTGGCCGTAAAGAGTCGGCCCGAACACCTGCATGTGGCCCGATTGTCGATCGGAGCGCAGGTCGCCGCCGCCACGGAGGTCGAGGTCGCGAGCGCTGATGGCAAAGCCAGCTCCCGGACGGCTCAATTCCTCGAGAACCGAGAGCCGCTTTTCCGAGCGGTCAGAGCCGCCTTCCGTCAGGAAATGCGCAAACGCACGGATGCCGCCGCGTCCCACTCGTCCCCTGAGCTGATGCAACTGTGCCAAGCCGAATTTTTCCGGCCAGCATACGACGATCGTGTTCGCACGTGGAATGTCGAGACCGCTTTCCACGATGTTGGTGGCAAGTAGGACATCGGTGCGGCCCTCGACGAACCCCATCAATCTCTCGTCGATCTCGTCCGTCGGCAACTTGCCGTGAATGGTATTGATACGGAGTTCCGGCACCAGCGCGTGAACCTTGGCCAGGAGAGGATCGAGATCCTGGATCCGCGGACAAATGACAAAGCTCTGACCGTTGCGTCTGTGCTCGCGAACCAGGGCAGCGGCGATCGCGATGTCCGACAGCGGCGCCACCTTGGTGGCGACCGGAACACGATGCACCGGCGGGGTTGCGATCACGCTGAGATCCCGCAAACCCGTCAGGCCGGCCGCGAGGGTGCGGGGGATCGGCGTCGCACTCATCCAGAGCCTGTGGCCGTTTTTATTGAGATTCGACAGCATGGCTTTCTCGGCAGCGCCGAAATGCTGTTCCTCGTCAATGATGATCAGGCCAAGGTCAGCAAATTTCACCTCCTTGGATGCCAGCGAGAGGGTCCCGACCACGATCCTGAGTTCTCCGCTCTTGAGGCGCTCCCTCACGTCGCGCGCGTCCGCGGCCGAGGCCACCCGCGACAGGTTTCCAACATCGAAGCCGAGAGGCGCAAAGCGCTTGCGGAAGGTTTCGAAATGCTGTCGTGCGAGCACCGTCGTCGGCACGACGATAGCCACCTGCTTTCCGGCCAGCACAGCGGCTGCCGCCGCGCGCAACGCCACCTCGGTTTTACCGAAACCGACGTCGCCACAGACGATACGGTCCATCGGGTGCCCCGATGCAAGATCATCCAGGACGTCGCGAATAGCCTTCGCCTGATCGGGGGTGGTGAAATAGGGAAACCGCGCGACGAACTTCTCATAGGCCGCCGGGCGCGGCACAAGCTTCGGAGCTGGACGCCGCCGGCGCTGCCTCATCTGCTTGGCCAGCTCCTTGGCAACGACGTGAATCTCTGTCTCGGCCGCAGCTCGCCGCGGCCGCCACGAGCTGCCGTCGGCCTTGTCCAGGGAGGTGTTCCCGAGTTCAGCAGCATACGGCCAGATCAGGGCCAATTCCGCGAGAGGCACGAGAACGGCGTCGTTCCCGGCGAAGACCAGCCTGACCATCTCGCGCGCCGAAAGATCTCCGCTGCCCATGGATCGCAAGCCGCCAAGGCGTGCCAGTCCGCGTTGCAGATGAACGACCACCGATCCGAGCTCGGGGAGGTCACCCGCCTCGAAGCCAGGCGTCCAAGCCCAGTTCGTCGGTTGCGGTTGGTGGGCCCTGCTGCCGAGCACGTCGGCAGCAGTGATGACCACGAGCGGCTTCTTTCCAGGAACGATAAAGCCCGCATCGAAGCCGGCCAGCAACGCGGCCTGCCGCCTGCCCCTTGCGGTCGCGTGCGCCCAATCGGGCACGCATTCGGCTTTGGCAGCGCTCATCCGGGCCATGAGACGCAGATCCGATTCGACCGCAGCGACGAACACCACACGTGCGTCACCGCGTTGGGCTTCCTCGATGAACGCACGGAGGGCCTTCCGGGGCGAGGACGCCTTATAGAACTCCGGCGTCGCGCGAAACGGAACGGTCGGCGCCAAGAGGGTGATCTTCTTTGCCGCCTGATCCCATTCGCGTCGACTCAGATATGCACGGTCACGCTCGCCACGGGCGGCCGCATCCTCGATCGTGCTCAACCAAGTGTCGGCGTGCCTGGGCACCGCGCTGTCGGCGATCCACTTGGCGCGCGAACAGTAGTCGAACAGGCTGGATCGTTTTCGAGCTCTGTCCTTGAACGCCAGACGCTCGGACATCGGATCGATGAAGAGCTCGTTCGTCTCAGAAATCACCTCCTGATCCATCGGATTGATCGCTGCGATACGCCGGATTCGTCCTCCGGAGTGCTCTATTCTCAACGGCCCGAGCGCGCCGGCCGGGAAGATCTCAAAGGTGTTGCCGTGAAACAAGACTCCACCGGGATAATCCGGGCTGTCGTCCAGATCGTACCCAAGGGCCTTCAAGCGAGCCTCAAGGTCGGCTTCGGAATAGATCGCCCCAGTCCGAAGTTGGAATCCGATACGAGACAAGTTTGTGGGCAACGGCAGGAGCTCCATCATGGCTTCCGCCGTCGTGATCAGCAGGATCGGCTTCTTTGTGCCGGCCAGACGTCTCAGGACAGAACTCCGTCGGCCTGCAATATCACGTGATGGCTCAAGCTGATCGAACGGGAGCGTGTTCAAGCGCGGATAGACGAGCACATCACAGGCCGGCTCGATGACGGGGATGATAGAGCCCAAACGTTCGGCTCGACTCTCATTTTCCGCAAGGAACACAAGTCCGTCTCGGCCCGAAGCACGCCATTGCGCCGCGAGATACAGCGCCAGCATGCCGAGCGGAGATGAGGAGGAAATGCCGGCCCGAAGCGGAGCGCTCGCTTTTGTCGCAACGACTGTCTTCTTCCGCGGAGCGGCCTTCAATGGAGCGGCTTGCTTTGCTGATGCTTTCTTGCGCAGCGTTGAGCCGCGGGCGGTACGAAGAGCGGATGTCACTGAAGTCTCGTGCTGAATTGACGAATGCCAGGCAAGCCTGCGAATCTCCTTCGGAGCTTTAGCGGATTCGGCGGCTCGAGGGGATCCAAACTTCGGAGTATCCAACATTCGGCCCCCCTTGAGCGCGAAGGTGTCACTCACCGGCACTCGCGCAGCCCTCCGCGGAGCGAGCCAGACGCCACAGAAATCGCCGCGCCTCGATGCCTTCCTCACTCATGACCACGGTACTTGAAAGTGCGGTTCCTTTGTGATCGAGCTGCACAGAGTTCATGAGCCGGAGCCGAGAAAAGCACGCAGCAGGCGATTGAGTTGCGGCAAGATCGTCGCACGCGAGGATGAACGGCAAGGCCTCAAGAGCAATGGCGCCTCCAGAGGGTGTCCCGGCAAGACGAGAATAGGGATCGCTGCTGCGATCGGCATGGTGCGTCACGAGCTTCGAGCGCCCACCGCAGTCGCAACACGGTACACCCGGCCTATCCGATCACCCAGATGCTAGATCATGATGCGCTTCCACGGAAACGCATCATGATCTTTCCTCTTTGTTTGAGCATGATCTTTTCGGGAAACCGGTTTCCACTTTTCCGGATCATGCTCTAAAACGCGACGGCGAAGGTTCAGCTGCGAGACTGCCCCCTCATCGGTGAGGCTGAGCACCAAGTGATCTCCACCATCCAAGACAATGGAATATGGCCGCGCCATCACCGGCGCGTCTCTTATCGCGGCAGAGCGGCTTCCGAGCGGCGCGGGGCCAGCAGTCTGCGGCCGAAATCGAGCAGCCTGCGTTCGATCAGCACATGGGCCGCCGCACCGGCTGCGAGGCAGATGAGGACGACAAACGGCACCACCGGCAACAACGACATTTCGCTCAGGCGCGGCTGGTTCTTCACGATGCGCGCGAACACGACCATCACAAACGGGTGGGTGAGATAGATCGCGTAGGAGCAGTCGCCGAGCCATGCCATCGCACGCTCAAGCCTTGAGCCGACCGCCTTGAGACTCAGCGAGGACGCGACAATGAGCAGCGCCGGAAGTCCCCAGGCGACGACCCGCGCGGCCGGGGGCAGTCCATTCGTCGTCTCATGCGGGACGAACAGCGAAGCCAGGACGATGGCGGACAGTCCGGCGGCGATCCCGATCCACGCGGGCATCACGTGCAGGCGACGAAATGCGGTTGCGAGCAGCATGCCCATGCAGAACTCGATGACGATGGGATTGGACAGGAAGTCCTCCCGGTCGCCGAGCAGCAGGCTTGCCGCCAGCAAGGCCGCGATCGCGGTCGTGATGCCGAACACCGCGACGTGGCGCGACCACTGCAGAAACAAGGCAGCCGCAAACAGCATGTAGAAATACATTTCGTAGACCAGGGTCCACGAGACGGTCAGGACCGGCTGGTCCGTCGGCAACAGGAGCACCGCGCGCAGCCAGATGCCGGGCGTGGGATCCAGCTTGCGATAGAATCCGAGCCCCCAAAGGATCAGGATCAGCAGCAGACATGTCCAGTAGAACGGATAGATCCTGACAAATCGCTTGGCGAGAAACGTCCCGGCGCCGATGGAGGGACGCTCGGAGGCGAAACTCGCATAAACCATGACGAAGCCGCTGATCACGAAGAAGATGTCGACACCGGACGCGCCGAACGTCGTCAGCCAATCCGGGCTGGTCGGCGCGGCCTTGGACGCAAGCGACTCCTCGAGCGTGTGATGCAGCACGACCATCGACGCAGCCAGGCCGCGCAGCATCTGGATGCCGATCAGATCCGGCCTCTTCTCGGCTCCGGCAGGCTCGCGGACAACACCGGTCTCGATCATGTCAGCGCCCAGGATTGACTTATGAGATTGACGTTTGAGAATTCGGACCAGCCTCAAGGTACTGAAAGATCGAGGACTCATTCGGCGGCAATGAGGCGGGCTGCTTCCACGCGCTCCTCGGGCATGTCGGGCACGATCGACGGCGCCTCCACCTCGCGCAGCGCCAATTGCTGCAACAGCTCCAACAGCCGCGGCGGAACGCTGGTCGAGCTCCGATCCAGGTAATACCGCAATCGCTCGCCAACCTCATTGCAGATCGCCCTGCAATGCTGGCTGCTCAGCTTTGCCTCGCTCATCCCGATCACCCTCCGTCAAAGAGAATGAGAGTTCCCTCTGAGGACCTCGTTAATGAAAGCGATCC
Organism: Bradyrhizobium denitrificans; assembly: GCF_013179005.1. Lineage (NCBI taxonomy): Bacteria > Pseudomonadati > Pseudomonadota > Alphaproteobacteria > Hyphomicrobiales > Nitrobacteraceae > Bradyrhizobium > Bradyrhizobium denitrificans. The sequence continues at coordinate 468,057 of NZ_JABFDP010000001.1, read as the reverse complement.
GCCGCGGCTTATGGTCAACCTGACGTTAACGGGTGATCCGGGATCAACCGGACTCGACCCGTAAAACGGACGTTAACCAAGAGCGGCTAATTTTACCTCACACGACGAGGTACTCACGGGGGCCGACGTGGATATCGTACTTTACGGAATGCTCACGCTGTTGGGGGCCTCGTTCTATTTCGCCTGGTCCTGCGGACGGTCCTACCAGGCGCGCGGACGGATCATAGGAATCGAGGAAGCGGTCCGCGAGCTTCAGGTCGGCATGGCGTCCCATCTGGCCAGCACCCCAGGCGCCGACATCCAAAACGCGCTGAAGAACCTCTCCAGGATGCTCGCACAGAGCTCCGAGCCGCGCCGGCGCGAGACCGACCCCATCCCGTCCCTGCTCTGGGTTCTCGGTGCGGCTCTGGGCGAGGAATGCTGGCGGATCGGGCATGGCGCCGGCGTCCGGCGCAAGGCGCCCGCCGAAGGTCAGATCAGACTCGACCTTTCGCCGACCGAGCTGCTGCAACTCGGCGGCCTTGCCAATCTCGGCTTCCAACACATGATGCCCAATGCGCGGATCATCGCGACGCACCGGTTCGTGGATGTCGATGACGCAAGAGATGCGTCGCGATCACTGAGCAAGGTCGAGGCCGCGATTCCAAGCAAATACCGTCCCGACCTGCTGCATCAGGCTGAAAGCCGCGAGGAGCTGATCAAGGGCTGGTGGCGGCCGGCGGTGCGGCCCAAATCAGCCTGACAGGGCTCAGGCCCGCCGGGGCGAAGCCGGGAGGCCATATCCGCGCTCAGCGATCGCGGCCGGATGACCCCGATGCGTTGCACACGAATTCGCCCGTGAGATGCGAAGCGCTCGTGTAATGCCCGCGCTGCGCCTCGGGGCTGGGACGATCGACCGGACCCTGGCTGATATGGCGGCGGATCAAGCGGGCATCCGCCGGATGTCGCGCGACGAGGTCGCGTTCGTGCGCGGCGACGAGCGCGGGCTCGGCGGACGGCACGTCGTGTCGAACGGCAGAGGAGCTTAGATAGAAGCTCTTCGGATCGCGATCGAGCTCCTTCGGAAACAACGCGATCAGCTGCTCATCAGCCGACTCGGCCGAGAGCGTATGCTGGCGACCGCTGACCTCCGACATCAGGGCGCCGGCGAGATCTTGACCGAACAATTGTCCCAGATGACAGCTGCCGACACAGCGCGGGTTCATCTCGATCAGCGTGGCCGTTTCATCCTCGGTGTTGAGCATGAAATCGAAGCTGACGAAGCCGGAGCAGCCGAGCGCCTCGGTCAGCGCAGCCGCGGTCTCGGCCATTTCCTGGTTCTCGACATGACGAATGACGGTGCTGGCGCCGGTCGGCTCCGGATGGATCTGCTCGGCGACGAAGCTGACGCCAGCCAGCACGCGCCCTTGCCAGGTGCTGACGGTGCGAAAGGCAGGCCGTCCCACCGCATGGGTCTGGGCGATCATGTCCGCCGAGGCCCACAGATCGAATCCGGCTGCGCGCTGTAGCGCATGTTTCGCTGTCGATGCGAGACGGCGTATCCCGGAGCCGCCGCGCCGCTGTGCGGCGACGCGCTGGGCGAATTGGGAGCGGTCCTGCACGACTTCGACCCCGAAGCCTCCGCAGGTGTGCTCCGTCTTCAGGAACAGCGGAAACGACCAGTCATCATCAGACGGATCTTCGTCCGCAAATGCTCCGGTCACGGCCGCGTGGTGCGGCTTGCGCAGACCGAGGCGCGCAGCGAGCTCCATGAGCAGATGGCGGCTGGTCGCCGTCCGATAGCCGTGCGGGGCACCGAGCGACCGAACCAGGATCTCGCGTGCGCCGGCCGAAAGCTGACGAGTTGCGACAAGGCTGCGGAGCAGCCAAGCTGCGATGTCGTCCAGCGGCACGATCAGCTCGGGCGACCAGTCTCTCACGACCTGTTCGAGCCGGCGGCGAACGAACAAAGAGGTCAGCCAGACGCTGCTGAAAGAGGGAAGCGGGATGTGGCGCGTCAATCCGCTCACCGACGCGGCATAGAAGTCGGGCGGGCTGATAAGAGCACACAGCGCCCCATGTTGCGCCATGTCGACGACGACCCGTTCGCAGCCGACATTGTTGACGATGGCGACGAACAAGACGCGCGGCTTGCCTGGGGGACAGCGCTCGTCCTCAATCGGCCCGCTCGCCTCCATCGCGTCCGCCGCGAGATCCACGCGGTCCGGCGAGACCGGATCGACGACCGCGGGGCGGCCGGGCCGGATCACGGACGCGACCTCTCGGAGCTCAGCGCCGTGAACCGTTCATCCTGCCGGTTGCCTTTGCGAACCGAGACTCCGGCCAGATGGCGCGACAGCCGCCTGGCGGTGTAGTCGGCACCATAGGCGAAGCGCATCAACGGTCCGAAGCTGTTGGCGGCGGCGGGACCGACGAAATAGAGGTTCGGGACGCTCGACTCGAAATGCCGCGACAGCGCCGGCGCGGTGTCCGACCTGCGCAGCGACGAGCGGATCCCGTCGCCAAGAAACGTCAGGCGGTCGAGATCGACGCGATAGCCTGTCGCACTGATCACGTGATCGGCCTCCAACGTCCTTGTAACACCATCGGAGTGGCTGATCTGCAGGCGCACGCCCCGTCCGCCGGCTTCGACCTTTGCGACCTTTGCGTCGGCGACAACCGGCACATGTCCCTCGACCTGGTCCCGCACAAACCAGGCCGGCGCCGGACCGAGATAGCGTCGGACGACGTCGACGCGGAAGTCCTCTGGCATGGCGTGGAACACCAGCGGCGCGTGAACGCACAGCACCGACTTCCAGCCCGGGCCCAGTCCGGTCATCGGCGCCTTGATCCGGTCGAGCAGAGAGCGCTGACCCAAGGCTGATTGAAAGCGGATGCTCGGCCGCCGGGTGACGATGAACGGGTTGGCTCCGCGCGCGCGAAGCAAGGCCGCAATGTCGGTTGCCGAAGCGCCCCCGCCGACCACCGCGACGTCTCGCCCGGCGAGATGCTCAGCGTCGCCGTAGCACGAGGCATGTGTCACGAGGTCATTCGACAACCCATCGAGCTCGGGCGGCGTGTAGCTGAAGGCCTTGATGCCCGTTGCGACGACGACCGTCCGCGCCCGGACCCCTTCCCCATCGTCCAGCCGCAGCGCAAAGCCATTCGGGACCCTTTCGATCGACGAGACCATCCGGGGTTCGAGATGCGGGATGAACTTCTGCTGGAAGGCCCGGCCATAGGCCGAGAAGATCTCCACCTTCACCGGAGTTCCGGTATGCGAATAAGGCAGGCCGTTCAGTTGGCAATAGCGCTCGAGCGTCAGCTCACCGGTGGGATCGGACAGATTGGACGCGAACCCTTCCGATTTGAGCTTCATGCCGACCGGCATCGCCTCGTGCCACGTCTGCATCGGCAGACCGAAGACGCGGACCTCGCGTCCTTGCGCAAGAAGATGGCTCGCGACCGACAGCCCGTAGGGGCCTGCGCCGATGACCGCAATCTCGACCTGGGTACTCATGATGCAACTCACTCCGGGAACTGGTTGGGCGCCGCCTCGGTGATGGCTCGCGACGGGAACGATAGGTCATGACGACAAGGCTTGGACCGGGCGAGACGGCGCGAACGTCAACTCGGCCTCGGAACTTGCCGGTTCGGAAAAGAAGGCATGGATCGTGCCGAGCAGCGCCGACAAATCGCCGCTCGCCTTCAGCAGGGCGTCGTAACGCCGTGCTGCCTCCCTTGCTGCCGCGAGGCGTTCCGGTTGATTCAAGATCATGTGCGCGGTGCGTTCGTCGATCTCGAAAACGGCGCCTTCATGGCCGGCCGGAAGCCCTTCCAGACAATGCGTGGATGCCAGGACCGGCATCCCCGCCGCCAGCGCGCTCACGACCTTGATCTTCAGCCCGGTGCCATCAACCGGCGCCAGCGCCGCCTTGCTGCGCGCATAGATATCCTCGACACGGTCGACGAAACCCAGCAGCTCGACATTCGGAAATTCAGCGGCGGCGGCGATCACGGCCGGCTGATCGCAGACCTTGCCGCACACCGCGATCCGATAATTGGCCAGCCATGATCCGTGCTCCTTGAGCAGCGTGGTCAGGCCGCGCACATTCATCTCGTATTCTGAGCCGACGAAAATGAGATCGAAATCATAGTGCTGCTGCGCCAGATCCGCCGTGGAATTCGGCCGCTCCCAAGAGGGAACGTAGGAGATCGTGGGCGACGACAGCATCATCTTGAAAAACGCTGTCTCGGCCGAGGAGATCGCGAGCACGCCGCGCACGGCTTCCAGTGCCCCGACCTCGCCGCGCAGCTTGCGCAGCGGCATCAGCGAGACCGGACTCCGGTGATGCAGCTTCGACCATTTCAGGAAGTTGACGTCGTGCGTCTCGACAATACAGCGCGACGTCTCGACGCCGTTGAGCTGGGCGAGACCTTCGGCATAGCTCACGATGAAGAGATTGGAGCGCGATCTGAGCGCATCGAATTTCGGCGTCGTGCCGTTGGCCGACAGCCGCAGGATCTGGGCTGCGAGCCAGGGAAACAGCGAGACGAGGAGGTTTTTCGCCCGCGTCACATAACGCAACAGCTTGGTGTGGCGCTCGATCACCAACTCGACGCCCGGCCACCGCTGGCGGAACGCCGCTTCCGCCGCGGGCGTCCAAGGACATTCCGGATGATTGTCGTAGGAGTAGAGCGTGATGTTGCTGAATTCCTGCGCAAGGCGGTCCAGCATCGAGGTGATACGAACATGCGAGCCATTGGCCGGCGGCAGGAAGCTGCCATAGTAGAAGACGACTAGCCGATTTTCAGTCTGCATTGCCTCTCTCTTTACGCAGGAGTACCCCCGGGGTCGCTTCGTAGTCAGGGCCGATCAGCCCGGACCTCCCTTGTCTGATCGCCAGCTTGCGATGGATTGCTGGATCGCCCTGCGCCAGGCGGACACCGCCGCCTCGCTCGAAAAGCGACCGATATTGGCTTTCATGGCGGCCAGGCGCGCCGCCCGCTCCTGATCATCCATGGTGACGAGCGTTCTCATGCCGGCGGCGATCTGACCGACATCGAGCGGATCGACCAGCACGGCGGAATCGCCGGTCACCTCGTGCAAGGCGCCTCCTGCGCCAACCAGCGGCACCAGTGCACGATTGATGGCCTCGGCGGCCGGCAAACCGAAGCCTTCCAAGATGCTCGGCAGCACGAACCCGCGGGCGTGCCGATACAGCCAACGAAGCTGGCGGTCATTGACATAGCCGCAGAGGTGAACGCCCTTGGTGTCGCGGGCGGCGGCTTCGACGGCCTCTGCGCCCGGTTCCGGGCCGCCACAGATGACATAGGCGCAGCCCTCGTCGGCCAGTCCTGACATGGCGTAGGCCGCGATCGCGCGCGCGTGGTTTTTGCGCGCGCCGATGCTTCCGACGGTCAGCAGGAACCGAGAGGGCAGATTTGGAATCTCCTCCTCTTCGGCATCGTCGAGGTCTGATCTGATCGGCGGATGAGCAACGGCAAGCAACGGGAAGTCGTCGCCATAGAGCCGAATGAAATCGTTCTTCGAGGCTTCGCTGACAAAGATGATCAGCGGACGAGCCGCCTTGATGCGCTCGAAGGCTGCCGAATAGATCTCACGCACACCGGGCGCGTAGAGCTCGGGATGGGTGATGGGCCCCATATCGTGGCACAGCACGACGTCGTAGCGTCGGAGACGATACAGCACGCATTCACGCGGATCAGTGAAGAACACCGGCCGCCGTCCACGCATCGCCGGAAACACGCGATAAGTCCAGGGATGCTGTGTCCGAAACGAGACCTCGATGCGGGCCAGACGTCCCAGGATGCGCGACATGGTCCGCGGCGGTACCTTGGCCGAAGGCAAACGCCAGAACAACTGGCGGGAGATCAAATCGGCGCACGCCTCGATCATGTCGCGACAAAGGAAGTACTTCCCCGTGCGATTGTTCAAGGCGAGCGTAAACTCGCAATCAATCTGCAAATCCCGCTGCATCAAACTCGGATTCCTTACAGACCCGGCAATTTGCCGCGCAAAGCGGCCAATAGGTTCTAACGAATTTTCGGCGAAACCATATCCGCGGCCCGGGCCCTTAACACAGGTTAAAGCACCCCAGGCCGCACGCTCATCACGCGCTGCAAGATGTAGCAGCCCGGCGTGCCGGTCCAGCACCACTATTGTTCCGCATGGTAAATTCTGCAGCGTTAAGCCGCTACGGAACCCGCTGGAGGCTATGATGAAATCCCTTACCGCCGCTCGGCCTGGTCAGATCTGGCGATGGACAGCAGATAGCGGCCGTAATCGCACTTGCCCAGCGCCTCGCCGAGACGCTCCAGCTGCTGACGATCGATGAAGCCGCAATTGAACGCGATCTCCTCGGGGCAGGCGATCCGGAGCCCCTGGCGGCGCTCGAGCGACGCCACGAAATCGGATGCGGCCAGCAGGCTGTCCGGCGTCCCGGTGTCAAGCCAGGCGAAGCCGCGCCCCATCAATTCGACATCGAGCAGGCCGCGCTCCAGATAGACGCGATTGAGATCGGTAATCTCCAGCTCGCCGCGCGCCGAAGGCCGCAGCCCGGACGCGATCTTCGCGGCCTCGCTATCATAGAAGTACAAGCCGGTGACCGCGAAATTTGATTTGGGAACGGCCGGCTTTTCCTCGATCGAGCTCGCGCGCCCGGACTCGTCGAAGCCGACGACGCCGTAGCGCTGCGGGTCCGCGACGCGATAGGCAAAGACCGTCGCACCCTGCGTTCGCGAAGCGGCGCGCGACAGCATCTCGGGAAGTCCGTGGCCATAGAAGATGTTGTCACCGAGAATGAGCGCCGACGAAACGCCATCCACGAAGTCGGCGCCGATAATATAGGCTTCCGCGAGCCCGGCCGGGCGCTGCTGGACCGCGTAGGACAGTTCCAGGCCCAAGCGCTCGCCGCTGCCGAGCAGCGCTTCGAACCGCGGCAGATCCTCCGGCGTCGATATGATGAGGATCTGGCGAATGCCGGCGAGCATCAGCGTCGTCAGCGGATAATAGATCATCGGCTTGTCGTAGATCGGCAGCAACTGCTTGGAGATCGCCAGCGTCATCGGATACAGGCGCGTTCCGCTGCCGCCCGCCAGAATGATTCCCTTCACGTTCATCTCCTTCGTCAGCTTCCGGTGGCGATCAGGCGCGAGACGCACTCCGAAAGTGATGCCTCAAGCGACGGCATGGAAACTCCAAAGACCGCCGTCAGGCGATCGCATGATAAGCGCGAATTGGCGGGCCGGCGCGCCGGCGTGGGATAATCGCGCGTCGGGATCGGCTCGATACGCGCCGTCCGCGCACCGTGCGCGGCCGCGACCCGCATGATGCTGCAGGCGAAATCGTACCACGTGACGACGTCGGGACCGGCAATATGCGTGACGCCGCCAAACTCGTTCGTCCAGCCGGCGCGGTCGATCCTGCGCGCGATCGCAAGAATGGCTCGCGCGATGTCGAGTGCCGAGGTCGGGCAGCCGACCTGATCGTTCACGACCCGCAACGTGTCGCGGCTGCTTGCAAGCCGGAGCATCGTCCGAACGAAGTTCTGGCCGAATGGCGAATACACCCAGGCGGTTCTCAGGATGACATGCCGGCGGTTCGCGGCGGCGACCGCAAGCTCGCCTGCAAGCTTCGAGGCACCATAGACGTTGATCGGAGCAGGCGCGTCATCCTCCACATAGGGAGCCGGCTTCGCGCCGTCGAAAACATAGTCGGTCGACAGATGGATGGTCGGGATCTCCAGGCGCGCGCTTGCTTCCGCGACCGCTCTCGCACCATCCCGGTTGACATGATAGGCGGCCGCCGCGTCCTCTTCCGCGCGATCGACCGCCGTATAGGCGGCGGGGTTGATCACGATGTCAGGCTGGAAGCCGCGCAAGGCCTGCAGGACAGCATCGGTATCCGCGATATCGAACGCGTCGCGCCCGCCAAAGCCCAGGACCAGGTCAGGCTGCGCCTCGGATGCTTCCTGGAGCGCCCTGGCGACCTGCCCGTGCCGTCCGAGGACATATAGCCGCGTCGACTTCAAGACCTACCTCGATACGCCAATCCGCTCGCCGCGATAAACATCGCGAAGCGGCATCCACCAATCCGAACGGTCGAGATACCAGCGCACGGTCTTCTCGATCCCGGTCTCGAACGTCTCCTGCGCCTTCCAACCGAGCTCGCCTTCCAGCTTGCTGCAGTCGAGCGCATAGCGACGATCATGGCCGGGCCGATCCGCCACGAAGGTCAGCAGGCGTTCGTGGGGACCTCCGGCGGGACGCAGCCGGTCGAGACACTGACAGATCTGCCTGACCACATCGATGTTGCGGCGTTCCGTCCGTCCTCCGATATTGTAGGTCGCTCCCGGGACACCGCGTTCGAGCAGCGCGACCAGCGCGCGCGCGTGATCATCGACGAACAGCCAGTCACGAATGTTGCCACCATCGCCATAGACCGGCAGCGGCTGCGCATGCAGCGCGTTCAGGATCATCAGCGGGATGAGCTTTTCCGGAAACTGATACGGTCCATAATTGTTGGAGCAGTTCGAGACGATGACCGGCAGTCCGTAGGTCCGGTGCCAGGCCCGCGCCAGATGATCCGATCCGGCCTTGCTGGCCGAGTAGGGCGAGCTTGGATCGTAAGCGGTGGTTTCCGTGAACAGCCCCTCCTCGCCAAGCGAACCGAAGACTTCGTCGGTCGAGACATGGATGAAGCGAAACTGGTCTGCCTTCGCGCGCCCCGCTCCGTTGAGATATCGGCGCGCCACCTCTAGCAGCGTAAAGGTGCCAACCAGGTTGGTCTGAATGAAATGATCAGGACCATCGATCGAACGATCGACATGGGTTTCCGCGGCGAGATGGATGATGGCATCCGGAGCGAAGCTCGCAAACGCCTGCTCCACCTTCTGCCGTTCGCAGATGTCGACCTGCTCGAACGAAAAGCTCGGACTCGACATCACCGGCGCCAACGACGCGGTGTTCCCCGCATAGGTCAGCTTGTCGAGCACGAGGACCGCATGTCCGAGATCGGCTACGAGATGACGGCAGACCGCCGAGCCGATGAAACCGGCCCCGCCTGTAACGATGATCTTCATGAGGATGTCTTCTCAGAAAACTGAAAAACCGGGGCGAGGCCGGAAAGCCGAGGATGCACGCGATCCTTGTCGGACAGGATCACCTCGTCGCTGCCCAGGCGCCAATCGATGCCGAGATCAGGATCGTCCCACGCAAGACCAAGCTCGGAGGACGGAGCCCAATAGTCGGTGACTTTGTAGAGAACCTCGCAAGGCGCCTCCAGCACCGCATAGCCGTGCGCAAAGCCTTCGGGGACCCATAATTGCGTCCAATTGGCGGAGGACAGTTCGACGGCAACATGACGCCCGAAGGTCGGAGATCCCGTTCTGATATCGACCGCCACGTCCAAGATGGCACCGCGGATACAACGTACGAGCTTGCCCTGCGCGCGCGGCGGACGCTGGAAATGCAGCCCACGCAGCACGCCGCGTTGGGCCGAGAAAACGTGGTTCTCCTGAACGAAATCGACCGGCAGACCTGCTGCGGAAGCGATCTCCCGTCGATACACCTCGGAAAAGAAGCCACGCGCATCGCCGTGCTTCACAGGGGTGAGAGACAGAATGCCCAATATCGGATAGCGCTCAATATGCATTCCAGTCTCGCAACGAGATGATAAATGGCCTTGCGGTCGCTGAGGACCGTGGCCGACTTATACCAAGAGCCGTAGATCAGGCCAGCCCTCGCCCGTAGGGCCGACCATCATCGCGCGGTCCACCAGTCCGCGGGCGCGCTGTCCGCCGCGTCCATCGGTGCGGATCTGTGCTTCGATCTCGCAATCACCGTGCCTGTGATAAAAATACCACAAACCTCGAGCGTCTGCAGGAGCGCGGAGCTTGAACGTCACTGAATTTCGGAAGCGAAGCCGCCGCTTTCGAGAAGCAAGCGCGGATCGCCGCGGCGGCAATTCCCCATCGCCCCTCCTACGAGGACGAATTGCCAGCGAAGATCATCAGTTGACGCGCCCCCTCGCGGTCATCGGCCCAGCTGCGTGCAGAGAACGACGGATCAGTTCGACGTCACCCGCAGCCTCCTTCGACAGGGGCGAGCGGCCACGATGCAATCAGCAGAGCTGAATAATGTCGGTCAATGGCGCTGCAAGAGCACGTCGCCAACTGTGTCGAATGGGGAACAAAGGTCCTGAGATCGCCATTACGCCATTCCAAATACCGGTCTCCGCCACACATGAGGTTGCATTGCAATCCCCTCAAGATTAGTCTGCCCGCATTGGTGGAAAATTACTTCTGAAAGTTGAGATCAGACTGACTACTCACCTTTTGAATGCGGAATGGTTCTTTGATGTCGATGCGGTCAGAGGTTCGCGATCCGGAGCAAGAGGTTGCGACCTCAGCGGTTGCGAGAGCCCAAGCTCCGCTTCCAAGCCAGGCGATCACCTACGTCCTCGCCACCGCAGACGCGGCGATCATTCTGATCGCGAGTTTGTCCGCGTGCTTCGCCTATCATTGGCTGACTGACACCCCCATCCCCGACCTATCCGCGTATTTTGCGCTGGGCCTCGCCGCGAGCTTTCTCCACATCGTGCGACTGAGCGGCCTCGCCTACTACGATCTGGAAAGCGCAGCGAAGCCCGCGGTCGAGTTCCTCGAGATCATGTTCTCCTGGCTCACGACAGCGCTGATGCTGGCGTTCTTTGCGTTCCTGTTCAAGATCGGCACCGCGTTCTCCAGAGGCGCATTCCTGTTGTTTCTCGCCGCGGCGCCAGCGGGGCTGCTCGCTGGCAGGAAATTGGCAAAGTACCTGCTCGAAGATGCAGTTGTCCGTGGCGTGATCGGCCGACGCGACCTGATTCTTCTCGGCGCCCCACAGGAGTTGGACGCGCTCGAGCCGAGAGATCTGCTGGTTCTGTTTGGCGCCGCCGAAGTTCATCGAATCGCGCTGAGTGCGGCGTCGGACCCGGCGAATCAGAAGGCCGGCGATCTCAAAGCCGTGGCGACCGCCGCGAAATTCATGCAGGAACACGACGTGACGGAAGTCCTGCTCGTGATCCCCTGGAACTCGCCGGAGCGGCTGGAGTACCTGCGCCAGCAGATGAAGGCGTTCCCGGTGTCAGTTCGGCTGCTGCCGGACAAACAGATTCGCGCCTTGAGCGATTACGCGCCGTCTGCCCAGCAGCGCGTCGTCTCGCTGGAGATCCAGCGCGCGCCGCTGAGCGCCGTGGAGCGTGGCGTGAAGCGCATGATGGACATCGTCATCGGGCTCACCGCGCTGATCCTGTTGAGTCCGATCATCGCGTTGACCGCGATCTTGATCAAGCTCGACGGAAAGGGGCCGGTGTTCTTTCTGCAGAACAGAAAGGGCTTCAATGGCCGGCAATTCGTGATGTTCAAGTTCCGGACGATGACCGTGCTGGAGAACGGCGACACTGTAACCCAGGCGACGCGGAACGATCCGCGGGTCACGCGCATCGGAGCCTATCTCCGCAGCGCCAGCATCGATGAGCTGCCACAGCTGGTCAACGTGTTGCGCGGCGACATGTCCCTGGTCGGGCCGCGTCCTCACGCCATCGCCCATGACAATCAGTTCGAGCGCCTGCTGCAGGATTATGCGTTCAGGCATCACGTCAAGCCAGGGATGACCGGCTGGGCGCAAGTGAATGGTCTTCGCGGCGCGACCCCCTCGCTTGATCTGATTTCCCGGCGCGTCGAGATGGACCTCTGGTACATCAACAATTGGAGCCTCTGGCTCGATGTTCAGATCATCATGAAGACCTTCTTCGAAGTGGTGCGAAAGAGGAACGCGTTCTGATCGCGTTCGCATCTGCGAAGGACGATGCCGACCGGTAACTTCGTCCCCCGGCGCGCATCTGACCACCAAGGCTCTCTACGTGGTCACAGGGTTCCTGCCCAAGATTAGAGCTGCGCTCGCCGCATACCTCCTATACCGGGAGGCGATCTGGGCTCCCGGCACCGCCCGTTAATTGTGTTGAACCGCATAAAGTCATCGGTTTACACTCAATTTTGCACAGTTGCGCCGTCCTTGGCGCGCTGAAGCTGCTGAATGGTGACCGCGGTAGGCGAGCTCTATGGCAGGGCTGCCATATCTGCGCCAGCTTTGACATAGTTAATAGGGCGTATCACGTCGAAAACAACCTGAAGTACCTGCCAATGATTGCTGCCCTCAACTCCCGCTTCAAGCATGTTGCTATGGCGCTCGGCGCCGCGGTTCTGAGCGCTGCCTTCTTTAGGCACACTGCCCATGTTTACGCCGGCTTTTCGCGCGAGGAGATCCGATCAGCGGCCCTCGTCATGTGCCTGGCGATGCTGATTATCCTGACTGCGGGCCATACGCTGCGTAAGAACTGAGCAGAAGCCTAGGTTGTCTGACCAACAGAAAGGCAGCCCGTCCCGACAAGCGGATCGGCGATCATGCGGCGGGATATCGAACTCAGCGGCCGGGGGGCACGCCGTCTTTCCTCATGAAACAGACGACCCGGCCTACCGTCTGAAGGCGCTGTTGACCGCCGACCGGATTGTTGAGCTCCGCCCTGATCGCGTCGGCAGCCTTGTTGCAGAGTTGTTCGTTGGGGAATGAGTCGATGACCTGGGTCGTCGGCTGAGTCGGGCTTCCAAACACGATCCACTGCAACGAGACGAACAAGACCCATTCCATCGACAGCTCCCGACTCGATCGCGAGCTCCTGCGATCAGCTATCGAGGCAACCCAAGTTAGCTTTCCGACGACTCGCGCGGCCCGACGTTAAGGATCGTCTCGCCTCGTGTCTATCAAGCTGGTACGCTTGACAGCACAGGATATCCTGGCTGGACGGGGAGTTAAGAATTTGAGCGCGCTGACAAAAGGCAGTCTCATTGTACTGTGGCTGGGGGCTTTCGCAGGCTCGGCCACAGCTCAAAATGGGGTTACACCGCAAAGAGACGCCTATGGGAATCTTCGGCGTGAAAATGCGCCCTACTCCCAGCAGGGAATCAACCAGGGCCCGATCAACAACGGGCCCATCAGGAACACGCCATCGCAACCTTCGACGACGAACCGCACACCCGCGCAAGGAACGAGCAGATAGTCATCGGTGGTGACAGTCGAGGTCGTGCCTCACCACCACCAGATCATTTCGCGCGCCGGCGCTCCGCAGACGACCGCGCGGCGGCGTTCGATGCCATAGGCGGTCTGGACGGGCACCGTCTTGATGCAGCTTGGGTGAATGGCGAGATTATAGTGGAAAGGGGCGCCCTCGAATGAACCATGCAGCGGGCACAGATGGTCGAGGTTCGGACCGCACTGCGTGAGCGGATAAAGCCGATGACGCGCCGAAGCCGGATTGGATAGCGCCATTGCAGCGATCGCGACTGCCACCGCGGTCGCAATTTTGAACTTGGCGTGCATCGTCTTCATCCCCCAATCAAAGAAGCGCATTATTCGTGGTGAGACTATACGAATCTGACGCTTCTGGCAAAGCCGCCCAGGCCCATTGACGCTGAATATGACGAAGTGGTGGCCTCCCTCTGTGCTTGGGAGTGCGTGAGCTGAAATATGATGGGCAGGCCGAGCCCGTCGAGATCGAGCAGGCAGCCCTCGTCTCGTCCTATTACGGCGTGAAATATTTCGGACATTGGCTGCGTGACGATTGCACGCTGCACCTGCTGGCCGACGATCTCGGTCTGCCTCCGCTGTGCCTGCCGGGGCCGACCGGGCTTCATGTCGAGCACTACAAGGCGCTGTTCAACCAGAGCTGCGCGCCGACGTTCCGGGCGCGGATCAGGCATCTGACGATCTTCAGCGACTATCATCACAACCGCCTGCGGCGCGAGCGCTACGAACGCCTCCGCGCGGTGGTCGGAGCGCGCTTTCCGCACAAGGGCCGTCGCACATTGGTCTACCTGAAGCGCGGCCAGGACGGAGCGCGGCGCTGGATCGAGAACGAAGCCGAGATCATCGACGGTCTCACGCGCAGCGGCTTCGTCGTTCTCGACACGGCGACGACGCCGTTCGACGCGATGCTTGAGGCGCTGGTCGATGCGCGTCTGGTTGTCTCGCTCGAGGGCAGCCATATTGCACATTGTGTCTATGCCATGCCGTCCAGCAGCGGCCTGTTGGTGCTGCAGCCTCCGGACCGGTTTTCGGCCAATCAACGGCAATGGACCGCATGCCTCGGGATCAGGTCGGCCATGGTCGTGGGCATGCGGGGGCAGCAGGTCGGCGGCTATTGCTTTGATCTGAGCGAGATCCAACAGACCATCGATCTGCTTGATCGGGCGCTGGCGTGACCGCGCCCGGCTTCGACTGAGGGTCTGGCAATGACCGGCCGTCCCGACCTGCAGGGTGACGCCACCGCATTGACGCGGCCGGGCGGCGCAACCCGGCTCGCCTTCTTCATCCTGTGCCACAAGGCGCCGCATCAGGTCATCCGGCTGATCGAGCGCCTGCGCGACGATCGCAATGTCTTCGTGGTTCATGTCGACAAGCGGGCGGCGGTCGAGGTCTATCAGGAGCTCCGGGCGCTGTCCGAGCGGCTGCCCAGCCAGGTGTTTCTGTGCGCCGAGCGCCACCGCTGCTATTGGGGCCGGTTCGGCATCGTCGCGGCGACCTTGAGCTGCATGCGCGAGGCGATCACGAGGACCTTGGCGTTCGACCGCGCCTTCCTGCTGTCCGGCCAGGACTATCCGATCAAATCGCAGGACGAGATCCGCGCCCGGCTCGATGCGCATCCGAACGCCGAGTTCATCGAATCCTTTGCCGCCGACGCGCCCAATCGCTGGACCGCGGCGCAGGGCGAGCACAACGCCCTCAACCGCGTGCTCTATTGGACATTGTCGTTCCGCAGCCGGCACATCCAGATCAAATGGCGCCGGCGCTTTCCGCTCGGCTTTCGGCCGCATGGCGGCTCGATGTGGTGGTGCCTGACCAGCGACTGCGTCGCCTATGTCGACAGCTTCGTGCGGCAGAACCCCGCTTATGTCCGCTATTTCAAGACCGTCTTCATTCCCGACGAATCGTTCTTCCAGAGCCTGCTGTCGAACTCGCCGTTCCGCGACCGGATCGTCAGCGACGATCTGCGCTATGCCGATTGGGAGCGTCCGAATCCGCTCTATCCACGCACGCTGGACATCGACGATGCCGAGCGCCTGCGGGCCTCGCCCAAGCTGTTCGCGCGCAAATTCGACGAGCGCAGCCTGGCGCTGCTCGACCTGATCGACCGCGAGATCGCGCTCAGCCCATGAGCTCGTAATAGCCGAGCCGCCGCAGCCAGCTCCGCCGCGCCTTCAGCATGCGGAACTGCCAGGGCTGCAGCTCCTCGAACGGCAACAGCGGCGCCGGATGCGTGGCGGTGTCGTTGCGGTCGAGCAGGCCGCGTTGATGGGCCTCCACCAGCCACCATTTCGCCTCGCCGCCGGCGTGAAAGCATTTGATCCCGGAGAACCGCTCCCGCTGCAGCACCGCCGCGCCGGACACGCCGAGGCGGCGCAGCAGGCGCTTATATTGCGTGCGGTGCCAGCAGACCCATTGGCCGGGATCGAGATAGCCGCCGCCGATCTTCATCGCAATTGCGGCCCAGACGATGGACTCGATATGCATGTGGCGCGGCAGGGTCGGCGCCTCGAGCGTCGCGATCAGCCAGTTCAGCCAATCCAGATCGACCGGCTGCCGCCATTGCGCGACGCCGATATCGGTGTGATGCGCCAGCGCCACGCCGGCCGTGATCGCTGATGTCACGACCTCGTCGGGCAGCAGGCAGGACGGCCGCTGCCACATCAGCATCACGCCGCGCGCTGCCGTCGGCTCGAAGCTGAAGCGGTTGGGAAAATACAGATCGGGATCGAGCACGACCATCTCCTTCCCCGCCTCGCTCAGCAGCAGGGGATCGGTGATCTTGCGCCAGCAGGGATGGCCATGGCGGAACCGCCGCAGCGCCGGATGGCGTCCGAACCGCGCCGCCTCGAGATCGGCGAGATCGGCCTCGCCATGAACCGCGATCGCCCGCAATTGCGGCGCGGGACCCGCGCGCAAGCCCTCGAGTTCCTCCCGAAGCTGACGCACATCGTCCGGCCCATCGGTGATCAGCGTCAGCGTGAACGGCTCCACGCTATTGCGCAACAGGCTCCGCAGCGCCAGCCGCGCATAAGGTAGCGACCGCGGCGACAGCACCATGAACAGCCGGCGGGGCGTCTGCGCCCCATCCTCGGGCAATCCCTTGAGGTCGCGCATCAGCCGAATCCCGAGAGCCCGCGCGTCGCCACGGCCTGGAGCGGCGGCTGAAGCTTCAGACTGTCCAGGGCCTGGAGCTCCCGCTTCAAAAGCTCCGGCTCTGGCAGCTGGAGATGCTTGTAGATGTCGCGGATCCGGTACCGCCAATCGTGCCGGCGGCACATCTCGGCGACGTTGCGGGCGCGAGTGTCGGCAATGAAACCCGGATCCTCCAGCAGTTCGGTGATCAACGCGACCGCGCGCGCGGGATCGTCCGGAACTTCGATGGTCGCATTCGGCCAGGGAAACATCTCGTCGGCCATCACGCCGACCGGCCGTTTGCCAACGACCACGCAGCCGGTGCCGAGCGATTCCAGCCAGCGGCTCGTCACGAAACCGGCGTCACGCGGCCGGTTTCCGATCGGGTCCACCAGCATGTGAAACGCCAGGGAGATCTTCGCTCGCTGCAGCAGCTTCAGCAGCATCGGCCGCTCGGTATAGACGCCCGGTCCGGTATGGACGCCGAGCGGCGAGTGGAGATACAGCACCTTCGAGCGATCGGTGTGAAATTCGGCCTGGAAGCGCTGATGATAGCTGTCCGGCTGACGGCCGAAGCCGATCACATCGATGCTGCGCCCCGCATCGGTGTTGGCCCAGCGCAGGCAATCGAAGCCTTGACGCAACACGGAACTGGAGACGCCGAATTTCCGGCGCAGCAGCTCTGCTCCCTCTTCGCTGGTCGAGAACACGTGATCATATTGCCCGGCCCAACGGCCATAGGCCTCCAGGAAATAGGAGTCGATCACATAGCCGACGATCTGCCGAAAGCGCTTCCGTGCATCTGGAAGGGCGCGCACCATGCGCAGATCGCTAGGGTTGCGTGCCACAACAAGCAGCACATCGCCGGCGCTCGCATCGTCCAGCCGCAGAAACGGCCCGAACAGGCGGCTCTTGGTCCGCCCCACGATGGTGCGGATCGAGCGATGCTCGGCACAGAGGATGTGTCCGTCACTGAACCGCGCGAACAGGTCCTCGAATTCGTCGATCGCAACCCAGCCGGCGAACGGCGGTTGACGACGAGAAATCAGCACCGTTCCAGCTTTGTTTCCCGCTCCGCTCACCATGGCAGCTCAATAGCTGCAGCGCCCTGATCAGGTCAATTGTGCTTCTCGATCGCCCGGCGAGATCAGCGCGCGCCGGCCCGGCGAGTACCGCCGCGGCCGCGCGACTGCAGCTCGGGCGATTTGACTTTTAGATTGACCTTGCGAATAAGGACGCTCCCGGCCGCAGCCTGCAGGACAGGTCGCGCGCACGGGTCCAATGCATCCGGTCCCAGGCAGGCGTGACGGCCGCTCGATGTCCCCAGAAGCGTCCCGCGTCCGCGCCAGAGTCTGTTCATGACCCAGCCCTCCCGTTCGCTCAAGCGGCGCATCTTGAACGCCAGCGCATGGACGGTCGCCGGCTATGGCAGCGCGCTGGTGCTCCGGCTTCTCGGCAATCTGATCATCGCCCGGCTCCTGGCGCCCGAGGCATTCGGCATCATGGCGGTGGCCACCTCGATCCAGCTCGTGATCGCATTGACCGGCGACATCGGCCTGCGGCAGGCCGTGATCCGCAGCCCCAACATCCGCGAGCCCCGGTTCCTCCACACCGCATGGACCGTGCAGATCCTGCGCGGCCTGTCGATCTGGATCTTCTGCGTGATCGCAGCGGCGGGCCTGTCAACGCTCGATCGTCTTGGAATCATCACTGAGAACTCCGTCTATGGCAACAAGGTGCTTCCCGCGATCGTCGCCGTGACCTCCTTCTCGATCGTCATCGACAGCCTTCAATCGATGAGAGTGATGACGATGGGACGCGATTTGTCGCTCGCACGGCTGACGATCATCGATCTCGGGCAAATGGTCGTCGGCCTATGCGTGTCCGTCGTACTTGCCTGGTTTACCGGCTCCGTCTGGTGTTTCGTCGCCAGCTCCATTGCGGGCTCAATCGTCAATACGGCAGCGGGCCATCTGTGGTTGAAGGGTGCCCCTGATCGGATCGCCTGGGACCGAGCAGCCTTGAATGAGCTGATGCAGTTCGGGAAATGGGCTTCGATCTCATCCTTTGTCGGCATCATCGCCTCCCAGGGAAATCGGCTGTTACTCGGGATCTGGCTCACGCCGACAAATCTCGGTCTGTTCTCGATCGCATCGAATCTCTCGTCCGTTGTCGACGGCATTGGTGGACGGCTCTTCGGCGCAGTGTCCCTGCCCGCCCTCAGCGAGATCGTGCACGAACAGCCGCATCGCCTGCGTGAAGTGTTCTACCGGATGCGGTGGGGCGCGGACGCGGCCTACGTTGCCAGCGCCGGCTTCCTGTTCGCCTCAGGAAATTCCATCGTCGCACTGCTCTACGATCCGCGCTACGCCGAGGCGGGTCCGATGCTGCAGCTTCTCTCGTTCTATCTGTTGTTCTCGAGGTACGGCATCGTCCAGGACGTCTACATCGCGCTTGGAAAAGCGAACTATCTCACGGCGATCAACATCACGAAATTGATCTCCTTGTTCGTCGTCGTACCGCTGCTCTACTATTTATATGGACAGACCGGCGCCATCATTGGCGCGGGACTGTATCTGATATCAATTGTACCGCTGATCTTCTGGCTAAATCGTTCTTATTCGCTGAATAACTTCCGGTTCGAAATCCTGATCTTGTGCCTCTGGCCGATCGGATGGGGCGCGGGACTGCTTGCCAACGTGGCCATAGACATCCTCAAGCCCTGAGACAGGAATCGACATCGCTGCCTTGACGAATCGCAGCCCTGATCACGAACTCGCCGAGTCCTAGCTGGCAAGCTTCCGTCCTCCTGACGGAGAAAGCGGCATTCATTGCGGGCGCCCTGCAACCAATTCATGGAGAAACCCGCCGAATTGGACCGCGACCTGCCCCTCGGTACACGACTTCGCCGCGAATAGACGTCCGTGCTCCGCAAGCCGACCGCAAAATTCTCGATCATCCCAAAGACGCCTGATCGCTGCGGCAAGTGCAGCAGGCGATTTTGGTTCGACTAGAAGAGCATTCTCGCCATCGAACACATAGTCACGCACTCCCCGGGAGTCGGTCACCACCATCGCCTTGCCAAGATGCATCGCGGCGACCAGCGTCACATGACCGCAAGGAACCTGCGCATCATTCAACGGAAGGGCCATAAATCTCGCGTGATAAAGAATGTTCATCGCCTCTCCAAAGCCGATATTGCAATGGACAGACATGTTCTGCGGGACCTTCAATCCGGCGAGGTTCTCCGGCCTCACCACGAGCACGAAACGGACGTCGGGCAATTCGCGCGCCGCTTCGATCAATGTCGGGTAATCGCGCGCGTTACCGCCGATTGCCGCAACGTAGTTGCCTGCCTCTACGGGATCGTCCGGAGAGGCAACGGCAGGCGGCTGAACACTCCAATGCAAGAACTCGAAACGTTCGATGGGAAGATGAAATGCCGCTGCATAGACTTCTCTTTCGACCTGGGAGAACACAACGAAGCGTCGCACTCGCGCCAGCGCAAATCTGAACACAACGAGCTTCAACCGCCCAGGCAGAGCAACAAAATTGAAGCTGTGGGCGAGGATGGGGACGTCCACGCCAAGCAGCCGCGCGAACAATGCACACCAGGCGGCCAAGGTTGGCCCATGCGTAACCAGCACCGCCCCCTTGTTTCGGCGTGCGAGTCTGACGGACTTCAGAGCCGCCGAGAGACGCCCCAGATTAACAAAGTTTTGCAGGCCCCTTCCGAAACGAGACTTACAGGCAACAAATTCCCAGGTCAGGTCAGGAAAGTACGGCGCGACCCAGCGCCACGTGGCGCTGTCAATCTCGGAGCAACAAATCACCAATTTTTCTGTCACATGCCTGCCTGGATCAGAGCCAATTGACCTCCGTCACATCTATCTAAGCCGGAACTGTAGAGAACTCAAACGGCCGGCTTAGATCTGCGCACGATACGATCTAGATGCCCGTTTACACTGGGCCAGCTGATAAGCTGCATCATCCGCTTCTTTCTAGCTTGATCGATGAGCGCCGGTAGAGCGGATCGGGGCTCAGCCTTCTAAGGCCCTCAAGTACCGGCCTCTCAAACCAGCGCGCAAGAACGTAAGCGACAGCAAGAGACAACACGACAGCGCCAGCCAATCGCCAGAGCCATGAAGGATCTACTCCAAGCCTTTTGAATACGCCTGACATTGCAAAATAGATGGTGAGATGGACGAGGTAGAGCGGATAGGAAACCGCCCCGAACCATAGGCTCGCGGCAGGTGCGTTGATCGACATAAAGAGCTGTGACCATTTCTGATGAAAAGCAGCAATAGCCATCCCGAGGAAGAAACAAAGGTTCAGCGGACTAGTCAGCGTCTGCAATGGAGGCCGAGACAGGTCCTGCTCCCACCCATAAGTCACAAAATAGTCCAAGATGATTGCAAACCAACAACCAAAGAGTAGCGCCCCAGCTCTTCGGTTCAGAATAGCCACTAAGAAGAGACCGTAGAAAAGAAGTTCGTGCCTCAATGTCCAGGCCACGCTCACATAGAGCTGGCCTCCAGGAAGCAACAAGGCCTCGTGAACGATCCAGCCCAAGCCCATTTCGGCGATACCTGCCCTATTGCCCACGAAAAGGTGCAAGCTCAGATCAATTGTGAATACGAGCCAGTATGTTGGGAAGATCCGAACAACTCGTCGCCATGCATAATTGGCGGCCATGTCCGGCCGACCAAGATCCCGCCCATGGATGTGCAGGATGATGAATCCGCTTAAAACAAAAAAGAAAGCGACTGCAGACGTGCCGAGGGATACGATGAAAGGAAAATATTGCGACGGCACGCCCGCTAGAGATCCGTGGCTGATTACGACCAGGAGCGCAGCCAAACCTCGCGCCAGCTCTAGCCAGCCCATTTTTACGCGAGCGGGAACAGCCATTGGTCAAACCATGAAACAAGTACCGTTAACTTCGGCTTGCAACGATGACGCCTAATTGAAAGTAGAACAGTACAAGCGCTCTCGGTCGAGGGCAAGAGATCTCGCAGTCATGGCCGTTGTAGAGCTGCCTGTTCCCGAGCATTTTGTATGAACGACAGAAAAGCCGTTATAGCCATCAGGACTGTCGCGCGCAGATTGATGCTCACCCTGTTTCCAAGCACGAATCCCGAACGTTACGCACGAGAATTCCTCGGCCAGGAGCCGCGTCAGATCTTTTCCGAGATCTATCGCAAGAAGCTGTGGGGCGGGCGATTTTCCATGGGACCTTGCTCTGGGAGCGGCAGCCGCGATCCAACCGTGGTCGCGCCATATGTCGAAGCTGTGCGCTGTTTCCTCAGCAAGCTCGGCGGACCTTCCGTCGTCGACGTCGGCTGCGGTGATTTTCACGTCGGCAGCCGGCTTGTGACGTGCGCCGGACGCTATATCGGCTGCGACGTCGTCGACTTCGTCATCGCCGAGAACCAGCGCAGGCATCCCGGCGTCGAATTCGTCGTATGCGATGCGGTCACCGACGACTTGCCGCGGGGCGACGTCGTGCTGGTGAGACAGGTGCTCCAGCATCTCGACAACCGGCAGGTGGCACAGATACTGCCGAAGCTCTGCAACTATCGCTACGCGATCATCACCGAGCATATTCCTGGATTTGCCGATTTCATCCCGAATCTGGACAAGGCCGCCGGACCGGATCACCGCGTCAATTTCGGATCTGGCCTGGTCTTGACGGAGCCTCCCTTTAATCTCAGGGCCGACAACATCCGCGTTCTCTGCGAGGTGACTGAGTTTGGCGGCATCATCCAGACGACGCTTTACGAGCGCCCGACACTGTGATCCGTCTTCTGCGGTTCGCGCAACCGGGGAACGGCACCGCCTCAACCTCCCCTGTTGAACTCGTGGATGGCGTCGTAGCTCGAATAATGCTCGGCGCCGTAGCCGCGCGGGAACAGACCCCATTGCGATCGCTCATAGCCGTATTGCGCACCTGCCGCCTCGCGGCCTGGATGGGCAGCAACCACGTCGGCAAATCCCTGCTTGTAAAGCGCCTTATATTGCGGACTGAATTTGTATCGATAGATCATATCGACGATCTGCGACGCCATTTCAGTGGCGTCGTCCCGACCACTCACCGTGTAGGCCGAGACGTTCCACCCCAGCGACTTGATCCTCGCGGTGAGCCCCGGAACATCGGTGACAGGATCATTGGTGCCATTGTTGATGTTGCCGACCCCGAATTGTGGCCCGCCTTCATAGTGGATCACAGCCATCTTGCGCGACCGGCCGGCATCGAATGATGCGGCGATCTGCTCAAGCTGAGGATAGACCTTCGTCTTGTAATGCTCAAAGGTAATGCCGCCCGCGCCTGGCGAGCTTCGTTTCACGGCCCCATAGATCTGAGCCGACAGGGCGGTATAGGCCGCGTCGACATTGCCGGCGGCATGATCTTTCGCCGCCTGCAGCAGCGGCGCATTTTCAAACGCTGCTCCCTTGATGTAGTTCACGTCGCCCGCAATCCAGGGCGATCCCCAATATGGCGCAACGCCGATGGCATCACAAATATCGATCGGCCGATTTGGCGCTGCGTTGTAGGACGGGGCGGGTCCGCCACCAAGTCCGCCATGCGCGGCATAAATGCGGTTCGCGGCGGCGTCCAGACTACCGCCCTTGAACTGGAACATGTTGGTATTGCCAAGATCCCAGGTCGCCGACTGATTGAAAAGATAAAGCTGAGCTCGCGGTCGTTTTGCCGTCCACGCGGCGATAGTGAGATCACCATACTGCTTCGTTCGCAGTGCGGTGATGCTGTAGTTCGGATTGTTACTCCCGGATGCGAACCCCAGGCAGAAGCCCTTCGCCATCGCCCTTCCCCAGGGTGATTGGCCGAAGTTCCACATCTCGTTGCCAACTTCCGTGCCGAACTTCACGTCCGGCTTGAGATTGTCCCGGAAGTAGTTGGTGACGTCGGTGATGAACTGCGCGTTGGTGTTGATCGGCCAGTTGATCCAACAGCCCGCACCGGTGGCGTTGCACAACTCCACCATGTATTCGAATGGAATGGATTGCAGCATGCCGCCAGGACGCCAGATCCAGCCGTCGAGCAGATAGCTGTAGATGAAGGTCCCGGTGGCACCGCCTTCGCCGAAGGTCGCCGACACGGCGCCGGTGCTGCGCAGCGACAGCGACAGGCCCTCGCCGGCCCAGGTGTCGGCCTGCTGAATGTCCAAGGTGTTGGGCGGCAGTCCGAAGGGGAACGCAGAGATGCCGGCCTGCTTCAATACCGTATCGTTGTTGATGGCCTGATTGAGACTCGCGCATAGCACCTGCAGCGACTTGTCGGTCCCGATCCGGGTCTCGTAAGACAATGTATATGAGCCGCCCGGAAGATCGGCGCGATTGAAGGTCAGCGACAATATCTCCGCATTCGAGACATTTCCGGCGAAGCGCATGCGAATTCGATTCTGACCAGCCGCGAAGGCGTAGGGATCGAGTCGACCGATGCGGCAAAACGTGCCCGCAGGCCCTGACAGGTAGTCGATAGACAGTGCGCCCATGTGAGGGGTAATCGGAAAGAAGCTCAAGTCTCCGGAATTCCAGACCGCGACCTTGCCGGTGAGTATCGGATCGGCAGCGAAAAGGTCCATGAGATTTGCTTTGATGCCGGCGAAACTCGAATCCTGGTAGCGCCTGCGGGATCCGACAACATAGGATGCATCATACGGCTTACCGCCATTGAGCCATGGCGCCGAAAACCTGAACTCGAGCTTGCTGCCCGGCGCAGGAATAGTGCCCGACAATCTCAGTATTCGACACTGCGCACCGAATCCGTAAATGTACTTCGCCCCGCGGCCATCGACATTCAACGTCGGATTGATACCTTTATTGGGGAGATCGAGAACTCCCTGAACGACCTCGTTGTCCCGGTACAGTCCCGCACTCGGCCCCGACCGGCTGACACACGTGTAGGCATCTTCGGGGCCCCGCTTGATGCTACCGACCCAATAATCCGGCACGAACCTTCCTCCGGGCCCAGGATAGAACAAGCTCGCCGCCGGGACGCGCCGCGCGAACTCGCTCTCATAGCTGGCCTGTACCCCGGTGAGATCCATGAATCGCAGCCAGGATGGCCGCAAATGTCGCATCTGCTCGATCAGAAGCGGATCGACGAGCGCCCCGGAATCGACCAGCGTCTCGTTCTCGGCCTTGCAGAATACGAGATTGCTGAATCCCGAAAACGTGCCCTGGGCCAGGATGTAGACGGCGATGTTCGTCGCCTGCCAGATCGCTTCACCGCCCGGCCCGCGATAGGGATCGTTCGGATTCCAGGCCGCCGGCTCTCCCGTGAGCGCATTGGCGACCAGATCCACCGTATTCGGATCGACCCGCACGCTTTTCCAGATGCCGGCCGCACTGGCTTGGCCACGACCGGCCAGCGCCTGCACCTTGATCACCGGACTTGCGGAATTGGCGAAGCCCGGCTTGAAAGTCAGGCGCACGCGCCGGCCGCCGGCGCCGTTGTCGACGGGCGATGGCGACATGTTGAGAATGTTGGCGCCGAAGGTCAGTACGACCCGCGGATTGGTCTTGTCGAGGATCGTGGTGTTGTAGTTCGTCTCCCCGGTATTGCCGCTGACGCCGACGATGTTCTGGCCACCGCTGCGGATCAGCGCGCCAGGCGAGAACTGCATCGAACCGCGCCCACGAAACTTCCAGACGAAATCGCCGAAGTACCCCTCCGGCATCGACGGGTTGGCACCCATGTTTGTCGCGGGCGTCTTGATAGGATAGCCGTTGGCGTCTTGATTGCCAGGATCGCTGTTAAAGACGAAATGTTTTGCCAAATTGGCATAACCTGCGATCGCGTTGATTACGATGCGACGTCCAGCCTCAGGATCTGCGGCTGAGACAACGGACGGGACCAACTCGGCGAACGCGAGGGCACCCGCCCCGGACAACAACTGACGGCGATCCAGCATGGCGTAACTAATCCCTATCGAAATCGATTACATTCAAATCTGATCTGCCGCCCGGATCAACCGACCGGACGATTGCGAGGACGTACAGGAATATGAGTGCCCCGATCACGGCTCCGATCCGGCATGTCAGGAAAGGCGACCGGCCCGGTCAGCTCTGCCATCGCAGGCAATTCAGCAGCCGGCGCCGCTTGCGGCTGGCGCTGTCGTACCTTGGCCGCATAGGCCTCGGACGCTCCGAGCAGCGTTCCGACCAGCAGCCACGACCACGGACTGAGCGTCGAGTTCGGCAGCAGTTCGACGACGTTCACGGCGGTCAGCAGCGACAGACCCGCCAACAGCACGGCATCTCGAAATGAGGCGGCCTTGCGCAGTGCGCGGAGAGCGAAGAACACCGGCGCGCTGAACAGCCCGAATTCGGCGATGAAGCCGATCAGCCCGAACTGCCCCAGCGTGATGATCCAGCGACCATCTGTGACACTGGCATCGCCCGCGAGTCCTTCCCACGTCTCCAAGTGGATGCGGTTTCGCCCGAACCGGCCCCACCCGAACACAAGTCGCTCACCGGCGTGCTGAAGCAGTTGCTCTTCCTGGTCGAAGCGGAACTTCAGCGAATAGGCACGATCCTGATTGATGCTCGACGCGACATCGAACAGCATGTTGGTCGGGAACACGCCCGCAATCCGCATGGCCGGATAGGTCAGGGCCAGCGCGACCAGGATCACGGCCAGCTTGGCCTGCAGGCGCGGTTGCGTCCATCGCACCAGGGGCACCAGCACGGCCCCGTAGACGAGGGCGGCGCCGGATTTGCACAGCACCAGGACGACGCCGAGATAGAAGGTGACGGCGCCTGCCGGCGCGGAGCGCACCACCACCACCTTGGCCCGCCACAGCACGGCCGCCGCGACCGTCACGCTCATCGCGAAGAAGCCAGCGATCAGGCCGTGCCCCATGAACACCATCGGCCGGAAGCTGCCGCCTTCGCGGATCTGCTGGATGAAGTCGCTCGGATAGTAGCCGTAGAACCAGAAATGCAGCTGCGGGCTCATGCGGATCTCAAACAGCAGCAGCAGCGAATAGCCGAGCCCCGCAACGACCAGCGCCACGAACACCGCCTGCACATCCTCCATTCGCCGCAGGAACTCGCGGCCGATCAGGAACGGGATCAGCGCGATGAACTGGGCCAAGGCGGCGGACAGGCCGTCATACAGGCCGACGCCGGGAATGACCGAGCGGCCGACATAAATCGGATCGCTGTTCAAGAGCGAGGTCACCACCGGGCTGAACAGGAAGACGAGCATCAAGCCCTCGACCAGGCCGAAGCTGCGCCACAGCCTGACGGCACGGTTCGTTGCCAGCATGCAGCCGGCGAGCGCGCACAGGCTCGGAATCGAGAACTTGTCGAATTGCGGAATCATCGGGATCTTGAAGAACGTCCCGACCGGGAGCAGCAGCTGCGCTCCCAGCATCGTCCACAACGTCGCCTGGACCAGCGGCCGCGTGGCATAGAGCACGATCGCAACGACCGGCCAGGCCAACAGCGCGACATAGGCGAATGAATTCGGCATTGCGACGTTCGCCTGGCCTCGGGAAGGATGATGATCCGGCGGTATCTATGACGTCAGCTCAGACCGGCAGGTTCGGATCTATTTGCGCTGGCAGGACTGCTGACAGAACTGAGCCTGGTTGTCGCAGGAGCTGAGGCATGGCCCACTATAGGAGCTCGGGCAGACCCGCTTGCAAGCCTCGGCCTGGCTGGCGCAATTGACGAGACAGGCATTCGCGCTCTCGGCCACGCGCCAGGGACTCTTCATGGCCGCGTCGGCTGCGGTCGTCACCATGGCTGCGGCCATCGCCACAACGAGACCGATTGCTCTCAACCTCATGTCATCCTCCGACCGAACCAGGCCCCTCAATACCGCATCTTGGCCGGCGCTGGCTACCCGTTGTCGTCAGAGCTCCACATCCCCTGCGCTTCGGACCAAACGGGCGCCGGGCCGCGCGATCGCGAACTCCCGCTCGGCGAGGGTTGCGGCTATTCCGATCCGCCGCGCTTTCCTATAGCAGGGAGGCTCGTACTGTTTTCAGACTGCGGTGTCATTTGGCCGTTCCCATTCGTCTTGTTCCTTACGTCAACTATATCCAGCGCCGCCTTTTCGGCGGCGTCAGATTGGAACATGCTGCCGATCGGCAGGACGTTCTGTGTCCCGAAGAGTCGATTCGGGCCCGACCGGCCATCGTCCTTCCTGGACAGATCGATGCGATCATCGGCACCGCCGACGGGACGACCGTCGCTCTCGAACTCGACGCCGCCGTTGCCGAGCGCCTGAAAGCGAGCCCCACCATCGCCTATCGCATCGCCGATGCCATCCTTGTCGACGGCTCGGTCTATCGCGGCAGCTTCAAGGCCTTCATCGCCGCACGCTCGCATTTCCGCAGCCGCGAGGTTCGACACGTGGACCGAGCCGGCCTCGCTTCGTCCCATCTGGCCGGGAGGTATTTCGGCCACTGGCTCGCCGACGACAGCCTGCAATACGAGCTCGCCCAGGAGCGCGGCGAGCCGCTCTGCTTCCCGCTCCCCATCTATTCGGAGCACCGCGACTTCTACGCGGCCCAGCTGCGCCAGACCTATTCACCCACCAGCCGCGCCGTGGTGAGAGACCTCACCCTCTATCAGGACTTCTACTGGGGAATTCATCAGAACAGCCTCCGGCGCTCGCTGACGCGCGCGCTCAGGCAGCGCGCGCGGAACGGCCAGCTGGGAAAACGCGAGCATCTCATCTACCTCAAGCGCGGCAGGACCGGGATGCGCCGCGTGATTCAGAACGAGGACGAGCTTGTCGCACGGCTGGCGCAGAACGGCTTCATCACCATCGACCTGGAGACGATGAGTCTCGCGCAGATCCATGCGGCGCTGTCGCGGGCGAAGATCGTGGTCTCGATCGAGGGCAGCCATGTCAGCCACGGCATCTTCTCGATGCCCGAGGACAGCGGCCTGCTGCTGTTGCAGCCCCCCGACCGTTTCCTGGCCTTTCACCGCGGCTGGACCGAAGCCGCGGGCATCTGGTTCGGCTTCGTCGTCGGGAAGCAGGCCGACGACGGATATCTGTTCGCGCCCTCCGACATCATGCGGACCCTCGACCTCATGCTGGGTCGCATCGAAGCCCGCGCGCTGTAAGGTCCCTTGTCGAAGCGGCGGATTCGCAGGATATTCGTCCACTGCACATTCGGGCACCGCTGCCGGATCATCCGGCCGTTGCGGCAGGACGACTGCACAGGAGACGCATATGGGGTTTCGCTTCACAATGTCCTTGGGGCTTTCAGCCGCAGCCGTGGCGGTTTGCCTGGCGGCGGGTCCGGCGGAAGCGGGGCACCGGCGCACGCTCGTGGCCGCCGAGGCGTCGGGCGTCTGCACCGTGATTCCGCAGCCGCTGCCCTTGATCTATCCCGCGCCGGACTGGCGGCCGTTCTTCCACAAGCACTATTACCGGTTCGGGCCGACGCCGACCTGCGTCTGGTCGGAGGCCGCGGTGGTGCCGGCGGGACAGACCGTCATTTCCGTCCGCTATTGATCGTTACAGGCGATCCGACGGCCTCGGCCGTCGGATCCAGCTCATGATCGGCACGGCCGCCGGCGACCACTGAAATCCCGGTAGCTCTCGGTCTTCGCATCATAGGTGCGGAACGAGGTGCAGCCCGCGGGATCGCCCCGGCTGGCACGCGATCCCGACGGTTCGGCGCGATTCGCCTCGGGGGCATCCTTCTCCCGCACGGCCGGCTGCGCCGGGGCCGGCGTGCCTTCAGCCGCCTTGATTCCGTCGCCGTCGGTCGAGGGCCGCGACTGTGGCTGAACGGCCACACTGCCCGTCGTTTTAACGGCGTCTCCCGCCGCAGCCGTGGCCGCGTCATGAGCAGGTGCCCCCTGCCCCGCCTCCGGCGTGGCGGAGCTCTGCTGGCCCTTCCCGCGATGCAGGTCGATCAGATCCTTGCAGGCGAAGGGAAACACCACATCGCCCGCCGCGGTGATCCCGATCGGCATGCAACCGCCCGGCGGCGGCTGGTCGGGCCCGGCCTCCGTTGCCGCTGCGGCAGGCGCTGGTTTGGTGGCGCCGGTCGTCTGCGCCATGGCAGCGCCGGCCATCAGCAGGAGCTGGCAGGCGACGCCGACGAAAATCTGCCTGTTGAAAGACAAGTCAGTGCCCCACGCGATACTTCTTTGAGCCGGAATTGGATACGGCAGGTGACGCTTTGAAAATAGAGGATTTGTGGCGAAACTATCGCGACATGCCTTTTTCCAGGAGAACGGAACCGACCAGCGCGACAATCAATAGTTTTGTCCTAGTCATGTAGTTTCCTTTGAGTTGATTCAAGCCTCTGCTGTCCTCGTGTCTGTCGCAGGGCGCATATCGGATCGCAGCCGCCGGCATCAGGGCTGCACGGCGCCTGCCGATTTCTGCACATGCCGCAGTCCGGCGATCCGCCGGATCGCCTGCCTCACCAACGGCTCGCCGAATTGGGCGACCGCCCAGGAAGTCACCACCGCACAGGCGATTGGCGCGACCGGCAACAGCAGCGACGGCAGGACGGGCGCGTGTACCGCCATAGCCGGGAGCAGTGCCCGGATGATGGGATAGTGAACCAGGTACAATGGGTAGCTGATGAAGCCGAAGAACAGGAGAACGCGCGAGGACAGAGTTCGCTGCCACAGTGGGATGGTGACCGCCGTCGCAAACAACAGCACCACGACGCACAAGCCCATGCGTTCGGGAATCGCGAAGCGCGCCGTGGCTGCGGAGATCAATCCCGCGCTGATTGCCAGCGCAAGCATCGGCCACCGTCGGTGCGACCAGTAGAGATAGAACAGCGCACCGCTCGAAAACCAGCCAAAATGAATGAAGCCGATCCAATCGGTGGCGGCCGCGATGCGGCTGCCCAGCGAGCTCAGATCCAGACCGAAGATCAGCCGCAGACCCAGCGAGCAGAGGAATATCGCGAAGATGAGGGCGACGGCGAACGCACGGCCGCCAGCGAAATACGCGAGCCCGAACACGATGTAGAACACGACCTCGACATAGAGAGACCAGAATGATCCTTCCATCGAGGCGATGCTGAGACCCGTCAGCGAGTGGATGAGCGCCGGATTGAGGAAGGTCAGGCCGGGGATGAGATTGATCCAGGTCTTCGGGCTATTCGGTCCGGCACCGATGATATTCTCCAAGCCGAGGATGAAACACGAGCAGATCAGCATCGCAGGAAACAGCCTCAGCCACCGCCGAGCGACGAATGACGCGACATCATTGCAGGCTTCGAGGCTCATCAGGATGACGAAGCCGGATATCAGAAAGAAAAGCTGGACACCCTGCCAGCCCAACCGGAGCGGAATGACTGCGAAACGATCCCCGAATGGCAACGTGTCCGGGAACGCCACATAGCCATGAAACATCACGACGGCGATGATCGCGATGCCTCGCAGCCCGTCCAGATACTCGATCCGACCCCGCCCCACGCCTGAACTCTCCTCACCCTGCTCGGCTTTGGCACGGAGATCACAACCCGCATCTTCGAGCTCGGTCAAGGAGAAAGCAGCAGCGTGTTCGCGCCCGGCTTTTGTGGCGAGTCCTGCGCCGCCGCTTTCGAACCATCGCGTTGAATGGTGCGACGGCTCTCGCACCGGCGTCGCCGCCGACATCCACATAGGCAACTTTCCAGCCAGACGAGACAGCGCGCGTTGCCGCAGACGACCGCGCATCTGCCCTTCTGTCGTTATCATCAGCGCAACTCGCTCCAACTGTCGCGACGTCAAGTTTCAACCAGACCATGCGATCGCTTAGGCCGTGCGGGCGTGATCTCGCGGCGTGATCTGCCCGAGCCATGCTGTCGTCGCGCGCCTCGACATCTGAGAGGCGCAGGGAGAGCCGGACCTCGACTGAGGCCCGTGGCCCGCCTGCGGAAAAAAAATGCAGGCGGCAGGTACCACAGGTCCAGCCGGACGATCCGGCCCCCCCTGCGCGATCGGTTTTAACGGTGTCCTTCGTGCTCTCCTTGGGGACCGGGCTTTGTTGCCCCCATCGCCAGTGCTGCTGCTTCGAGCAGACGAGCACGAGCTTGACCTCAGCATCGGGAGGCCGGGACCACACGACTTCGCCGTCCGCGACGCAAGCGCTCGTCTGGCGCAGCATCCGCGTCCATCGCAGCCCACCTCCACGTATCGTGACGACGCGTACGCCCTCTGCATGAGGCGGGATGGGAGGAGTGAAGCATAGAATTCGGAAAAATGGAAGATCAATATTTTCGCGGCGGGAGCTTGAAATAGGGCATCTTCCTGCAAACTAAGCGAAATGAGCATTGGCCGATTGCCCGGCGCCCCGGACGAAAGGACCCCCCTCATGCTGACACTTGCAGGCTCATGAGGTCGAAGGACCGATATCGAGGATCATCACGCCGCCTTGCCGGGGGTCAAGCAAGCGTGATCCGATGACGCTTCGCGGGGCAAGACTCGCTTGAACGTTCATCGCGACCGAACGCACTCACCCGAGCGCCTCTCGCCAGGCTATCAGGATCTTCCAGGCATGCCCCTGCTCTCTCGCGACTTCGATCTGCACACGGCTTCCGAGCGCCTGCGCGTGACGGTCGATCTTCCGGCAGAAGACACGCTGCCGCGTGTGCTGTCGCTGCACGGTGCCGGTCCCTCCAATCGTGCGCGCATGGACTATCTCGCCGCGCATCTGGCCAGGCTGGGCTGGGGAACGGTCCGCTTCGACTTTTCCGGCCACGGCGACAGCTCCGGTACGATGAGCGGATCGAGCATCGACAAGCGCATGCAAGAGGCGCTGGCCGTGGCGACTGAACTGGACAGGACCACAGCGCCAGTCCTGATCGGGACCAGCATGGGCGGACATCTGGCCGTCAGGCTCAGCGAAGACCTGGGACCGTCGCACCTGATTCTGTTCTGTCCCGCGGCCTATGGCACAGCCACCGAGACGATCACCTTCGGACCAGCCTTCACCGATGCGCTGAGGCGACCGGGCTCCTATCACAACTCGCTCGCTTATTCAGCGATCAGCCACTATGCGGGCCGCCTCACCATCATCATCGGAGCGGAAGACGAGATCATTCCGGGAGAGGTCATCGATCGATATCTGGCAGCGGCCAAGCGTGCACGAAGCGTCAGGCTCGAACGCCTTGCCGGGGCGCCCCACCAGATCCACGGCTGGGCCGTCAAGACGCCCGGCGCCGAACGCCTCGTGTTGTCGATCGTGGAAGACGAGTTGCAGCGGTGATTTCATCGGATCGATGCAGACCGCCGAAGCCGGAATTCACCACATGCGGACTGCAGTGCCCGTGCAGCTGTCCGTACGTCAGCGCAAGGCTGGATCGCCAGATGCCATCGCCCCGCATTCGTGGAGTTGAGTTCGTCCTTTCGCGTCGCAGCGTTGCTAATCAGGCAAATTGAGCGCAGGCTCCTCCCAAGCGCGAACGTCGCATCAAGGGAGAGACGCATGAAGGAACCGGGCCTCGATGGCCGCCACCGGGACAAGGATGGCGAGATCAGCAGGAAGCACGGCAATACGCTGGTCGGCACCTTGCGCAAGATCTACGGCAAGTCGTTTGCCGCCGGCTATCCGGAGGCGACCAAGCTCAGCGACGTGCTGATGCAACTGAACGAAACCTCACTCAGCCAGTTGCGCCGTGATCACGGCACCGGGCACCTGGACCACAAGCTCAAGGAGGCCTCGAAGTGATCGAGACTTGCTGAAGGCGACTCGTCCGATTGGCGAGGCTGATTAGCCTTCGCACAACTTGTTCGCTCCCTTTATTTCGCGCCCTCTCGCCACGGCGAGCAAGGTTTTTAATCGCTGCGCGCCGATGCGCGGAGCTCTTTCGCGCGTCGGAAAGCCCGTGCATCGGGCACTCCGACGCTGATGCGGATCGACCGGGCCGTCCTACTTCGGCAGGCTGCCCGCCTGGTTGGTCCCCGGGCCGACATTGCCCTGGCTCGACGAGGTGGAATCGCGGCCGGATTTCATGTTGCTGCCGGTGGTCTGCGACGAGGTCGCTGAGGTCGAGGCGTTGTGCTTCTTGTGATGTTTCGCTTGCGCCGCAAGCGGCACGGCGGCGAGGCTGGCCGCAACGAAGGTGGCAATGGCGAGCTGCGTCTTCTTCATGGATCGATCTCCATCGGGGGTGAACTCCACGCACGCCCAACCCGCCTGCGACATTTGCGTTCCAGCCGGCGGATCAAGCGTTGTTGTGAGTTCGAGACGCGCTGCGCATGTCTCATGCCGACGCTCGCGCCGGCATCGGAGGCGCCTGCGGCCTCGTCCTGGCAAACGGCTTGAACATCGTCATGATCAGGACCGCCCCGAGCCCCATCAGCCAGGAGCCGACATAGAGCCATGTGTAGCTGGCGAAGCTGTCATAGATCAGGCCGCCGGCCAGCGGTCCGGTCGCCATGCCCAGGCTGCCGGCCATCGCGATCCCGCCCATGACCGTGCCCATCATCGCCTGCGGAAAATTCTCCCGCGCGATCGCGGCATAGAGCGGCATCGTGCCGGCATAGATGAAGCCGAATACGGCCGCGACCGCATAGAATGCCGCGAGATCCTGCGCAAAGACGTAGGCAAGCGCACCGAAGGCTTGCGCCAGCAGGCCGAGGACGAGAATGCGCTTGGCCCCGAACCGATCGCCGAGCAGGCCGAAAGCGATCCGACCGAACAGCCCCGCCAGCCCCTCGACGCTGTAGATCGTCACCGCGGCCATCAGCGGGATTCCGCAGCTCACCGCGTAGCTCACGGTGTGAATGATCGGGCCCGAATGCGTCGCGCAGCAGAAGAAGTTGGTGGCGAGCAGGATGGTGAATTGCGGCGATCGCAGTGCGGTGGGCCGCGTCATCTCAGGGAGCCCTGGGCCGTGCTGCGGCGCCGCGGCTGTGTCGCGCTCGACCTCGGGCGGGCGGCGCACCAGCAGCGACACGGGAATCATGATGGCTGCGACGACGGCGGCGATGCATTGCATGGAGGTGCGCCAATCCCAATGCGAGACCAGCCAGGCCGCGAGCGGCGACATGGTCATCGGCGCCACGCCCATGCCGGCCGAGACCAGCGAGACGGCGAGGCTGCGATGGGTGTCGAACCAGCCGGTCACGGTCGCCATCACAGGCGCGAAGATCGCCGCCGTGGCGCCGCCAACCAGCAGCCCGAACAGCAGCTGGAACATCAGCAGCGACGATGCCAGGCTGGCGAGCGCGAGGCTGGCTGCCAACAGGATCGAGCCGATCAGCACCACCGGACGCGGTCCAACGCGGTCGCAGAGGGTTCCCCATCCGATGCTCGTGACCGCCATGGCCAGGAAGCCAATCGTCATGGCGCTGGACAGCCCGGCCACCGACCACCCGGTGTCCAGGGCAATCG
Organism: Bradyrhizobium denitrificans; assembly: GCF_013179005.1. Classification (NCBI taxonomy): domain Bacteria; kingdom Pseudomonadati; phylum Pseudomonadota; class Alphaproteobacteria; order Hyphomicrobiales; family Nitrobacteraceae; genus Bradyrhizobium; species Bradyrhizobium denitrificans. The sequence goes on along the minus strand of NZ_JABFDP010000001.1, from coordinate 433,454 downwards.
GCTTGAGGAACACCGGCAGCGAGAACATGCCTCCGATTGCAACACAGCCCAGAAGGCCTCCAGCCGCCACGATCACCCAGCGATCATGCAATGCGCTCATCGGTCGCTCCATGTCACTCCATGGAATGAAGACGCAGAGGACAGCAGCGGGACGACATGCGCGACCGGACTTTTTCGCCCGCATGGCGACCCGACGCGCTGCGGCGGCGATCGTTCAAACGCGACCTGCGACCGCTCGGATCGTCGGCGAACACCAGGTCTGACGCATCACTGCAGGAGAGTCGCAGCCGCGACGGCGATCGAAACGATCATGCCGTCCGGCAGCCACCGCCAAGTCACGTGCCCATTGTGCCGGCTCACTGTCGAGCGAACGAGGGAGCTGCCAAAGCCCTCGCTTGCAGGCTCCGAGACGGCGGGGCCCCCGATCTCGTTCCAGGTGATGCTCAGGTCCTCGCCGTCGAGAGACCAGCTGAGCTCGACCCGTCCCGACTCGGCGCTCAGCGCGCCGTACTTGCTGGCATTGGTGGCCAGCTCATGAAAGATCAGCGCCATGCTGCTGATCGCGTGGTCCCCGAGATGAACGTCCGGGCCGCGCATCCCACTTTCATAGGGACGCAACACGGTGGTCAGCACCTGTCGCCGAGTTGCGCCCGCCGCCCGGCCGGTAATGATGATGTCGGAAACTGCGCGGGGAAACATTCGAGCGGACCGGGAACGTCTGGAGCCTAGGATACTTGCAAATCAGACACTTGATCCGGCCCCAGCAGATCCGACGCCGTCCTGGCGCGCAGGAGACCGCGCGGCAGCGAACCGAGAGCAGTAGACGAGCCGCTCATTCTCATGGATACTGAGCGCCAGCTTCAGGACGCGGGACACGAGGTCAGGTCGGTTCGGGGTGCAGATCAGGCGATCGACGTGCTGCCGAATGTGCAGACGTGCTTCTGACCGAAATCGGCATGCGGAGTTCCATGGCGGGTTTCACGGACCGCAGTCTCGTGGACCTCGGCTTCGTGGACGCCGGCTTCACGACGGCTTCGGTTTCGCTGCCGCAGTTTGGCAGCAGGCCGCAGTCAATGAACGCATCACTCTGAGAGGCGTGGTGCCTCAGATCAGCCCCCGTCGGACTGTAACAGGCTTTGTACCACGTGAGGCTCGGACTGTATGAGGCTCGGACTGTACGAGTCCTGACGGTATCAGGCGCGAACGGCCGGGTTGGCTTGCCCACGCGATGCCGTCCGATGCGACACAATTCCGGTGATCACCGCCCACGATCAGGTGGGTCTACCGCATCCAAACCACACACAGGACGATCAGATGCTCAAACGCAAACCAACAACCAAGGCCGTGCTCGAAGCCAACAAGGTGTTCAAGCCTGTCGAACCGAAACCCACGGAATACGCCGCCCAGCAAAAGGCCTTCCAAGACAATCGCGAGCGGCTCCGGTCCGAGCGGCTGGCCCGCGACGCCGCCGAGCATGAGACCGGCGGCCAGCGCCGCTCGTCCTAACGAGATCACCAGCGGCTCGATTACCTCTCGATTGCCTGGAGCCGACGGCGATGCGCGCCTGACAACGACGCATCGGCTTCGTCAGTGTGCCAAGCCGGCTTCGCTCGCCTCACACCGGGGTCATCCCGTGCTGGCGCTTGGTCTCGGCCGTTTCCTCGGACACCAGATATTCGATGAAGGCCCGCGCCGCGTCGGGATGCGCCGCCGCCTTGCAGAGCGCCGCGGCAAACACTGTGCCCGGCTGCAGCGATTCCGGCAGCAGGCCGACGATCTCGATGCCGGGGGCGCCCAGCATCTCGCTGAGCTGCTGAAAGCCGACATCGACCTCGCCATCCGCCAACAGCTTGGCGACGGGAATGCCCGGCTTGGCCTGCACCAGGCGCGAGGCGCCCTCGCTCTCCAGACCCCAATCGCGGGCGAGCTTCTGCACATGGGTGCCGCTCGGCCCGGTGGAGATGCCGATCGCCTTGGCGCTCTCCATGGCCTTGCGCACCGCGGCTTCGTCGAGCGGATCCGGCTTCGGCTGACCTGCGCGCACCGCCATCGCCATCGGCGATTCCGCGATCTCGATGATGCTGCCGGGCACGAGATGGCCGTCGGCCTCGAGCTTCTGCAGCGCGTCCGAGGCGAGCACCGCGAAGTCGAACGCCTCGCCGGCGCGAATGCGCTTGGCGGCATCGACGCCGCCGACGGATTCGATCGTGATCATGTCGCCGGTCGCCTCCTCATAGGCGGCCGCGAGCTCGGCGAGGATCTGCCTGGTCGCCATCGAAGAAATGCCGGCGGCGGTGACACTCATGGTTGGCTCCGTTCGGAAAAGGGTGGCGAAAGCAGAACGCGGGGTCTTCACCCGATATGGCAAGCTGCACAGCAGGGCAAGATGGCGCCTGGCTGAGCATGCTCGGCCTATCTCCAGAGCTTCAGGATCAATGGGCCAACGCTCCAAATGTGCCTCAGGCCCTCGCTACGACGTCGATACGCTCCCTCGCCCCGCTCGCGGCAGGGCGAGGTGAAGAGCGAGCGAGCCGCGGGCGACGTCCGCGCGACTCCAATCACTTCGGCACGCTCTCCAGATCCTCCAGCCACGCCGTGGCGTTGCCGTCGGACGGCGCTCGCCAGTCGCCGCGCGGCGACAGCGAGCCACCGGCCACGACCTTCGGGCCATTCGGCATCGCCGACCGCTTGAACTGGCTGAAGGCGAAAAAGCGCTTGAGGAACACTTCCAGCCATTTGCGGATCTCGCCGAGCGCGTAGGCATGACGCTTGTCGGCCGGAAAGCCGGGCGGCCAGGCGCCGTCGCCGACATCCTTCCAGGCGTGATGCGCCATGAACGCGATCTTCGACGGCCGCATGCCGTAGCGCAGCGTGTAGAACAGGTTGAAATCCTGCAGCTCATAGGGGCCGATCGCGGCCTGCGTGCTCTGCGGCGTCTCGCCCTCCTTCACCGGCACCAGCTCCGGCGAGATCTCCGCTGCCAGCACCGCCTCGAGCGTGCGGTCGACATCGTCCGAGAACTGATGCGAGGCGATCACCCAGCGGATCAGATGCTGGATCAGGGTCTTCGGCACCCCGGCATTGACGTTGTAGTGCGACATCTGATCGCCGACGCCATAGGTGCACCAGCCCAGCGCGAGCTCGGACAGATCGCCGGTGCCGAGCACGAGGCCGCCGCGATCATTGGCGAGCCGGAACAGATAATCGGTGCGCAGGCCCGCCTGCACGTTCTCGAAGGTGACGTCGTAAACGGCCTCGCCGCGCCCGAACGGATGACCGATGTCCTTCAGCATCTGCGTCGCGGCGGGGCGGATATCGAGTTCGGCGGCGCTGACCTCAAGCGCCTTCATCAGCGCATGCGCGTAGCTCTTGCTCTGAGCGCCGGTGGCAAAGCCCGGCATCGTATAAGCGAGGATGTTGGTTCTGGGCAGGCCGAGCAGATCCATCGCCTTGGCGGCAACGATCAGCGCATGCGTCGAATCGAGGCCGCCGGAGACGCCGATCACGATGCGCTTGGTGCCGGTGGCGCGCAGCCGCTGCGTCAGGCCGGCGACCTGGATGTTGTAGGCCTCGTAGCAGTCCTGATCGAGACGCGCGGCATCGCTCGGCACGAACGGGAAGCGCTCGATGCTGCGCATGAAGCCGATGTCGTCCTTTGTCGGCTGCAGCTCGAAGCCGATGCGGCGATAATGCTCGCCGCGCGTCTGCGCGCGCGCATTGTCGTCGAACGTGCCCATCAGCGCGCGCTCCTGGCGCAGCAGATCGAGATCGACATCGGCGAAGATGGTCTGGCCGGTCTGGCGGAAGCGCTCGCTCTCGGCCAGCAGCACGCCGTTTTCGAAGATGGATGTCTGGCCGTCCCAGGCGAGATCGGTGGTGGATTCGCCGACGCCGGCGGCCGCGTAGATGTAGGCGGCGAGACAGCGCGCCGAGGTCGAGCGGCACAACAGCGAGCGCGACTCGGCGCGACCGACGGTGATCGGACTGCCGGAGAGATTGGCGAGCACGGTGGCACCGGCGAGCGCGAGCTCGGAGGCCGGCGTCACCGGGATCCACATGTCCTCGCAGACCTCGACGCCGATCACGAGGCCGGCGACATCGGCAGCGGCGAACAACAGGTCGGTGCCGAACGGCGCCATGGTCTCGGCGACCTCGATCATCTCGCCGCGGATGCCGGCGCCGGAGGCGAAGTGCCGGCCTTCGTAGAATTCGCGATAGGTCGGCAGATAGATCTTCGGGACGACGCCGAGCACCTCGCCGCGATGAATCACCACGGCGCAATTGTAGACGCGATGGGAAAAGCGCAGCGGCGCGCCGACGATCAAGACCGGGGTCAAATCGTGCGAGGCTTCGACCAGAGTGAGCAGGCCGCGCTGGACGGCATCGAGCAGCGGGTCCTGCTTGACCAGATCGTCGATGGCATAGCCGGACAGGCAGAGCTCGGGGAAGACCGCGACCGCGGCGCCCTGGTCATGGCAGGCGCGCGCCGCAGCCAGAATCGCGGCGGCATTGGCGGCGGGGTTGGCGACGCTGCTGGCGGTGACGCAAGCGGCGACGCGGGCGAAGCCATGCCGGTAGATCGAATGGAAATTCATCGTGGCAGTCCATCTCCTGTCGCCCGATCATACGACATGGACCATGACGGGAGCCATAACAAGGGCGGCAGGTCAGCACCGCCACGCCTGCAGAAGGCGCGGCCTGGCGGGCCCGCGTCATTTGATTTGCGCCGACCGACCCTGGCCGGGTAATTCGGAGCTCGCCAATCCGGGCGCTTCCACCACGCGATCAAGACGCATGAACCTGTTCGTCATCGGCTTCGGCTACACCGCCCAACGCGTCGTCGATCTGCACGGCAGCGGCTTCTCGCGCATCACCGGCACCGTACGCAGCGCGGAGAAGCGCGCGCTGCTCGCGGCTGACGACATTTACCTGTTCGACGGCACGCGGCCGGCGGATGCGACCCTGGCCAAGGCGGCGCAGGCCGACATCGTGCTGATCTCGGTGCCGCCGGGCTCCGGCGACGATCCGGCGCTCACGGCCTTTGGTGACGCGATCACCACGGGCCGCGCGCGCCGGGTGATCTATCTCTCCACCGTCGGCGTCTATGGCGACCATCAGGGCGCCTGGATCGACGAGGCGACGCCGCTGGCGCCCGAGCATGACCGGGTGCAGGCGCGGGTGCGCGTGGAGCAGGAGTGGCAGGCGCGGATCGGTGACCGGCTCACGGTGCTCCGGCTCGGCGGCATCTACGGCCCTGGCCGCAACGCGCTGGTCGAGCTGCGCGCCGGCCGCGCCCGCCGCATCGTCAAGCCGGGCCAGGTGTTCAACCGCATCCATGTCGATGACGCGGCGGCCGCGGTCATGGCAGCGGTCCGGTGCGGGAAAGGCGGTGCCTGGAACATCGTCGACGACGAGCCGGCGCCGCCGCAGGACGTCATCGCCTACGCCGCAAAACTGATGGGTGTCGCGCCGCCGCCGGAGCTCGCGTTCGACAGCGCCGAATTGTCGCCGATGGCGCGGAGCTTCTACGCCAGCAATCGGCGCATCCGGAACATCCGCGCCAAGCAGGAGCTCGGCCTGGTGTTCACCTACCCGACCTATCGGGCCGGGCTGGACGCACTATGGGCCGCCGGCGAAGGACGCTGACGACGAATTTTGGCGGCGCCGGGAAACCTTCGGCTGCGCTGGCGATTGCTTCGAACAGAGATTGTCATGCAGGCCTGACGCGACTGCACGTCGCGCGGCCCTCACGCAAAGGATGTTCGACATGCCGTCCGATCAGCCCATTACTTGGTTGACCTTCTTCACCCTGGCCGCCGCGATCGTTGTCGCGGCCGGCGCATTCCTGGCGTTTTTGCGCTCACGTCACAACCGCGAGATTGCGGCGGTCGCGCTCGAGGGCGACGGCCGCGGCCGCGGCATCGCGCCCTCCGGCGCGTTGCCGGAGCTCGGCGGCCTGTTCGTGCTCGCTGTCGTCGTGGCTGGCCTGCTGGTGGCAGGCTACCAGAGCGGCGGCGCCACGCGCTTTGCCGGTGGCGACAAGCCGACGCCGGTGCCGACCGCCCCGACCAACACCGACCGCGGCACCACGGTGGGCGCCGGCGCCGCGATCACCCCGCCGCAGGCGCCGACGATGACCCAGCCGGCCCGGCCGGGTCCCGATCTGCGGACGTCGCCCGCTTCGTCGCCGACCGGCGCCGGCCCCGAAAGCGGCGGCCATCCCGAGGCCAATCCGCCGGCGCGCTGATCGAGAACGCCAGTTCCCAAAGAACAACGCCAGTTCCAAAAACAAAGGCCGCGCATTGCGCGGCCTCATTCATTTCAGAACTGATTCGAGCCGGTCACGTGCAAACGCGCGGCCCGAGGATGATCGAAACGCGCTCCGATCAGATCGCGGCGGCGACCTTGTCGAGGCCGATGGTGCGCGCGAGACGCCGCACTTCGTCCTTCTGGTCGTCGCGCAGCTGCCACAGCAGCGGCATCGCCGCCGATTTCAGCTGCTGAACCTCGTCGGAATCAGGATCGATCGCCACGGCACCCGGCTTGGCGGCGCCCTGGCGCGCGGTGTGGATCTTGCGCGCGACCGCGCGCAGCGCGGTCTCCACCGCCGGCCAGTAATATTCCTGGCTCGCCGACAGCCGCAGCCGTTCCTTGATGCCGGCGATCTGGGTATCCGATAGCAGCGAATAGGCCTTCTGCACCTCGGGCTTCAGCGCGGCGGGCGCGGGCTCAGCGGGCTTGGCAACGATCTTGGCTTTCGGCGCCGCCGGCTCGGCGACGGCCGCAGCAGCCGAGGTCTTCGGCATCTCGGCTTCAGCCGGCGCATAGGCAAAGGCCTGCCGCAGCACATCCGCCTTCGGCGCACTCGGCTGCGGTTCCTCGGCCACCGTGAGCTTGACCACGGCGAGACGGTCCGCCTTGGCTTCGCGGTTGGACACCGGGCTCTTGGCGATGACGACCGGCATCATCGCACCGGCCGATGGAACGCTGTCGCGCATCAGGATACTTGCCATGGCCGCAGTTGCGACCAGCACACCCAGCAAAGCGACAAAAGCGATCGACTTCGTCACGCAAATCTCCGTATCCCGGCGGAAACGCCGCACTTTGCCGAAAACTGGGAGTTAATTAAGGCTTTACCATGCCACAGAAACAGATCGACCACCACTCAGCCCTGTGAACATGGCGGATATTTTTGTCAGGCCGCCGAATACAGCTCCTGCGCATGCAAATCGTAGGCAGCCTGGATGTCGGCGATGATGTCGGAGGCCTCCCACAAGGCGGCCGGTTCGACGGAATGCAGACTGATGGTCCAGTTCCCGCCGCGCGCCGTCCGCGGCACGCTCATGATGTCGAACTGGACGTTGCGGCACAGCGGATGTCGCTGCAGCGCATGTCCGACGCGGATCCTGATCTCCTCGAGCGTCGCACGCTCTTTGCCCTGCCCCATCTCGATGCCCATCGCACATTCGCCACGTTCGACCTTGAGCGATTGTCGGACCGGATGGTTAATGCCTGCTTAAAGACAAAGAGCGCATTTTCCCTATCAAAATACCTGTTTGCCGCCATGATACTCATCAGTCGTGCGATCGATCAGCGCCGCAACTGACAGAATATCGGTGACACCCGAGGTCGAATGGCCCGCGCTCCAGACGTCGCGCCAGCGCTTTGGCCGCGCCGCGCGCGCGTCGATATCGATGTCGTTGCCGATCTCGATCGCGCCACGCGCCGGCAGATTGTCCGGGTCGAGCCCGGCGGCGAGCAGCGAAGGACGAAGCATGCTGGTCGGCAGGCCGGTGACGGCGGAGGTCAGCAGCACGTCATCGGCCGAGCTCTCGACCAACATCGCTTTGTAGCGCGCGTCCGCCATGCTCTCATGCGTGGCGATGAACTTGGTGCCCATGTAAGCGAGATCGCAGCCGAGCATCTCGGCTGCACGCAGCGCCACGCCGTCGCTGATGCCGCCGGCGAGCACGATGGGACCCGCGAAGAAGCGCCGGACGGCGCGCACAAAGGCAAACGGATTGAGCCAGCCGGTCTGGCCACCGGCGCCGGCCGTCAGCAGCACGAGACCATCGGCGCCCGCTTCGACGGCGCGTTCCGCGTGCCGGAGCGAGGCGACATCGGCCAACACCAGCGCGCCGGCATCGTGCAACGGCGCGATCACCGGCGCCGGCGAGCCGACCGAGGTGATCACGAGCTCCGGACGGTGCCGCAGCAGCACCGCCAGATCGTCCTGCAGCCGCATGTTGGACCGATGCACGATCAGGTTCGGGCAGACCGGCGCCGCCGCGACGCCACTGGCATCTGAGCTGCGTGAGGTCCGGCTCTCGATCTCGCGCAGCCAGCCGTCGAGCTCCTCAGGCGTGCGGCAGTTCACGGTCGGGAACGCGCCGATCACGCCATGGACGCAAGCCGCACTCACCAGCGCCACGCCGGACACGAGGAACATCGGTGCGGCAATCAGCGGCAGGCGCAGCCGCGCGCGCAGCTCGGCGATGGGACTCTGTTGCACGGCGTGTCTCCCTGGTCGTCTTTGCTTGGCTCAGGGCATAGCGACGCCGGCGTGCAGGATCAATCGTCGCCGAACAGGCGGAAGCGCGGGGCGTCCATGTCGACGGGTTGCGCAGCATAAGCGCGCGGCATCGAATCCTCGCGCACCGCCTGTTCGACGGCGCGCAGATCCTGCTCGCGGCGCTGGCGACGGCGCTCCGCGACCTGGCGGTGCCGCTCGGCGCGGCGCTGCTCCGCAGCGCGCTTGCGCTCAGCCTCGCGCGCCTTGAGATCCGGGTCCGGCGCCTTCTCAGCCGTCTTCTCCTGCGCCTGGGCCGGTGCATTCTCGGTCGCGGCGTTCTGGGCGGCGACAGCAGGCGCGGACGCCGGCGCTGCGGACGGCTCCGGCACGGGCTCCGCCTGCGCAGGCGTCACCTTGATCGGCGCCGTCGCCGCCGCTTGCGTCGCAGCGAGATAGGAGGTCGCGGTCGGGCTTGGCGATGGCGCCGCGGGCGCGGCGCGTTCGAGCCTGGTCGATTCCAGCGCCGGCGCCTTCGGATTCATTCCCTCGGCGATCACGAGCCCTGCCCCGAGGCCCGCTGCGACGGCGATGGCGACCGTTCCGGCCCCTGCGAAAAAAGCTGTCGAGGTGCGCATGGCCTTGGCTCCCTGTTGTTCGGCCGGGCAACGCGGCGCGCGCGGCGATGTTCCGAGCAGAACCAGGCGCAGCTTGAGAACGCGCGCCTTTCTGCTAGCGTCAGCAACAAGCCATGCGACGCAACAAGGATCGCGGCATCACGGGAGGACAGGCCATGCACCATCAGCTTCATTCGTTTCCGGTCGTTTGCGAGCAGACGCTGCTCACATTGTCGCGCCATCCGTCGCGCATTGCCTTCAGCTGGCCCGGCGGCTCGCTGTCCTATCAGGGCGCGATCGACCTGATCGGGCGCATGCAAAGCGTGTTCATGCGGCTCGGCCTGCAGCCGGGAACATGCGTCGCGTTCCTCACCGCCAACCGCGCCGACACATGGTGCGCCGGCATCGCGGCGCAGCTGTCGCGGCTCGCGATCACCTGGCTGCACCCGCTGGGGTCGTTGGACGATCAGCTGTTCCAGCTCGCCGATTCCGAATCGCAGGTCCTGGTGGTCGACGCCGCCGCCTTCCGCGACCGCGGCGGCGAGCTCGCCTCGCGCGCCGACGGCCTCCGCCACGTCTTCACGCTCGGACCGGCAGGCTATGGCGCCGACCTGCTGTCGGCGATCGAGGCCGCGGGTCAGGCCAGCGCGCGCAACTTCGCCACACCCACGGATGTCGCGACGCTGAACTACACCGGCGGCACCACCGGCAAGTCCAAAGGCGCGCTGCGCCATCACCGCGAATATGGCGGCTTCGCCACTGCAATCCTGGCCGATTTCGAGATACCGGAACGCGCCAGCTATCTGGCGGTGGCGCCGATCAGCCATGTCGCGGGCACCAAGGTGCTGCCGACGCTGATGCGCGGCGGCACCGTGCACATGCTGAAGGGGTTCGACCCGGAGGCGGTGTTGACCACGATCGAACGCGAGCGCATCAACTTCACTTTGTTCGTGCCGACCATGATCTACGTGCTGCTCGACCATCCGGCGCTGAGCCGGACCGATCTCTCCTCGCTCGACCTCGTGCTCTACGGCGCCTCGGCGATGTCGCCGACGCGGCTCGTCGAGGGCATCGAGCGCATCGGCCCGGTGTTCTCGCAGCTCTACGGCCAGACCGAATGCTATCCGGTCTCGGTGCTGCGCAAGGCCGATCATGATCCGAAGCAGCCGGAGCTGTTCCTGTCCTGCGGCTTCCCGATCGCCGCCTGCGATGTCAAGATTCTGAACGACGATGATCAGGAGGTCGCGCAAGGCGAGGCCGGCGAAATCTGCGTGCGCGCGCCGCATGTCATGGCGGAATATTGGAAGCGGCCGGACATCACCGCCGAGACCTTGAAAAACGGCTGGCTGCACACCGGCGACATCGCCCGCCGCGACGAGCGCGGCTACATGTACATCCTCGATCGCAAGAAGGACATGATCGTCTCCGGCGGCTTCAACATCTTTCCGCGTGAGATCGAGGATGTGCTCACCCAGCACAGCGATGTCGCGATGTGCGCCGTGGTCGGCGTGCCCGACGACAAATGGGGCGAGGCCGTCACCGCGATCGTGGTGCCGCGCGCCGGCACGCAGCCGAACGCGACCGAGCTGATCGAGCTGGTGAAGGCGCGCAAGGGCTCGGCCCATGCGCCGAAGCGCATCGAGTTCGTGGCCGAGCTGCCGGTGACCGGCGTCGGCAAGGTCGACAAGAAGGTGCTGCGCGCACGCTATTGGGAAGGACGCGGGCGGATGGTGGGGTGACGCTCTCGCCTCCTCGTCATTACGAGGCGCCCTTGCGCCGAAGCAATCCAGAGCCCAGCATGTCGCCCTGGATTGCTTCGCTTGCGTTCAGCCCGGGGACATGACTGACAGGTGTTCTGGGGCATCGCTGACACCTCAATATGAACTCGATCTGTAGAGCAAAGCGCGACGTCACACGGCCCCCGCCATCTCACAACGCCTCCAGTGCAAACCGGGACGGTGCCAGCGGCAGCCATTTGGGAATGCGGCGCTTGGCGAGCCAATAGGGCCGCCACAAGCCGCGCCACGTGGCGGCGTCGAGCGGCGCCTGCTTCCGGCGGAGCTCGCTGGTCTCGATTCGCGGCAGATCGTGCAGGTGCAGCCAACGCCGCGCCACCCACCACAGCTCGCGCGAGACGGCCGTGTTGCCCGGCGCCTCGAGCTGGACGATGTTCAACAGCGGATCGCCATAACGGATGGCGACCTCCAGCGTCGCGACGCGTTCGCCGCCGCGCCGGACGCTCCACAGCCGCGACCGGTTGAGGGCAATGTCCTCGCCATAGAGCCGGACACAGTTGCGCATGACGGTCCCCTCCTCATTGATATCGGAGACGCCGTTGATCGGCCGAAACTCATAGTCGCCAACACGGCCGGGATGGAGCCACATGTCGCGGATCGGCCGCTGACCGAGATTCAGGTGCAGCACCGCGAACTCCAGCCAGGCGCGGGCGGCCGCGACGGCCGCACCGAGTCTCATATCAGGGGACCATGGCCGTTCGACAAAGCCGTGGCCCGTCGTGGTCGGCTGGCTGCAAAACCAGATCCAGAGGCCGAGCAAATTGATGCGCGCGAGCGTCGCGGCCTGCGGCGCACGAAGATGCTCACGGGCCATCCACACTGCCGCCGGCTCATGCGCCAGCGCCGCCATCCCGGCGACGAGTTGCAACCATCCCGGCATCAGCTTCGGCGAGCGCGGCAGATGGTTGCCGATCTGCCGCCGGAACAGCTCGCCATCGGGCAGCGGATCGATCGGACAGACGAACGCTTCCGGCGGCAGCTTGCGCAGCCAGAGTGGCAGGCCGGCCGCAGCGGCCGCCTCGGCGAGCGGACGTCCCGCGATCACGCAAGCAATCGCCGGCTTCGGATCGAACTGCGTGCGCGGCACCGCCAGCGCGAACAGCAGCGCCGGGAAGCTCAGCGCGAGGTCGGCGAGATGCGGATGGCTCTGCGCCAGCGCGACGACGCGGAATTGAAAACGAGACGAATAGCGCCGCAGCCGGCGTTCACGCAGGTCGGAACGCACCGGCTCCCGGCGGGGAGTCAGCAACAGATGAGATGTCATGACACGACGGTTCAAGCGCAGACCACGAGGGCCGCGGGCATTTCGATGCGATACGAAAGTGTCAAATCGTAACCGGGACAATCATCCCGGTGCCTGCGTCAATGATCGCGCGGCGAGCCCGGGAAGCGAGAGAGTCTGGACATCGTCGCCTCCTGCGTTGAGATTGGGGTAGCGCTCTGTACCTTGTTTTCCTGCACAAATCAACTACGAGGAGCCAACCCGTGGCGTCGGTGCGCAATCGACCGTTTGAAAGGCTCGCCGTCAGCTTTACTCTGCCGTCATCGCGAGGAGCAAAGCGACGACGCGATCCAAGGCTCTCCGGAAAGACGTCGGGCTTGGCCCCGGATTACTTCGCTGCGCTCGCAAAGACGCGGAGAAGGCGGTGGCTTGCAACTCACACTGTCGTCTCAGAGCCGCCGTAACGCTTCGCCATGGAAGGAGCTCCAAATCGTGTCGGTTGCGCCACGTTGGCGGGATGCGAGGGTGCACGCACGTCATTGCGAGCGCAGCGCGCTGCGCTCGCAATGACGGGGTTGCTGATGGCCCACCATGACTGCATCGATCAGGTCGACGCGCCTACCTCTTCCGCTTCGCCATGTTCAGCGCCACCGCGGCGCGGATCAGCGACTTGAACGCGGCGGCGTCGAGCTCATCGGTCTCGTGGATGTCGATCGCACGCCGGGTGTTGCCCTCGAGGCTGGCGTTGAACAATCCCGCGGGGTCGGGCAGCGACGCGCCCTTGGCGAAGGTCAGCTTGATATAAGTCTTATAGCTCTCGCCGGTGCAGATGATGCCGGCGTGCGACCACACGGGAACGCCGCGCCACTTCCACTCCTCGATGATCTCCGGGACGGCCTGCTTGATCAGCTTGCGCACCCGCGCCAGCGTTGCGCCGCGCCAGTCCGCGAGCTCGGCGATGCGCGCGTCGATCAATTCGGCGGCAGATGCGTTGCCTGGTTCGGCCTTCGATGATCCCTTCGATCTCATCTTCGGTCGCCTCCACCTTGTAGCAGCTTCGGTTCCACGCCGTAGTTCTACGGTCGCGATTGCCTGCCTAACTTTAGGGCAAAGTTTAACTCTTCGACCACTAATCACAGCAAGCCCCACATGATGCCTCAACGACGAGCATCCCTCACGCCAGCCGCGCGTGCCGTCCCCCGGGCCCTCCCCGAACGAATCCTCCCGGACTATCAAGCTGGAGTCGCAGATGCCGTCCTTTTCCAACCTCTCCATTCGCAACAAGGTCCTGTTGGCGTTCGGCATTGTGCTGCTCACGGCCATGGGCCTCGGCGGCTTCTCGATCGATCGTCTGTCGACCGTCAACGGTTCGGCCGCCGAGGTCCGCGACAATTGGCTGCCGGCGACCGGCTGGCTCGGAACGATCTCCAAGGCGGTGGAGCAATATCGCGCGCGCGAGGGCGCGCTGCTGCTTGCATCGCCGGCGGTCAAGGATCGGCAGGAGCGGTTGCTCAATGAAAGCCTGCAGTTGTTCGAGCAGACCTGGCGCCTGTATGAGCCGACGGTGACGAGCGCAGAAGAGAAGGCCCTCGTGGCGGGGTTCAAGGGACCGTGGAACTCCTATCTCGAGAGCAGCAGGCAATTGGTCGACATGGCGCGCAAGAACCAGACCGAGGCCGCAACGACGCTCTATATGGGCAAGCTGCGAGACGACTTCACCCACCTGCGCAGCGCCCTCGAAAAGGACCTGGCGTGGAACGTCGCCCAGGGCAAGGCTGAAGCGGACCGGGGCGCGGCCGTTTACGTCTCCTCGCGCATATGGATCCTGGCGACGATCGCGCTGGCCGCCATGCTCTGCATCGCCATGGGCACCATGATCGTGTCCGGCGTGGCGCGCCCGATCACGGCGATGACGGAGGCGATGCGCAAGCTTGCTGGCGGCGACATGTCGGCTCCCATTCCCGGCGTCGAGCGCAAGGACGAGATCGGTAAGATGGCGAGCACCGTGCTCGTCTTCAAGGACAACGCCGTCGAGACCGAGCGGCTGCGCGCCGAGCAGGCCGAGGCCGAGAGGCTGGCGGCCGAGCGGCGCAAGCGCGACATGCACGATCTCGCCAACAGCTTCGAAGGCGCGATCGGACAGATCATCGAGACCGTCTCCTCTGCCTCGACCGAACTGGAAGCGTCGGCCTCGACGCTGACATCGACCGCCGAGCGCACGCAGCAGCGCACCACGACTGTGGCCGCGGCCTCGGAGCAGGCGACCGCCAACGTGCAGTCGGTGGCATCGGCGACGGAGGAGCTGAGCTCGTCGGTGACCGAGATCAGCCGGCAGGTGCAGGAGTCCGCACGCATGGCCAACGAGGCCGTCGATCAGGCCCGCAAGACCAATGATCGGGTCAGCGAGCTGTCGAAGGCGGCCGCGCGCATCGGCGACGTCGTCGAACTGATCAACACCATCGCCGGTCAGACCAATCTGCTGGCGCTGAACGCCACCATCGAGGCTGCGCGGGCCGGCGAGGCCGGGCGCGGCTTCGCGGTGGTCGCCTCCGAGGTCAAGGCCCTGGCGGAGCAGACCGCGCGGGCAACTGGCGAGATCGGCCAGCAGATCGCGGGCATCCAGAGTGCGACGCAGGAGTCCGTCGGCGCGATCAAGGAGATCAGCGGCACGATCGAGCGGCTGTCCGAGATCTCGTCCACCATCGCTGCGGCGGTCGAAGAACAGGGTGCCGCGACGCAGGAAATCTCGCGCAACATCCAGCAGGCCGCGCAGGGCACGCATGAGGTGTCGTCCAACATCACCGACGTGCAGCGCGGCGCCAGCGAGACCGGCTCGGCCTCCTCGCAGGTGCTGTCGGCCGCGCAGTCGCTGTCGCAGGACAGCAACCGGCTGAAGCTGGAAGTGGGACGATTCTTGAACACGGTGCGGGCGGCGTAGGCGGCGTCCTTCGCCTCTCCCCGCTTGCGGCAAGGTGATCGCATTTGACGAAATGGGACAGTCGCGACACGAACGCCTGCCAAGGAGTTACTCTTCATGCCCGGGCTTGTCCCGGGCATTCACGTCTTTCCGAGGGTGCCGAACGACGTGGATGGCCGGGACAAGCCCGGCCATGGCGACGACGTCCTCACCGCTTCTCGATCACCAGGCTCTGCACCACGCGCCCGAAATAGCCCCTGGCGTCGCCCAGCCGCGCCATCGCCAGCCCGGCGCCGTCCGGGCCGATCCAGCTTTCGGCATCGAGCAGGATCCACTCGCCGACCGGCTCGCGGGCCATGTTGACGGTCAGGTCGGCATTGAGGAACGTGTAGCTGTGGAAGTCGAGCGCGGCTGACGTGCCGTTGCAGAAGTCGCTGGCGACCACGGCGCGCATCGCCTGCGAGACGGCGTGACCTTCGACCAGCGGCCAGTCGACGCGATACCAGATCGCGCCCGGCCCCTTGACGCCGAAACGGCCACGCGCGGCCCGGAGCGTCATGCCGCGCACGAACGGGCTGGTGGAGAAATCGGCGGGCTCCGGCGTGGCTGCGTCAGGACCGGGCAGATCAACCGGCAGCTCGCGGACGTCATCCGGCAGCGGCACCGCGTCCTGCCTGATCTTCAGCACGGTCGCCGTGACCACGACCGTGTCGCCGGCGCGCAGGCGGACGGCGCAGAGCTGGATCTTGCGGCCCTCGCGCAGCACCTCGGTCTCGACCGTGAGCTCGGCGAGCGGCACCGGCCGCATCAGGTCGATGGTGACGCGGGCGATGCGCATCGGCGACTTCGTCGGGATGCGTTCCGCCGCCCACACCGCCAGCGCCGACGGCGCCGACCCGTGCTGCATGGTCGGATCCCAGGGACCCGCGGCATCGGGACTGACCGTCACGCGATTGTCCGCGATGCGGAAGATCGGCCGCATCAGCACGCGCTGTCCCATGCGTCAGCCAGCGCTGGCAAAGGCGCGATCGGCGCCATTGGGCAGTTCGATGTCGACCTCGAGCGTCGAGACATGCTTCCCCCGGTCCATGCGGACGATGACCTTGTCCGGATCGAGTAGCACATGGCGCGAAACCACCGCGAGGATTTCCTCGCGCAGCTGCATCAGCAGATCGGGCTGGCCACGCAGGCTGCGCTCATGCGCGAGCAGGATCTGCAGCCGCTCGCGCGCGACAGGCGCAGAGGCTGCACGCCCCGTAAAGAGCCGCAGCACGCTCATGCAGCCCTCCGTCCCAGCAGCAGATTCATCAGGCCCTTGCGCTCGCTCGGGATCTGCATCTCGACGGCCTCGCCGAGCAGGCGGCGCATCGCGTCGTGATAGGCGCGCGCCGGCGCGCTGGCCGGGCTGTTGAGCGTGACCGGGCAGCCGACATTGGAGGCGCGCAGCACGTCCTGGCTCTCCGGCACGATGCCGAGCAACGGCGTCGCCAGGATCTCCAGCACGTCATCGATCGACAGCATCTCGCCACGCGCGGCGCGTCCCGCATCATAGCGCGTGATCAGGATGTGCTTCTCGACGCGCTCGCCGGTTTCGGCGCGCACCGTCTTGGAATCCAGCATGCCGATGATGCGGTCGGAATCGCGCACCGATGAAACTTCGGGATTGGTGACGATGATCGCCTCGTCGGCATAGCGCATCGCCAGCATGGCGCCACGCTCGATGCCGGCGGGGCTGTCGCAGATCACCCAGTCGAAGCTCTTGCGCAATTCGGCGATCACGCGACCGACGCCCTCCTCGGTCAGCGCATCCTTGTCCTTGGTCTGCGAGGCCGGCAGCAGCCAGAGATTTTCCAGCCGCTTGTCGCGGATCAGGGCCTGCGGCAGCTTGGCGACGCCGTGCACGACGTTGATGAGATCGAACACGACGCGCCGCTCCGCGCCCATGACGAGATCGAGATTGCGCAGGCCGACGTCGAAATCGACCACGACCACCTTCTCGCCGGCCTGCGCCAGCGCCGCGCCCATGGCTGCCGTCGTGGTGGTCTTGCCGACGCCACCCTTGCCGGACGTCACAACAAGTACTTTCGCCATCTCTCAAACCTCCCGTTACTCAGTTCAAAGCTACGATCTTCATGGAATGACCTTCGAGCCGCGCCTGCGCGGCGCGGCCGCGCAATGCGGCATCGATCTGCTCTGCGGTCTGGTAGTAGCCATCGATCGCGACCAGCTCGGCCTCGATCTTCTGGCAGTAGATGCGCGCGGCGGCATTGCCGTTGATGCCGGCCATCGCGCGGCCGCGCAGCGCGCCGTAGACGTGGATGGAGCCGCCGGCGACGATCTCGGCGCCGGACGACACCGCGCCGAGCACGGTGACGTCGCCGTCGGGAAACACGATCGACTGGCCGGAGCGCACGGGTTGATCGAGCAACAGCGAGGTCGGCTGCTGCAGCGACGGCTTCTCCGGCTCGATTTCCTGCACCGCGCAGTGACGGCCGCCCGACAGCAGCGGCGGCATGCCGAGCGAGAGCCGGCCCTGCTCGACGCCTTCGAGGCCGAGCACACGGATGTTGCGCGATTCGATGCTCTTGATGAGATGCGTGATGGCGAGCGGGCTCAGATCCACGGCGGAGAGATCGAGCACAATCGGCTTGCCGATGAAGAAGCCCGGCGACCCCGCAAGCGTCGCGTCGAGTTCAGCGAGCCAGTCGGCGATCGGGACCACCGGCGAGAACACGAAGGCGACATAGGAGCGCCCGCGCAGACGAATTAAAGGACGTACCGTTTCAGCGCTGGCACTCATGACCATCCGACCCAACCCTTCTTAGTGATTGGTTAACTGTCGGCGCCAGATGGTTAACGGATGGTTAAATCGACGCTAAGCTGCTCAAAAATCGACGGCGCGCTGCCTGACATAGTTCGATGATGATCGAATCAAGGCGCAATCTGGGCGCGAATAGGGCGTGAATCATGGAGCGGTTGCGTCAAGACTAATCATGCCTCAATTTAATCACATCATGATGATAACTTTAACGTACATATAATTCCGATCCTGCGGCTGCAGGCGGGTCCGATCAATTGACACTCGTCAGGGGGCGGGGCATGGGATCGATAGAGGTGCTGAAGGCACGATCAACGTGCCAGGGCGCCTTGCAGGAAAGGACACCATGCGTGCGATCGATGATCGACGCGAAGCGTCTGATTCTGAACAGGGATTCCTTGTGGACTGAAGTGGCCTGGACGCTCCCGCTCTTCGTTTGAACTCGCTCTCATACGACCGTGGCAGAAGCGTATCAGTTTACCGGAATCGAGCGTCAGAGGAGTAGCGTATGAGTTCGTTGAGTGAACAGAATCCGATGAACCCGCAGGACCCGCTGCACTACGCGCCGCGTTGGCTGCGTGAACGCCCGGAAGCTGCGCGTCTATCTCTCGTCGGCGACAACGCCAAGGCAGTGGAGGCGGCCGAGCGTCCCGCTTCGGGACAGCAAGGACCCCTCGATGCTCGCCTGGAGACTGCCGTGTTCGAATCCCTCCGCCAGTCGCTGAATCCGCAGGTGATGCGCGAGCCGCCAGAGATCGAGCGTGAACGCGACCGCCGCTCGGTCGTGTTCAAGATCGCCGGCCGTTTCGCCGCCGCCACCGGTGTCGCCGCTGTCGTCGCGCTGTTCTTCGTCAACATCGTGCCGGTGTGGCGCCAGCCATCCGATGCCAGCTCGTCCTTCGTTGCCGCCGTGCAGTCGATGAAGTCGCTGCCGCCGGTCGCCGCCGATGCGCAGGATGCCAAGGCCGACCAGACCAGCTCTCTGCCGGAGCGCACCGAAGCCCAGGCCCCGGCCCTGACGCAGTTCAAGTCCCTGCTCGCCGCGGACGCTCCGGCACCGAC
The DNA here is from genome assembly GCF_013179005.1 of Bradyrhizobium denitrificans. Classification (NCBI taxonomy): domain Bacteria; kingdom Pseudomonadati; phylum Pseudomonadota; class Alphaproteobacteria; order Hyphomicrobiales; family Nitrobacteraceae; genus Bradyrhizobium; species Bradyrhizobium denitrificans. The sequence goes on along the minus strand of NZ_JABFDP010000001.1, from coordinate 414,513 downwards.
GGCCGACGCGGACACTCCCGAAAAGCCGATGCTGCAGCAGTTCATGCAGTGGAACCAGAAGGCGGGCCAGATGGAGCGGTCGCGCTAACAGCGCTCACTGAGCTGATCCGAACTCAAACATATCTGACAAGGCGATTATGATCGACGTCCGACCGCAGAAAGCGGGAGCACGCCGTCTGCTGGCTCATGCCCGCATGGCCGTCGCTGCACTCGCCACCTTCATGGCGAGCAGCGCCTTTGCCGCGCCCGGCGACAATGTCGCGCTGGTCCGCCAGCTCGGCACCCGCGTCGGCCCCGTCATCGGCGCGGCGCTCGCCTGCCGCGACATTGCGCGACCGCGCATTCAGTCGATCATCGAGAAATTCCAGACTGTCATCCGCGAAGCGGCGGCGAGCGAAGCCGATCGCGACGAGCTGACGCGCCTGCTCGATCAGTACGTCGCCGAAGGCCGCGGCCTGGTCACCAGCGGCCGCCTCGACTGCCGCGGCGCGGACCGCCAGCTTGGCGACCTCGAACAGTCGATTGCGGCGCCAGCGCAGGCGCGATCCAACCTGCCCGTCGTGACGATCGGACCGGCAAGCGCGCAGGCCGCGACCACGCCGGCGCAACTGCTGCCGCCGGCAGGCAATGTGCGCGGCGTCAGTCAGAGCGAGATCAAGCTCGGCATGGTCATCCCCACCAGCGGCCCGGTGAAGGAGAGCGGCCGTCAGCTCAAGCTCGGCGTCGAGACGGCGTTCAACCGCGTCAACGAGGCCGGCGGCATCAACGGCCGTATGCTGAAGCTTGTGACCGCGGATGATGGCTACGATCCGTCGCGCACGCTCGACGCGATGAGGCAGCTCTACGACCGCGAGCAGGTGTTCGGCTTCATCGGCAATTTCGGCACCGCCACTGCCGCCGTCGCGATTCCTTTCGCGCTGGAGCGGCGCGTGCTGTTCTTCGCGCCCTACACCGGCGCCAATGTGGTGCGCCACGATCCGCCCGACCGCTACGTCTTCAACTACAGGCCGAGCTACGCCGAGGAGACGGACGCGCTGGTCCATTACCTGGTGAAAATTCGCAAGCTCAATCCGCGCCAGATCGTGGTGTTCGCACAGAACGATGCGTTCGGCGATGCCGGCTTCTCCGGCGTGGCCAAGGCGTTCCGCACCCTCGGCGCCAGCGACAATGCGATCGTGCGGGTCAACTATCCGCGCAACACCGTGGACGTCGACGACGCCATCAATCAGCTGAGGCTGCTGAAGACCCCGGTCAAGGCCGTGGTCATGCTGGCGACGACGCGGGCCGCGGCCAAGTTCATCGAGAAGGCCCGCGGCGTGTTTCCGGGCGCGATCTTCGCCAACATTTCCGCTGTCGGCGGCTCCGCGCTCGCGAGCGAGCTGATGCTGCTCGGTCCGCGCTACACTGACGGCGTGATCGTCTCCCAGACCGTGCCAAGCGTCGGCGGCTATTCGAGCCTCGTCCTGGACTACAAGAACGCACTTGCGAAATACGCCCCCGGCGAGGCGGCCGACTACACCTCGCTCGAAGGCTACATCGCGGCGAACATCCTGATCGAGGGATTGAAGCGCGCCGGCCCGAGCTTCGACACCGAGCAGCTCGTCGACACGCTCGAGACCATGCGCAACATCGATCTCGGGCTCGGCACTCAGCTCANAGACCATGCGCAACATCGATCTCGGGCTCGGCACTCAGCTCAGCTTCGGCCGCGCCGAACACCAGGCCTCGCACAAGATCTGGGGCACCGCCCTGGACGAGACCGGCGCCTATCAGCCGATCGAACTTGACTAGGATACCGCTGGAAAGAGGTCCGCACCAGCAACGACGACAAAAGCGCGACAGAGAAACCCGACATTAATTCGAAATGCCACGGAATAGCAGGTGATGAGGGTTAGCAGCAGCTCATAAGTGCAAGTGGATAGATAGTTCGATGACCGTTCGTTGGTCCGCGTTGATCATCGGGAGCCTGTTCGGGGCTCCCCTCAGCTACGCCTTTGCGGCCGCCCCCGACGTTGTACGGGATCTAGCCGGCCGGGTGGGACCGATTGTCGGGCGGGCCTCGACCTGTCCGGACATCGCGGAGGGCCGCGTCCAGATCATCGTCGAAAAATTCCGCGAAGCCATCCGCCAGGCTTCCAGCAATGATGGCGAACGCGATCAGCTGACACGCGCCTTCAACGGCTACATCGCCGAGGGCCGCAGCCGCGGCGGCCCGTCAGCGGCGAACTGCAGCACCGCCGAGCGACAATTGGCCGAGCTGGAGCGGTCATTGATCGAGAGCGGGCCGGCCACGACTGCAGGCTCCCCGCCAGTCAACGCACCGACGGCCACGACCGGCGCGGTCACCGCATCGCCGGTCCGCGGCGTCACCGATCGGGAAATCCGGCTGGGAATCGTCATGCCGTTCTCCGGCATCCGCAAGGAGACCGGACGGCAGATGAAGCTCGGCATCGAGACCGCCTTTGCGCGCGCCAACGAGGCCGGCGGTGTCGGCGGCCGGCAGCTTCGCCTCATCGCCGCCGATGACGGCTATGACCCGAACAAAACGCTGGCGGCGATGACGCAGCTCTATGAGAAGGAGCAGGTGTTCGGCTTCATCGGCAATATCGGCACGGCGAACTCGCAGGTGGCGATCCCGTACGCGCTGGAGCGGCGCGCGCTGTACTTCGCCCCGAACAGCGGCGCGGCCGTGGTCCGGCGCGATCCGCCGGACCGCTATGTCTTCAACTATCGCGCCAGCTACGCCGAGGAGACGGCCGCCTTGGTGCGCTATCTGGTGAAGATGAAGCGGATTCCGCCGCGACAGATCGCGGTGTTCCAGCAGCAGGATCCGTTCGGCGACGACGGCTTTGCCGGCGTCGCGAAGGCCTATCGCCAGCTGAACATCGCCGACCCCGTGGCGCGCTTCACCTATCCACGGGCGAGCGTCGACGTCGACGAGGCGGTCAACCAGATCAAGGCCTACAAACCGCAGATCAAGGCGGTGATCATGGTTGCGACCGATCGCGCTGCCGCGAAGTTCATCGAAAAGACACGCGATGCGATCCCTGGCCTCATCTACGCCAACGTATCCGCGGTTGGATCGACGTCGCTTGCAACCGAGCTGAAGCTGCTCGGCCCGCGCTTCACCAATGGCGTCATCGTGACGCAGGGCGTGCCGGCCGTTTCAGGCTATTCGAGCCTCGTGCTCGACTACAAGAATGCGCTGGCCAAATACGCGGCGGGCGAAGCCCCCGACTACACGTCGCTGGAAGGCTATATCGCGGCGACCATCCTGATCCAGGCGTTGAAGCAGACCAATCCGCTGGACACTGAACGACTGGTCGACACGCTCGAATCGATGCGCAGCCTTGATCTCGGCCTCGGCACGCCGCTCGCGTTCGGACGCGCAGAGCACCAGGCGTCACACAAGATCTGGGGCACTACGCTGGACGAAACCGGCACGTACCAGCCGATCGAACTTGAATAGATATGACTGAAAATGACTAAGCATAAAGAACTGGTTGAAAGCGACGCATTAGCAGGTTCTAAAGCATGATCCGAGATAGCCGTGCCGGGTTACCGAAATGGTCATGCTATTGGGAAAGGCTAGTCTGTGCATGGTGGCGGTCATAGTCTCCTCCGTCGTAGACAAAGCGTCAAATTCACCAGGCGAAAGACCTGGATGGGGTCCATAGTGGGATAGTGGCAATGAGCTTTCGTTCTAGCGTGTTCTTGGTTGCGGCATTGCTCGCAACGCCCGCCAGCGCGGCGGGCACCAATGCGGATGTGGTGCGTAATCTTGCGAGCCGGGTCGGGCCGATCGTGGGAGCAGCATCCGCCTGTCAGGCGATCGACCAAGGCCGCGTTCAGGCCATTGTCGACAAGTTTCGCGAGGTGATCCGCGAGGCCTCGACGGGCGGCTCGGATCGGGACGAACTCACTCGCGTGTTCAACGGCTATGTCGCGGATGGCCGCAACCGCGTGGGAGCAGCTCAGACCGACTGCAATGCCGCCGGTCGTCAACTCGCCGAGCTCGAGCGCTCGCTCGGGCAGACCGCGCCGAGCCAGACCGCCACCAGCCTCGCCGGGGTGATCGCTCCGTCTGCAGCCGTCGCCGCGACTGCGCCGACGACGACCCTGCCTCCGGCGTCGACCAGCAACGTTCAGGGCGTCACCGCCAACGAGATCCGCTTCGGCATCGCTGCGCCATTCTCGGGTGCCGCCAAGGAGCTCGGCCGCCAGATGAAGATGGGCATCGAGGCCGCCTTCAACCGCGCCAACGACACGGGTGGAGTCGCCGGCCGCTCGCTGCGGCTGTATTCGGCCGATGACGGCTATGAGCCCTCGCGGACCCTGGACGCGATGAAGCAACTCTACGAAAAGGACAAGGTGTTCGGCTTCATCGGCAATGTCGGCACGCCGACCTCTGCCGTCGCGATGCCCTACGCGCTGCAGCGCCGGGTTCTGTTCTACGGTGCGTTCACGGGCGCCAACATCCTGCGCAACGATCCGCCGGATCGTTACGTGTTCAACTACCGCGCCAGCTACGCGGAAGAGACCGACACCGTCGTCCGTTATCTCGTGAAACTGCGCCGCCTGCAGCCGCGCGACATCGCGGTGTTTGCGCAGCAGGACTCCTATGGTGATGCGGGCTTCTCCGGCGTCGCCAAGGCGTTCCGCTCGCTCGGCCTGGCCGACACCTCGATCGTGCGCTTCAACTACAAGCGCAACACGGTCGACGTCGACGAGGCCGTCAACCAGCTCCGCGCGATGAAGAACCCGCCCAAGGCGATCGTGATGGTCGCGACCTACCGGGCTGCCGCGAAGTTCATCGAGAAGACGCGCGATCTGTACCCGAACATGATCTACACCAACGTGTCGTTCGTGGGGTCGACCGAGCTGTCCGACGAGCTGATGCTGCTCGGTCCGCGCTACGCCAGCGGCGTCATCGTCACCCAGGTGGTGCCTGCGGTGGGCGGCTATTCCAGCGCCGTGCTCGAGTACAAGGGCGCGCTGGAGAAGTACTTCCCGGGCGAAGCGCCGTCCTACGTCTCGTTCGAGGGCTATGTCGCCGCCAACGTGCTGATCCAGGCGCTGCGCAAGGTCGGTCCGCAGCTCGACACCGAGGCGCTGATCGACACGCTGGAGAACCTGCAGAACATCGATCTGGGCCTCGGCGCCAAGCTCGGCTTCGGCCGCGCCGAACACCAGGCCTCGCACAAGATCTGGGGCACGGCGCTCGACGACCGCGGCAAGTTCCAGGCGATCGAGCTGGAATAGCCGTCGGCTCGGACGGATCTTCGAGACAAGGCGCGGCAACCGAGGTTGCCGCGCCTTTTTCATTCTACCAACTTAGAGCGGCGGGTCGATCGCCTCGTCATATTCCTTCTTGAAACGGGCGATCAGCTCGGCGGCCGGGAGGACGTCCTTGATGGCGCCGATGCCCTGGCCCGAGCCCCAGATCTCCTTCCAGGCCTTCGGCTTGGCGCGCTCGCCCGAGGCATCGGTGCCGAAGCTCATCTTCGACGGGTCCGAGGTCGGCAGATTGTCGGGATCAAGCCCGGCGGCGACGATCGACGGCTTCAGGTAGTTGCCATGCACGCCGGTGAACAGGTTCGAATAGACGATATCGTCGGCGCCCGAACTGGTGATCATCTGCTTGTAGCCTTCCACCGCGTTCGCTTCCTTGGTGGCGATGAAGGCGGAGCCGATATAGGCGAAGTCGGCGCCCAGCACACGCGCGGCGCGGATGGCGCGGCCATTGGCAATCGCACCGGACAACGCGATCGGTCCATCGAACCAGCTGCGCGTCTCCGCGACGAAGGCGAACGGCGAGATGGTGCCGGCATGGCCGCCGGCGCCGGCCGCGACCAGGATCAGGCCGTCGGCGCCCTTCTCGATCGCCTTGTGGGCGAAGGTCTGGTTGATCACATCGTGGAAGACGATGCCGCCCCAGCGATGCGCCGCCTGATTGAGCTCCTCGCGCGCGCCGAGCGAGGTGATCATCATCGGCACCTTGTACTTCTCGCACAGCGCCAGATCCTGCTCGAGCCGGTTGTTGGAGCGGTGCACGATCTGATTGACCGCGAACGGCGCCGAGGGACGTTCCGGATGCGCGCGGTCATAGGCGGCGAGCTCCTCGGTGATGCGCGCCAGCCATTCGTCGAGCAGCGCCGCCGGCCGCGCGTTCAGCGCAGGGAATGACCCGACCACGCCGGCCTTGCACTGCGCGATCACCAGGTCGGGCACGGAGATGATGAACAATGGCGAGCCGATCACGGGGATCGACAGGCGCCCCTTGAACAAGGCGGGCATGGACATGGATGGGAATTCCTCGTTGTGAAATACGGAGACGCTCGTGATGGCGAGCATGCCCGACATCATGCCGTGATGGCAATTCGCTCGCAGAGGGACCGGAAAAGCCCGTGGGGGGTCTTGCGTTGAGGCGCTGACAGACCGCGAGACGGCGCGCTGAGGTCTATTGGCACAACGCCGAGGTGACGAACGTATCGGTTCGGCAGTCGCCCGGCTTGCGCTGCCGGCCGGGGATCAGCACCTTGGCCGAGCAGGTCTCTGCGGAATCGGTGTTGAGACTCTTGCCTTCCTTGTGGCCCTTGCTTTGGCAGAGCCGGTCGGCGCCGAGCTTGCAATCCGGCGTGCCGTTGGCGGCCATCGGACAGGCCGCCCGGCCCGAGACCATGCTCGAGGGCTTGGCGAGCCGTGACAGCGCATCGCCGGTCTCTTTCAGGACGCCTGCCGTGCCAGCGTCGCCGTTCGGGACCGCCTGCGGCGCCGGCGGCGCAGCCTGATCGCCGGGAGCGCCGACCTGATCGCTCGCCGAGGCGGGTGGCGTGACGGGCGCATCCGCCGAGGGCTTGAGCGGAATGATCGACATCTTGTCGAACAGCTTGCCGAGCTCTTCGACCAGGCCGGGGTTGGACGGCGGCGGCGCGGGCTCGGCTGAGGGCGTTGGCGACGGCGGAGGCGGCTCGCGCAAACCGGCTGCAGGCGCCGACTGAGCCAAAGCTGACTGAGCCAAAGCCGACGGAGTCCAGGCCAGGGCCGAAAGCGCGATGCCCGGCAGCACAACACCAAGCAGCAGCGTGGCGGCGGCGAGCGGCCCCGATCGCATCAGATCAGTTTGATCGCGACGACAAAGCCCGCGACCAGCACGGCCGCGCCGAGCGCCACCCACAGGCCGAGATGCTTCTCGATGTGCACCTTGATCCATTCGCCATAGCGGTTCAGCAGGATCGCAGCGATGAAGAAGCGGCCGCCACGCGCCACGATCGAGAACAACACAAACAGGAACAGGTTATAGCCCGCGAAGCCTGACGTGATCGTGACGAGCTTGTAGGGGATCGGCGTCAGCCCCTTCAGCAGAATGATGACCGCGCCCCATTCGGCATAAGAGGCACGGAAGGTCTCGACCTTGTCGCCGAGGCCGTAGAGATGGATCAGCCACTGGCCGAGCGAATCGTAGAGGAGTGCGCCGATGGCGTAGCCGACCAAACCGCCCGCCACCGAGGCCGCGGTGCAGACGCCGGCGAACAGCCAGGCGCGCTGCGGCTTGGCCAGCGACATCGGAATCAGCATCACATCCGGCGGCACCGGAAAGAACGAGCTTTCGGCGAAGGCGACCGCAGCCATGATCCAGAGGGCATGCGGCTTGTGCGCGGCGTCGATACACCAATCATAGATACGTCTGAGCATGGTCCGCGATGAAGCAAACCGGGCAGCTTTTGTCTATGGCCGATGTGCTGATCCGATCCGCGCCTCGGACCGCCTCTTGCGGACTGGCTCTAATGCCGCTTGCGGATCGTCCGGCCTTCCACCGCGACGATCGGTCGCTCCGGCACCCGTCCCGGCGCCGTCCTGGCAACCTTCACCGGCGATTTCGGCAGCTTCTCGGCGATCCCGAGCAGCCGTTCACGCCGCTCCATCTCTGCCCAGACATCCTCCGGCCGGACGTCGAGTTCGGCCCACAGCACCGTCAGATTGTAGATCAGGTCGGCGCTTTCCCGCACCACGGCCTGGGCGTCGCCGCCGACTGCATCGATCGCGACCTCGATGGCCTCCTCCGCGAGCTTCTTGGCCATTTTGCCGGTGCCCTGCTGCATCAGCTTGGCCGTGCGCGAGCGCGCCGGATCCAGATCCCTGGCCGCCAGCACAGCGCGATAGAGCCGGTCGATCGAATCAGTCATCGCGCCACACTAGTTAAAATCGATGGCCCGTATATTAACGTTTGCCACGAGCATGAAAAAATCCGCCGGCCAGAGCCGGCGGATCGCATCAATCGATCCGACATCACCAATGGGGGTGATGATAATAGCCGCCACCATAGCCACCGTAATAGGGGCCGCCGCCGTAATACTGATAACCCGGCTGGTAGCCGTAATAGGCCGGGCGGCCGTAATAATAGTGGTCCTCGTAATAGGAGCGGCGGTTCTGGGCCGCGGCGATCGCCAGACCCGTGCCGACGATGCCGGCGAAGGCCGCAGCGGCAGCTGCGCCGCCATTGCCACGATAATGCCGCCGGCGCGCGCTGATATCGGTCAGCCCGCCGTCGCTGGCGGTCTTGGCGACGACGCCCTTCTCGCCCGGCGCCGATCCGGCGAAGGCGAGCGTCGGCTGAACGGCCGTCAAAGTGACCGCCGCCACCGTCGCCAGGACGGTAGCACGGCCGAAGCGTGAAACATTTCCGCGCTGTGCGATCATGTGGATTCTCCGTGCGATCGAAATCTCGCAAACCAACTCATTATGTGGGTCCACAGTTCCCCTCTCGAAACCATGAGTCGAAGCCGCAAAACGCCGCAGGGCTTGCTCATGGACCGTTCAGATTCGATCCGACATGATCAGGCGCCGCCGGCCGGAGCGACACGTCACGAAATTGACACATCAGCAGTCCGGCGAAGCGACGTGAATACCGGCGAGACAGTCCGGTGCGGCCTGCGAATACCGGCGTGAGCTGATGCGTATGCGACGACCCGCTTTCCTGCTTACCCTCGCGCTTGTCACGGCGTTTGTCCCTGCATGGCTGTCACAGCAGTACGCCGCGGCCGAGGAGCCCAAGCGGGCGGTCGCCGTCATGTTCGCGCTGGATCGTCCGCTCGATGGCAGCATGGCGCCGCTGGTCCTTGCGGCAAGCCGCGGGCTGTTCAGCACCGTGGGCGTGGCGCTGACGATGACCACGGCCAAAGGCTCGCCCGACGCGATTGCGCGCGTGGCGTCAGGCGACGCCGACATGGCGCTTGCCGACATCAACGAACTGATCCGCTATCGCGACGGCGCCGGCAGCCAGACGGTCAAAGCCGTCTTCGTGCTGTTCAACAAGGCGCCCTATGCGCTGATCGCGCGCAAGAGCCGGGGCATCAACGGGCTCAGCGATATCGAGGGCAAGACGATCGGTGTCGCCGAGGGCGACCTCTCGATCCGGCTCTGGCCGGCGGTCGCGCGGCACAACCATCTCAAGCCCGACAGCGTGAAGCTGTCGCGGGTCGGCGCCGCGGTGCGCGAGCCGATCCTGTCCGCGGGCCAGGTCGATGCCGTCAGCGGCTTCTCGTATCTGTCGGCGATCAATCTGCGCGACCGCGGCGTGCCCGCCGCCGATCTCGCGGTGCTGCGCTTCGCAGACTATGGGTGCGAGGCCTATGGCCACGCGGTGATCGTCAATCCCGGCTTTGCAGCAAGGCAGCCGGAGGCCGTGAAAGGCATGCTGCGGGCGCTGACCGAAGGTCTCCAACTCGCGATCAAGGACCCTGCGGCTGCAGCCGCTGACGTGGTGAGCCGCATGGAGGATGGCTCGCAAGACCTCGAGCTCGAACGGCTGCAGGCCGTGCTCGCCGACAATGTGCTGACATCCGACGTGCGCCGCGACGGCATCGGCGGCATCGACCCCGCCAGGTTCGAGCGCGCCCTCGACCAGCTTGCCGAGGACGGCAAATTTCACAAGCGCCCGCTGCCGGGCGAGATCTTCGACGACCGCTTCCTGCCGCCCACCGACAGCCGCCTGGTCAATTGAGCGCTCGCCGCGATTGCCGATCCCTTGCTAACATCGCGCGCCGCCGGCCGGCGGTGATTCCACCTCTGCTCACGAAGCGCTCCGCCCATGTCCCTGCTCCGCATCTACGCCCGCGTGCTCCACCTGCTTGGCAAGGAGGCGAGGCTCGGCTGGTTTCTGGCGGTCGCCAACCTCGCGCTCGCGGTGGCGCAGTTCGCCGAACCGGTGCTGTTCGGACGCATTGTCGATTCGCTGTCGGGCAGCGCCTCCACCACCACCGCATGGCCGCTGCTCGCAGCCTGGGCCGGCTTCGGCCTGTTCACGATTCTCGCCAGCGCCTGGGTCGCGCTGCAGGCTGACCGGCTCGCCCATCGCCAGCGCCACGCCGTGCTGACGAGCTATTTCGAGCACATCCTGCAGCTGCCGCTGACCTTCCACTCGGGCACGCATTCGGGGCGGCTGATGAAGGTCATGATCAACGGCACCGACGCGCTATGGCATCTATGGCTGTCGTTCTTCCGCGAGCATTTTGCCGCGATCATGTCGGTGATCGTGCTGCTGCCGCTGTCATTGTATCTCAACTGGCGGCTCGCGATCCTGCTGTTCGTGCTCTGCGTCGTCTTCACGGTGCTGACGACGCTGGTCGTGCGCAAGACCTATGGCATGCAGAGCGAGGTCGAGGAGCACTACAGCAACCTGTCGGCCCGCGCCTCCGACGCGCTCGGCAATGTCGCGCTGGTGCAGAGCTTCGTGCGCATCGACGCCGAGGTGCAGGGCCTGCGCAGCGTCGCCGGACAATTGCTGTCGGTGCAGATGCCCGTGCTCGGCTGGTGGGCGCTGGTGACGGTGATCACCCGTGCCTCCACCACCATCACCGTGCTCGCGATCTTCACGCTCGGCATCGCGCTGCATCAGGCCGGGCTGAGCTCGGTGGGCGAAATCGTGATGTTCGTGTCGTTCGCGACCATGCTGATCCAGAAGCTCGAGCAGGTCGTGTCATTCATCAACAACGTGTTCATGGAGGCGCCGCGGCTGGCGGAATTCTTCACCGTGCTCGACGCCGTGCCGGCGGTGCGTGACCGTCCGGACGCGATCGATGTCGGTCGCCTGTCGGGCCTTGTCGAGTTCAACGACGTCTCGTTCTCCTATGACGGCAAGCGCCCGGCGGTCGAGGACCTCACCTTCACCGCGCTGCCCGGCCAGACCATCGCGCTGGTCGGCCCGACAGGCGCCGGCAAATCGACCGCGATCGCGCTGCTGCATCGCGCCTTCGATCCGCAATCCGGCTTCATCAAGATCGACGGCATGGATGTGCGTGGCCTCAAGCTGGCGGCATTGCGCCGGAACATCGGCGTCGTGTTCCAGGAGGCGCTGCTGTTCAACCGCTCGATCCGCGAAAACCTGCTGGTCGGCAAGCCCGACGCGACGGACGAGGAGCTGCGCAGCGCGGCCGCCCGCGCCCAGGCGCTCGACTTCATCGACCGCGCCGAGCAGGGCTTCGATACCAATGCCGGCGAGCGTGGCCGCATGCTCTCGGGCGGCGAGCGCCAGCGGCTGTCGATTGCGCGTGCGCTGTTGAAGGATCCGCCCATCCTGATTCTCGACGAGGCGACCTCGGCGCTCGATGCCGTGACTGAGGCCAAGCTCAACGCGGCGCTCGACGAGGTGATGAAGGACCGCACCACTTTCGTCATCGCGCACCGGCTTTCGACCATTCGCAAGGCGACGCGAATCCTGGTGTTCGAGAACGGACGCGTGATCGAAAGCGGAACGTTCGATGAACTCGTCGCCCAGGGCTGTCACTTCGCGGAACTCGCCAAGGCCCAATTCATGGTGCAAGAAAGCGCACGCTCCGCGCTTGGTGCGAGTGCGAGCGACGGCCCCACCGTCAAGGCCTGATCGCGGGACGCTTTCATCGTGGAATTGAATAGCTCGCCTCTGTTCTGGAGCGTCGAGCCGGTATAGGTTCGCGACCTGCCGCGACCGAAGCGGCGCCGGACACGCTTGAAACCCGAAAGCCCGTTTGCCCACCTCGCAGCGCGAGGCGGGTTCTCAAAGGACCGGACCAGACCAGTGCAGACGCTTCGCCTGTTGTTCCGCTACGCGCCGATCAAGATCATCGCTCTCGCCGCCGCTCTCGTAGTTGCGCCTCGCTTGGCCAACGCAGAGGCGCTGCTGCTCGTCGAAGCCGATACCGGCAAGGTGCTGGAGGCGCAGAACGCGACCTATCCGTGGTATCCGGCTTCCGTCACCAAGCTGATGACAGCCTATGTGACGCTGAAGGCGGTGAAGGAGGGCAAGCTCTCGCTCGACACGCTGGTGACGGTATCGCCCACCGCAGCAGCGCAATCGCCGTCGAAGATGGGATACCGGCCGGGCACGCAGCTTACCGTCGACAACGCGCTGAAGATGATGCTGGTGAAGTCCGCCAACGACATGGCGGTGGTGCTGGCGGAGGGCGTCGGCGGCTCGATCGACGGCTTCTCGGCGATGATGAACGAGACCGCGCAGAAGCTCGGCATGACGCAGACGAGCTACGTCAATCCGAACGGCCTGCCGGCCGATGGCCAGATCACCTCGGCCCGCGACCTCGCGATCCTCGCCCGCGCCATCATCCGCGACCTGCCGGAATACGAATATTTCGTGCACATCCCGTCGATCCGCTACGGCCGTCGCGTAGTGCAGAACTTCAACCGGCTGATCGGCCGCTATCCGGGCGCCGACGGCTTCAAGACCGGCTTCATCTGCGCCTCCGGCTACAATCTGGTCGCATCGGCCACCCGCAACGGCAAGCGCCTGATCGCCGTCGTGCTCGGCGCCTCGTCGGGGCAGATGCGCGGCGTGCGCGCCATCCAGATGCTCGACCGCGGCTTCAACGGCAACCAGCTCGGCTGGCTGAAGGCGCCGCTCGGCAATGTCGAGCAGCTGGTGCCGGTCGATGCCACCCCGCCCAACCTGCGCGACGACATGTGCGGCGGCAAGCGGCACCGGCCCGCAAGCGATGACGACGAGGAGACGGTGGCCGGCGGCGAGGGCGAGACCACGGGCGGGACTCTGCTGGCCGGGCTGCAGGCCCCCGCGCTGAAGCCGTCGGAGATCCTGGCCGCGGCCCCTGCCCCGTCCGAACCGGTTGTGGTCTATACCGGACCGACGCGTACCGGCGCGGCCCTGATCGCAGCCGTCGCGGCCGATGCCGACGCCCAGACCCCGCCCAAGCGCCGCGGCAAGAAGGCGCATGTCGCCGCCGGGAAGGAGGCGAAGTCCACGACCCGGACCGCCGCCAGGGCCGATTCCAAATCGGATTCCAAGGGTGATACGGGAGCGAAAGCCGGAGCGAAGCGGGATGCAAAAGTGTCCGACGCCAAGCCGGCAGCCGCACACCACGCCGCGTCCAAGCACGAGTCCGGCGCAAAAGCGGCGGAAAAGCCCGCCTCGGAGGCGGCATCCAAGCCGGCGAAGCCCAAGGCCGCCGCCAAGCCGAAGAGCGACGGCAAGCCGGCGCCAAAGGACGGCTGATCGCGCGCGGGGCACAGCCGGCCTTGGCCCGGCCACGATAGCCCCGCTCTCTGCCTCTTTCGTCGATACTTCGGCCGGCTTGCCTTGCCCGGCCGGAGATTAGATATTGGCCGCCAAATGCCCCGGCGCGACCGGGGCGCGGACGCATCACGCGACCAACATCAAGCGACCATAAGAGACGATCAGAGAGGAAGGTTCATGGAGCGCATCTGGCTCAAGCACTACCCGGCCGGCGTTCCCGCCGATATCGATCCCAGCAAATACCAGTCGCTGGTCGAACTGCTGGAAGAGAGCTTCAAGACATTCGCCGACCGCCGCGCCTTCATCTGCATGGACAAGGCGATCAGCTATCGCGAGCTCGACGACATGTCGGTGGCGATGGGCGCCTATCTGCAGGGGCTCGGACTTGCCAAGGGCGCGCGGGTCGCGCTGATGATGCCCAACGTGCTGCAATATCCGATCGCGATCTCAGGCGTGCTGCGGGCCGGCTATGCCGTCGTCAATGTCAACCCGCTGTATACGCCGCGCGAGCTCGAGCATCAGCTCAAGGACTCCGGCGCCGAGGCGATCATCGTGCTGGAGAATTTCGCCCACACGGTGCAGCAGGTGGTCGGCCAGACAAAGGTCAAGAACATCATCATCGCCAGCATGGGCGACCTGCTCGGCTTCAAGGGCGTGATCGTCAATCTCGTCGTCCGCCGGCTGAAGAAGATGGTGCCGGCCTTTTCGCTGCCCGGCGCGGTGCCGTTCAACGATGCGCTCGCCGCCGGCCGCAGCAAGCGGTTTCAGAAGCCCGTGATCGGTCCCGACGACGTCGCCTTCCTGCAATATACCGGCGGCACCACCGGCGTCTCGAAGGGCGCCACATTGCTTCACCGCAACGTGGTCGCCAACGTGCTGCAAAACGACGCCTGGCTGCAGCCGGTGATGGAGCGGCCACCGCATGTCGATCAGCTGCTGATCGTCTGCGCGCTGCCGCTCTATCACATCTTTGCGCTGACCTGCTGCTTCCTGCTCGCGGTGCGCGCCGGCGGCGCCAATCTCCTGATCCCCAATCCGCGCGACATTCCCGGCTTCATCAAGGAGCTGATGAAGTATCAGGTCAACAATTTCCCGGCCGTCAACACGCTCTATAACGGCCTGCTGCATCACCCTGACTTCCGGAAGCTCGACTTCTCCAAGCTCAAGGTCTCCAATGGCGGCGGCATGGCCGTGCAGCGTCCGGTGGCCGAGCAGTGGAAGCAGGTGACGGGCTGCAGCATCGCCGAAGGCTACGGCCTGTCGGAGACCGCGCCGGTCCTGACCTGCAACCTGCCGACCTCGACCGAGTTCACCGGCACGATCGGCCTGCCGCTGCCCTCGACCTGGCTCTCGATCCGTGACGACGACGGCAACGAGGTGCCGCTGGGACAGGCCGGCGAGATCTGTGCGAAGGGTCCGCAGGTGATGGCCGGCTATTGGAATCGTCCTGATGAAACCGCCAAGGTGATGACGGCGGACGGCTTCTTCCGCACCGGCGACATCGGCATCATGGCCGCGGACGGCTCGATCAAGATCGTCGATCGCAAGAAGGACATGATCCTGGTCTCCGGCTTCAACGTCTATCCGAACGAGGTCGAGGAAGTGATCGCGACCCATCCGGGCGTGCTCGAGACCGCGGTGATCGGCCTGCCCGACGAAAAGACCGGAGAGGTCGTCAAGGCGTTCGTCGTCAAGAAGGACCCCGCCCTCACGGCCGAGGACATCGTCAAGCATTGCCACGCGCAATTGACGAACTACAAGGTGCCGAAGCAGATCGAGTTCAGGACGGAGCTGCCGAAGACCAATGTCGGCAAGATCCTGCGCCGCGAGCTGCGTGACGAAAAGAAGAATCCGGCGGCGGCGGCGTGAGGCCGTAGCGCCGGGCCGGCGGCTGTGCGATGACGGATACGTGATCGGGGCGGGCCGTTGCCGTTTCTGGCCCGCCGAATAGTGTAGCGCGCCAAGCGCAAGACACGTCTCCAGACGCGTCACAAGCCACATCCAGGGGAAGGAGTTACTCAAATGACCATTCAGGTAGGCGAAAAGCTGCCACAGGCCCAGTTCCGCGTCATGACCGAGGAAGGCCCGCAGGTCAAAACCACCGACGACATCTTCAAGGGCAAGAAGGTCGCGCTGTTCGCGGTGCCCGGCGCTTATACCGGCACCTGCCACAAGATGCATCTGCCCAGCATCTTCCTCAACGCCTATGCCCTGAAGGGCAAGGGCGTCGACACCATCGCGATCATCTCGGTCAACGACGCCTTCGTGATGAATGCCTGGAAGCGCGACACCGACCAGCGCGACGAGGCCGTGTTCCTGGCCGACGGCAATGCCGACTTCACCAAGGCGATCGGCATGGAGCTCGACGCCTCCGGCCACGGGCTCGGCATTCGCTCCAAGCGCTATTCGATGCTGGTCGAGGACGGCGTGGTCACCAAGCTCAACCTCGAAGCCGCCCCCGGCAAGGTCGAGGTCTCCGGCGGCGACACGCTGCTCGGGCAGCTGTAAGGGCACGGCTATCAGACTGGGGGGCGAGCCGCCCCTCCAACCACGGTCATTCCCCGCGGAGGCGGGGAATCCCGTACGCCGCAGCGTTTCGGTTGAACACGACTGTCAGTGACCACTGGATCGCCCGGTCAAGCCGGGCGATGACAGTTGGGCTTGTCGCGACGACTGATGGGCGTGTCGCAATGAGCTGCTGTGAGCCGATAGCGCCGCCCAACTAACAATCAGCCGCGCACGTTCTTCTGCAGCCTGGCCATCGCCACGCCGTCGCGGGCCAATTGATCGGCGCGCTCGTTCTCGGCGTGGCCGGCGTGGCCCTTGACCCAGTGCCAGTTGACCTTGTGCGGCTTCAGCGCGGCATCGAGCCGCTGCCACAGCTCGGCGTTCTTGACCGGCTTCTTGTCGGCGGTCTTCCAGCCGTTGCGTTTCCAGCCGTGGATCCAGCCGGTAATGCCCTGCCGCACATACTGGCTGTCGGTGTAGAGCTCGACCTGGCATGACTTCTTCAGCGCCTCGAGCGCCGAGATCGCGGCCATCAGCTCCATGCGGTTGTTGGTGGTGTGCGGCTCGCCGCCCTTGAGCTCTTTTTCCTTGTCGCCAAAGCGCAGGATCGCGCCCCAGCCGCCGGGCCCGGGATTTCCCGAGCAGGCGCCGTCGGTGTAGATGCTGACGGTGGGAAGCTCGCTCATGCCGTCGCTCCCGAGCCGTCCAGGCCGTAATCGCGCACGCTCGTCACCGCCTGGTGGAAGCGCAGCTTGCGGACATATTCGAGCGGATCCTTCGGCTTCACCAGCGCGCCCGCCGGCACGTTGAGCCAGTCCACCAGCCGCGTCAGCAGGAAGCGGATCGCGGCGCCGCGCGCCAGCAGCGGCAGCGCCGCGAGCTCGGCCTGCGACAGCGGCCGCTCGCGTCCATAGGCATGGAAGAAGGCGCGGGCCTTGGTGACGTTGAGCGAATGATCGGCCTCGAAGCACCACGCGTTCAGGCAGATCGCGACGTCATAGGCGAGGATGTCGTTGCAGGAGAATGGGAAGTCGATCAGGCCCGAGAGCTGGTCGCCGAGGAAGAACACGTTGTCCGGAAACAAATCGGCATGGATGACGCCCTCCGGCAGATCCGTCGGCCAGCTGCGCGCGAGCACGTCGAGCTCGGCCGACAGCAGCGCGGACAGGCCGGCCTGCACGGTGTCGGCGCGGTCGGCGGCCTGGGCGAACAGCGACATCCATCCCGACACCGAGAGCGGATTCTTGCGTACCAGCGGGAAGTCGCGTCCCGCCAGATGCATCCGCGCCAGCGCCGTGCCGACGCCGGCGCAATGCGCGACGTTCGGCTTGCGCGGCCATAGGCCTTCGAGGAAGTTGATGATCGCCGCCGGCCGGCCGGACAGCGTCGAGTAGACGGCGCCGTCGCGGTTGCGCGCCGGCTGCGGACAGCTGACGCCGCGCTCCGCCAGATGCGCCATCAGCCCCAGGAAGTACGGCAGATCGTCCACCGCCACGCGCTTTTCATAGAGCGTGAGGATGAAATAGCCCTTGGTGGTGTGGAGCAGGAAGTTCGAGTTCTCGACGCCTTCGGCGATGCCCTTGTAGGAGAGCAGTTCGCCGATGTCGTAGGTCTTGAGAAAGTCCGCGAGCTCGTCGGCGGCGACGTCGGTATAGACCGCCATACCCTATCCTGATTGTCGAAGTTCGCCCGCACCCGCCTCCCCCGATGCGAACTTCGAGACCAGGGAGGCCCGTTGCGCCCTTCATCGCGCATGCACGCGCCGCGTTCAAGACCGATGCGCCGCGCCGCGGACGGAAAACAACGACCGCCCGCAACGCGCCTATTCGGCCGCCGCTTCCGGCCGCAGCGAGCGCGGCAGCGGGAAGAATTCGTTCTCTTCCGCCGCCGAGACCGTCTCGACATGGAGCACGTAGCGCTCGGCAAAGGCGCCCATGATCTCTTCGACGATCACCTCGGGCGCCGAGGCGCCGGCGGTGATGCCGAGGCTCTTGATGCCTTCGAAGCGCGCCCAGTCGATATCGGAGGCGCGCTGGGCCAGCACCGCAATCGGGCAGCCCTCGCGCTCGGCGACCTCGCGCAGGCGCTGCGAGTTCGATGAGTTCGGCGCGCCGACCACGATCAGGGCGTCGACCACCGGGGCCACCTTCTTGACCGCCAGCTGGCGGTTGGTGGTGGCGTAGCAGATGTCTTCCTTGTGCGGGCCCGAGATGTTCGGGAAGCGCCCCTTGAGCACCGACACGATGTCGGCCGTGTCGTCGATCGACAGCGTGGTCTGGGTGACAAAAGCGAGGTTGTTCGGGTCCTTCGGGGTGAAGGTCGCGGCGTCCTCGGCGGTCTCGATCAGGGTCACGGCCCCGGGCGGCAGCTGGCCGACCGTGCCGACCACCTCCGGATGGTGCGAATGGCCGATCAGCAGGATCTCGCGGCCGCGCTTGAAGTGGATCGCCGCCTCGCGATGGACCTTGGTCACCAGCGGGCAGGTCGCGTCCAGGGAGAAGAAATTGCGCGCCTGGGCCTCGGCCGGAACCGATTTCGGCACGCCATGGGCCGAAAATACCACCGGTGCATTGGTATTGTCGGGGATCTCGGCCAGTTCCTCGACGAAAATGGCGCCCTTGGTCTTCAGGCTGTCGACGACGTATTTATTGTGCACGATCTCGTGGCGGACATAGACCGGGGCGCCATAGATGGCGAGCGCCCGCTCCACGGTGTCGATGGCGCGCACGACGCCGGCGCAGAAGCCGCGCGGCGAGCAAAGCACGATTTTGAGGTCTGGTTTGGCTGCCATGGGCTGATCTTCGGGCCTGATCTGTGCGGCTTGTGCGGCGACCGGATCACCCCAGGGCCGACAGGCGGGGGCGGCCGAGACGTCACGGCTTTGCGCTAGAACTTGTTTGGGTAGGACTTGGGACTGCTTTCGAGCGCTGTCAAGGCCGTTTTCGTCAGGCCATTGCGCGCCGCCCCCCGGACGGCTTATATAGGGCCAATTCCCGTCATCGCCGATGACCGTAGGTTTCGCCTCCAGGGCCGGGGCGGAGCACAAAGGAGATTTGCCATGAGCAACGCCCCGCTGATGCCGAAGGCAACTGCCGTGTGGCTGGTCGACAATACCGCTTTGACCTTCGACCAGGTCGCCGATTTTACCAAGATGCACCCGCTGGAGGTGCGCGCGATCGCCGACGGCGACGCGGCCCAGGGCATCAAGGGCATGGACCCGATCTCGACCGGCCAGCTTACCCGCGAAGAGATCGAAAAGGGCGAGCGTGACCCGAATTACCGCCTGAGATTGCAGGAAAGCAAAGTCGTGCTGCCGCCGCAGCCCAAGCGCAAGGGGCCACGCTACACCCCGGTGTCGCGCCGCCATGAGCGCCCGAGCGCGATCCTCTGGCTGGTGCGGAACCATCCCGAGCTCAAGGATGCGCAGATCATGCGGCTGGTCGGCACCACCAAGACCACCATCGCCAGCGTGCGTGACCGCACCCATTGGAATGCGCAGACCCTGACGCCGATGGACCCGGTGACGCTCGGCCTGTGCTCGCAGATCGAGCTCGACTTCGAAGTGCAGCGCGCCGCCAAGGAACGGCCGCTCGACGCCAATTACAGCGGCGCCACCCTGCTGCCGGCCTCCGAAACCACCCGCAAGGACGAATACGAGCCGGAGGGCCGCGATCAGGACGATCTCAACGTCGACGCCGTGTTCGCCAAGCTCAAGACCATCGGCGGCAAGAAGCCCGACGAGGACGAGGAGTAGGACGGCCGCCCACCGTCCCCGGCTCGATCTGCTCTCGATCTCGATCCGGACACCGGTGCGCGGGACCATCCCCGGTGTCGTCCCGGACAAGCCCATCGACGCGCAGCGGCGGTGGGCGCAGATCCGGGATCCATAACTACCGAATTCGATGAGCCCCCCGAACGGGCCGCCTGCCCGTTTCGGACATCACGCGGAGGCGTCCCGGTGCCGCGTGCGCAATTCCTCCAAAAAAAATGGCGCCGGGAATGCCGGCGCCATGGCAGTCTTGGGAGGAACGCGACAAATCAGAACTTGTAGGTGACGCCGGCGCCGACCAGCCAGGGATCGATGTTGGCGCGGCCAGTGATCGGAATGGCGCCGTTGACGGTGGCCGAGTAGTTCGGCTGCAGCCACAGCTTCTTGACGTCGACGTTCAGGCCCCAATGCTTGTCGAGCATGTAGTCGAAGCCGAACTGGACAGCGGCGCCCCATTGGTTCGAGATATGCAGGTTGGTCACTGCAAGACCATTGAACACCTGGTTCGAAGCGCTCTGGTTGAAGAACACCGTGTAGTTCACGCCGGCGCCGATATAGGGCTTGAAGGCACCGAAATCGGTGAAGTGGTATTGCAGCGTGAGCGTCGGCGGCAGCAGCCAGGCCTTGCCGATATTCAGTCCGTCCAGCGTGCCGGTGCCGCTGATCGAATGACGGGTGACGCCGAGGATCAGCTCGGCCGCGATGTTCTTGGTGAAGAAGTAGCTGATGTCGAGTTCCGGCACGACCTGGTTGGAGATCTTCAGGCCGGAATTCGGCGACGACAGCGCGGGCACGCCGGTGACGTTCACGGTGGAGCCGCCCGCGTCCGGCAGCACGCCGAGGGCGCGGACGCGGATCATCCAGGGATTCCAGGCCTCGACCACTGGCGCCTTGGTGTAGACCGGCGCCGCCTGCAGGTCCGCTGCTTGCGCCGAGCCCATCGCTCCGCAGACCGCCGCCAGCACCAGCAGCGACGACGAAAATTTGAATGTTCTGTTCATCGAGGTCCCCATAGCCACGCTTGAGCTACACTTGCGCGCTCATAACCGCGCGTTGTGGCCACAGATGTGGCGGGATGACATTCGATTGGATTTGATCTCGATCAATCGGTGCGGTTGCAGCGCCGAAGTCGCACGACTGTTGCACCGATGTCACGCGCCATGAGAGGCGCTTGCAGTCACGCTCAGCGCCGGTCGGGATGATTCAGCATGTATTCGCCGAGATCGCGCTGCCGGCGATCGGCGCGCGCCTCGGCCCGCTGCCGCTGCACGTCGCGGTCCTTGCGGCAGGCGACATATTCGGCCGAGCCGGGCGCAACCTTGCCGCCGGCCTGGCAGACCGCATCGTCGTCGTCATTGCCGAGCGCCACCGCAGCCCCCTGATTGCGGGCGGCACAGCCGGCAAGCGCCAGCGCGGCCATCAACACCAGGGCCAAACGGGCAGAGGTCTGTCGCATCGAACGTTCCATTCTCGTCAATCAGGCGAAGCCGTTGCTTGACGACAATGGACGCCCGGGTCAAGTCCGGGGGCGCGTATGTCGAGGCGCATCCTACGCCAGGCCATACCAGAGCATCGCCGCATGCGGCGTTTCCGGCCATGGCCGGCGCGCCGACACAGCATCGCATGGTTCATGTTCTGGGTACGACTTTGTTCCTCACCCTCAGGAGCCCGCCGGAGGCGGGCGTCTCGATGGGCCGCAAAGAACGACGCTAGACCCGGCTCTTCAGCGCCTCTCCGATCTCCTCGAGCACCTTGGGATCCTCGATCGTGGCCGGCATGCTCCATTGCTCGCCGTCGGCGATCTTCTTGATCGTGCCGCGCAGGATCTTGCCGGAGCGCGTCTTCGGCAGCCGGCCGACGGTGATCGCGAGCTTGAACGCCGCGACCGGGCCGAGCTTGTCGCGCACCAGCGCCACGATCTCCTTTTCGATCTGCGACGGGCTGCGCGAGACGCCGGCCTTGAGCACGATGAAGCCGCAGGGCACCTCGCCCTTGATCGCGTCCTTGATGCCGAGCACGGCGCATTCGGCGACATCGGGATGCGAGGCCAGGATCTCCTCCATGCCGCCGGTCGAAAGCCGGTGGCCGGCGACATTGATGATGTCGTCGGTCCGGCCCATGACGAAGACATAGCCGTCCTCGTCCTTGTAGCCGGCGTCGGAGGTCTTGTAGTAGCCGGGGAACTCGCTGAGATAGGACTCCTTGAAGCGATCCTCCTGCTGCCACAGCGTCGGCAGGCAGCCCGGCGGCATCGGCAGCTTGATCACGATCGAGCCCATGGTGTTGGCGGGCACGGGCTTCGCCGCCTCGTCGACGATGTCAACCTGATAGCCCGGCATCGGCACGGTCGGCGAGCCGTGCTTGACCGGCAGCAGGCCAAGGCCGACCGGATTACCGGCGATGCACCAGCCGGTCTCGGTCTGCCACCAATGATCGATCACCGGCACTTTGAGCTGCTGCTCGGCCCATTCCACCGTCGGCGGGTCGGCGCGCTCGCCGGCCAGAAACAGCGTGCGGAACTGCGACAGATCGTATTTGCGCAGCAAGGTGCCTTCGGGATCCTCCTTGCGGATGGCTCGGAAGGCCGTGGGCGCGGTGAACAGCGCGACCGCCTTGTGGTCGCTGATGACGCGCCAGAATGCGCCGGCATCGGGCGTGCCGACCGGCTTGCCCTCATACATCACCGAGGTCGCGCCATGGATCAGCGGGCCGTAGATGATGTAGCTGTGGCCGACCACCCAGCCGATGTCGGAGCCGCACCACCACACCTCGCCCGGCTTGATGCCGTAGAGATTCTCCATCGACCATTTCAACGCGACCAGGTGCCCGCCATTGTCGCGCACCACGCCTTTCGGCTTGCCGGTCGTGCCGGACGTGTACAGAATGTAGAGGGGATCGGTCGCGAGCACGGGCACGCAAGGCGCGAGCTTGCCATTGGCAAGCGCGGATTTGCGCAGCGCCGCCCAATCATAATCGCGGCCGGGCTTGAGCTCGCAGACATGCTCGGGCCGCTGCAGGATGATGCAGGCCTGCGGCCGCTTGTCCGCAAGCTCGATCGCCTGGTCGAGCAGCGGCTTGTACTGCACGATGCGGCCCGGCTCGATGCCGCAACTCGCCGACAACACGAGCTTCGGGGTGGCGTCATCGATGCGGGTCGCAAGCTCCTTCGCCGCGAAGCCGCCGAACACCACCGAATGCACCGCGCCGATGCGCGCGCAAGCGAGCATCGCGACCATCGCCTCCGGCACCATCGGCATATAGAGGATGACGCGATCGCCCTTGGCCACCCCGAAATCCTGCATGATCGCAGCCAGCGTCTGCACCTCCTTCAGCATCTCGGCATAAGTGAGCCGGGTGACAGAGTTGGTGAGCGGCGAATCATGGATCAGCGCCAACTGCTCGCCGCGACCGGCGGCGACGTGGCGATCGAGCGCGTTATAGCAGGTGTTGACGACGGCGCCGGCAAACCAGCGGCCATAGGCGCCGCTCGAGGGATCGAAGATCTTTTTGGCCGGCTCGATCCAGTCGATCGCGCGGGCGGCCTCGGCCCAGAATCCCTCCGGGTCCCGCACCGACCTGGCATGGACCTCGTGATAGCGGCTCGCAGCGCTCATGACGTTTCCCCAAGATCTGTGTTTATTCCCGACTATTGTCCGGGACAAAGCGACAGTTCAAGCCGTCATGAATTGATCCAGATCAGGAGCCACTGTGGTACCGGCCATTTTCTGGCACGGATCCATGCGCTGTGTCGCGCAGCGTGTCCAAACGGCGCTGCAGGGCTAGACGAAGGTCGTAGCCGGGCTTGCCGAACCGCGCGTTCCGCTCGGCGATGAAATCGCGCTGCTCCGGCCGCTGGTCAATAGCCGTCGACGCCGTTCAATCGTCGCAGGCGATCCTGCATCTCCTTCTTGAGGTCGTAGCCGGGTCGGCCGAAGCCGACATTGCGGCGGGCGATGAATGCGTCCTGCTCTTGCTGCAGGGCCCGTGCCGCGGCCGGCTGCACAGCTTCGCGCATGATCCGTGTCTGCGCGCCGTCGATCTCGCGATCGAGATTGGCAAGCTCGGGATCGGCGCAGATCGCCTTCTCGACCGCACGGCGCGCCGTCGCGCAGTTGAAGCTCGGCCGGCCGGCCACAGCCAGCTGGGCGCCGAGACGCTCGAGCTCAATGGCGAGCGCATGATAGTTGCTGCGGGCGCTGGCATGATCCGGATTGAGCCGCAGCGCGGCGGCGAAGTCAGCCAGGGCTTTCGGGCGGTTGCCCTTCTTGCGATACAGCTCGCCACGCGCATTCAGGATGTCGGCGAGCGTCGGATCCAGCTGCAGCGCGACGTCGTAATCGGCGATGGCGCGATCCGGCTCGCCCTTGGTGATGAAGATCGATGCCCTCGCGATCAGCGCGTTGATACGATCGGCCCGAGCCGCCTTGGCATTATCGATCAACGCGCCGCATTCTGTCAGCACCTTGTCGGCGTCATGCGCCTCCGATGCAGCCATGCAGGCACCGGGGTCCACCACCGGCTCCTTGCCGGGTTCGGCCGCGCCGATCGCATGAAGCGGCGAGGTCAGCAGCATTGCCAAGCCGACGAGCGCAACCAGACGCCTCACATCTGCGCGGCAACTAACGGCACATCGCCAGGCGGATCCGGACAGAGCAGCTGCTTTTCTCATCGCATATATCATCCAGACATCGCGGGCGGAGCCTCATTGATCCCGCGGGCTGCTCAACTATACAGACACCGTTTCGGTACGATAGTCCTTCACGCGTCGCACAGACGGCCTGCGGCCGCATTCCGATTTGCCGCGAACAGGCAACTGACATGCGCCTGATGATTTCGCAAGTTCCTGCGAGGGCGCAGCGGATCAGGCCAGCCCGTCATGACGATCCGCGTTTGAACCTGTCGCGCCGCACGCAGACTCAACCTCCATGACTATCATGACAGACCATTCGCGCGCACGCGGCGCCATCGCGTCCCCTGCGCGCTCTTTTTATTTCAACATGTCCCTGGCCTGCATGGCCACGGCGTTTCTCGGCTTTGCACCGACCTACTGGCTGCCGCTGGCGCGCGGTTCGTTCTCCGGCGCGCCCGTGGTTCACTTCCACGGCTTCCTGTTCTTCACCTGGACCCTGTACTTCACGTTCCAGAGCGGGCTGGCCGCTTCGGGACGCAAGGCATGGCACCGCTCGCTCGGCATTTTCGGCGTGTCGCTCGCCACGGCGATGACGATCTTCGGCTTCCTCGTTGCGGTGGAGGCCATGAAGCGGTCCGCCGCGATCGGACAGGGCAATGAAGGCATCGCCTTTGCCATCGTGCCGCTCAGCGGCATTGCGTTCTTCGCGGTCGTGTTCGCGCTCGCGGTGATGCAGGCGCGGCGGCCGGAAACGCACAAGCGGCTGATGCTGCTCGCGGGCATCTCGCTGCTCGATGCCGCGGTGGCGCGCTGGTTTCTGACCTTCCTGGCACCGCCCGGCCCGCTCGGCCCGCCGCCGGTGTTCGTGACCATCCCGCCAGCCTTCGTTGCCTATCTGCTGCTCGTCGTCGCCATCATCTACGATCGCCGCACATTCGGACGGGTTCATCCGGTCTATGTCTATGGCGGCCTTGCGCTGATCGCGGTGAAGCTCCTGAACTGGCCGATCAGCATGACGTCGACGTGGCATGCGATCGGCGGCAGTATCCTGG
The DNA here is from genome assembly GCF_013179005.1 of Bradyrhizobium denitrificans. Taxonomy (NCBI): domain Bacteria; kingdom Pseudomonadati; phylum Pseudomonadota; class Alphaproteobacteria; order Hyphomicrobiales; family Nitrobacteraceae; genus Bradyrhizobium; species Bradyrhizobium denitrificans. The sequence continues at coordinate 389,035 of NZ_JABFDP010000001.1, read as the reverse complement.
CGATGGCGCAGTAGCGCAGCCGATCAACGCTCGTCATTGCGAGGAGCCGAAGGCGACGAAGCAATCCAGGGCTCCGCGGATGCCCTGGATGGCCTCGCTTCGCTCGCAATGACGGAGGAGCTATCGAAAGATCAGCTCCGGCAGGTCAGTCCGCCGTCGACGACCAGCGTGATCCCCGTGACGTAGCGCGATTCGTCGGAGGCGAGGAACAGGGCGGCGTTGGCGACGTCGAAGGCGTCGCCCATATGCCCCATCGGCACCTGTGCGTCGCGCTTCCTCCACATCTCCTCGACGTCGCCCTTGGCGTAGCTCGCGGCGAGGCCGGCGGAATGTTCGACCATCGGCGTCTTCATCAGCCCGGGCAGGATCGCATTCACACGGACATGCTTCGGCGCGAACTCGACCGCGGTGGTGCGCGTCATCTGGTTCATCGCCGCCTTGCTCGCGCCGTAGCTGACATAGGAAATGCCGACCTGCCGGATCGAGGCCACCGAGGAGATGTTGATGATCGAGCCGCCGCCCTGGCCGATCATCACGGGAATGACGTGCTTCATGGCAAGGTAAGCGCTCTTGAGATTGACCGCGAAGACGCGGTCCCACTCAGCCTCCTCGACATCGACGACGCTGCCCATCTCGGCGATCCCGACATTGTTGTCGAGCACGTCGATGCGGCCAAAGGCTGCAAGGCAAGCCTTCACCATGGCCTCGACCTCGGCAGCTTTCGACACGTCGGCGGTGAACGCCTCGGCCTGACCGCCTTCGCCTGAAATGATCGACGCCGTCCCCGCCGCCGCGTCTCCGTTGCGGTCGACGCAGAACACTTTCGCGCCCTGCCGCGCGAAGGTCACCGCGGTCGCCTTGCCGTTGCCCCAGCCCGGTCCGATCGAGCCGGCGCCCACCACCATCGCCACCTTGCCCTTGAGCCGATCCATCGCGTTCTCCCGCCTGTTTGTTATTGGTTGCAGGCGCTCATCGTAATGGTCGCGGCGCCGATGTCATGATCGAAGATTTCCGACAGCGTCCGGCACTGTCCCTCGGTGCAGATCCGCCATTCCCCCGCAGCGCCAGAATTGGCGAGCACGATCCGCGACAGCGGCTCGCGATCGACCTGCCACTCAAACCAGCCGTCGACCAGCCGTGCCCCAGGCGGAGGCTCCATGCCGGCGCCGGAGCCCTTGACCCGCGCCTGTACCAGTTGGAGGCCATCGCCGGTGACGCGCCAGTCCTCCTGCCATGCGGTCTTCTCGACCGAATGGGTCCAGGCCAACGTGAAGCCGGCGAGGGCCAGGGCCTTGACGACGCCGGCTGACGCGAGACAGAGACTCAAGCTGAGACCACCACGGCCGCAGGCGGCCGCTGCCGCCACTGCCACGCGACGATCGCTACGGCCAGGACGAAGCCCAGCACGTCGCTATAGGGGAATTCGCCGAGCAGACAGACCGATGCGACGAAGGACAGCAGACGCTCGATCACGGTCATGCGCGTGAACAAAAAGCCGATCGCGACCATGCCGAACAGGCCGATCGAGACCAGGGCCTTGACGCCGGCATAGGCCACCGCGCCGAGAAAGCCGAGTTGCGCCTCCATCGGGTCGCCGGCCTGCAGCATCAGCGCCGGCGAGTAGACGAAGATGAAGGGAATGACGTAGCCGGCCAGCGCGATCCGCATCGCCTCCCAGCCGATCTTGTCCGGGTTCTCCTTGGCGATCGGCGCGGCGGCCAGCGCCGCCAGCGCCACGGGCGGCGAGAGGTCGGCCATGATCCCGTAGTAGAACGCGAACATATGGCTGGCGATCAGCGGCACGCCGAGCTTGGCGAGCGCGGGCGCCGCCAGCGCCGCGGTGATGATGTAGGTCGGGATGGTCGGAATGCCCGTGCCGAGCAGGATCGACAGCAGCATGGTCATGATCAGCGCCGCGAACAGGCTGGTCTTGCCGAGGCCGATCACCCAGCTGCCGAAGATCGAGCCGACGCCGGTCTGGGTCATCATGCCGATGATGACGCCGACGATGGCGCAGGCCATGCCGACGGTCAGCGCCGACTTGGCGCTTTCGGCGAGCGAGTCGCGGCACGCATGCAAGGTCGCCATGCCGCCGCGCACGAAGCCGGTGATCACGACGAGCGCGACGACCACGGACGCGACCGGCACGATCTGCAGGCCGTTGCGCGACAGCGCGCCGACCACGAGCGCGAGACCGATCCAGAACACGTAGCGCAGCACCTGGTTGGAGAAGCCCATCGTGATCGAGGTGCCGAGGATCAGCGCCACAGTAAGGGCCAGGCCCATCGAGCCCGCATAGAGCGGCGTGAAGCCCTCGAACAGCATGTAGACCAGTGCGGCCAGCGGCAGCACGAGATACCAGCGGGCGACCAGCGCCTTCCACGCGCTCGGGATCTCCGACGGCTTCATGCCGGTGAGGCCATGCTTGCCGGCCTCCAGATGCACCATCCAGAAGGCGGAGGCGAAATACAGGATGGCCGGGATCACGGCGGCCTTGACGATTACCGAATAGTCGACGCCGAGAGTCTCGGCCATGATGAAGGCCACCGCGCCCATCACCGGCGGCATGATCTGGCCGCCCATCGAGGCCGTGGCCTCGACGCCGGCAGCGAAGGCGCGGCGGTAGCCGAACCGGATCATCAGCGGAATCGTGAACTGGCCGACAGTGACGACATTGGCGACGCCGGAGCCGGAGATCGTGCCCATCATGCCCGAGGCGAACACCGCAACCTTGGCCGGACCGCCCCGCGTGCGCCCGAACAGGCCAAGCGAGACGTCGGTGAACAGCTGGATCATACCGGCATGTTCGAGGAACGATCCGAACAGGATGAACAGGAAGATGTAGGTGGCCGAGACGTAGATCGGCACGCCGTAGAAGCCCTCGGTGCCGAACGACAGATGGGTAATGACCTGATCGAAATCATAGCCGCGATGGTTGAGCGGCGCCGGCAGATACTGGCCGAAGAACCAGTACAACAGGCAGGCGCCGCACATCAGCGGCAGTGCCAGACCCATCAGGCGACGGGTGCCCTCGAAAATCAGCACGGCGAGCAAGGTTCCGACCACGAGGTCGGCGCGGGTCGGATCGCCGTCACGCGCGATCAGATCGGCGTAGAAGATCCACTGGTAAAGTCCGCAACTGAAGCCGATGGCGCCGATGGCCCAGCCGGCGATGCGTCCGGCATCGGTCTTGGCGGTGAAATTGCCGATCAGGCCGAAGGTGAGCAGCAGCAGGAAGCCGACATGGACGCCGCGCACCACCTGGCTCGGCAGATAATTGAAGGCGGCGACATAGAGCTGGAACAGTGCGAAAGCGAGGCCGATGCCGTAAGCGAGATAGCCCCAGCGGCCGGGGCCGAATCCCTCCGGAAAGCCGTGTTCGAAATTGTCGAACTCGACCTTCACAGGCGTTTCCATGTTCACGGCTTCGATCGTCATGATCCCCCCAGCGCCCCGTCAGGCGCTGCTGACCATGGCCGCAACCACCTGAACGACAGGACTGCGCGGGATCTGTCCCGCGCCGTCGGATGCGAACGTTCCGGCCAGCAAACCAGGCCGGACGAGCGGCCCTATTTCAGGACGCCCTTTTCCTTGTAGTAGCGAATCGCACCCGGGTGCAGCGGCACCGGGCTGTCTTGCGCCGCCGTCTCGAGTTTGATCTCCTTGCCGGCGGCATGCGCATTGGCAAGTTCGGGAAGCGAGTCGAAGATCAGCTTGGTCATCTGATACGCGAGATCGTCCGACACCGCCGAGCTGGTGACGAGATAGTTGATCACGGCGGCGGTGGGCACGTCCTTGTCCTGGCCGGTATAGGTGTTGGCCGGGATGGTCGCGGCCACGAAGGGCGCGCCGATCTTGTCGACGACCTCCTTCGGCACCGACACGACGGTGATCGGCGACGAGGTCGACAGGTCCTTCAACGAGGCGACGCCGAGGCCGGCCGATTGCAGCGTCGCGCCCAGCTGCCGGTTCTTCATCAGGTCGACCGACTCGGCGAACGGCAGATATTCCACCTTGCCGAGATCCTTGTAGCTCATGCCGGCGGCGGCGAGGATCGCACGCGAATTCAGCTCGGTCCCGGATTTGGGCGCGCCGACCGAGAGGCTCTTGCCCTTCAGGTCAGCCAGCGTCTTGATCCCGGACTCGGCGGTCGCAACGATCTGGATGTAGTTCGGATAGATCGCGCCGAGGGTGCGCAGCTTGTCCAGCTTGGTCTTGAAGCCGGCCTCCTCCTCGCCGTTCCAGGCCGATTTCAGCGAGTCACCGAGCGCGAAAGCGAGCTCGCCGCGGCCCTGCTGCAGCAGGATCAGATTCTCGACCGAGGCCTTGGTGGCCTGCACCTGGGTCTTCACGTTCGGGATCTTGTCGCCATAGATCTTACCGATCGCGACGCCGAGCGGATAATAGACGCCTGACGTGCCGCCGGTCAGGACGTTGATGAAGCTCTGCGCCTGCGCCGCGGGCGCCGCGAGCAGGCAGGCCGCGGCCACGATCAGACCGGTTGCAGTGCCAGAGAATGTCGAGAAACGCATGGGTCCTCCCATTGATTTTGCCGGCAAATTGGACGGATGCAGGCGCCGGGTCAACCCATCCGAAAGACGGCCAGACGGTCCCGAAGGCCCGGCTCGCAGCATCAGGAACCGGCAGACGCAGCTGCCACCTGCCAAGGACCGCGTGAGGGACAGCGCGTCAGGCCATCGGCCGCAGAGGCTCACTGCTCTCGCATGACGGCGACCGGCAGGCCGGGCCGCTCATTGGAAGGTCATGTCGAGGCATTTGGAGATGTCCGAGCCGAGGCCGGACGAGATCGTGATGCAGCCGCGCACCTTCTGCTGGGTCGTGTCCGCCACCCAGATCGAATAGCCGCCATTGCCGAAAAAGGAATTGGTGTTCGCCGGCTCGGTCTCGGTGGCGTCGAAATCGTATTTCGAGTCGGTATCGAATACGCGCGGCTTCTTGGTGCAGCCGCCGTCGGTCTGAACGTTGATGACCTCCTTGTTGTCCCGGGTCAGGGACAGCGACACCTGGCAGCGGAAATATTCCGACGTCTTCATGTTGAACAGGTAAGCGTAGGACTTGCAGACCGCGGTGTTGAGCTTGCCGGCGGACAGGCCGCGGCTGCAGGCAATGCGCTGGTTGTTGGACAGTTTGAAGTCGTCGGCCCGCGCCGTGGACGCCAACGTCACCAGCGACAGCGCCGCAAACATACCGATCTTCGTGGCGAGGCTCATCCGAATCATCCCCAAAGTGTTTCTTGCCCTTTGTTTCTAAACCACGCTGCAGGATAATCGCGAGATCGGCGGATGGAAAATCCGGCACCGTGCAGCCGCGCTTGACCGCTGACGATGTTGACGCCCGAAGAATGTTCGCGATTTGTTCGAGATGATGGTGAATGTGATGGAGAACGACATGAGGAGCGCTGTTGTGAAAAGCCTGATCGCAGCCGGAGCGCTCTGCGCGATGACCAGCGTGACTCGCGCGGCCCCGCCGGAGCCGTGGGAGCTGAGACCGGACATGGGCTACGCCTATGGCAAGGACGGCAAGACGCTGGCCTACAGGATGGGCACGAAGAATGCCGACATGCTGCTGAAAGGCGCCAAGAAGGTGCCAAAGGGCACGCTGTTCTTCGTCGGCCAGAACGGCCAGCTTTATATGCGGACGGCCCCCTATCTCGAAGGCGACGGCAGCTTCTCGTTCGGCGCGGACGATTGAGCCGGCGCGGACGCCTCAGAATGCGGCCGCCAGCTCCTTGGCGCCAGGCAGGCTGCTCAGCGAATCCATCCGCGCATCGGTGACCGCGAGCAGCTTCGCCACCGTGTTGTGGCGTACGGCGACGGGATTGCGCTCATAGCCGCCGCGCTGAAAGAAATTCGCGGTCGGCACCTGGTCACGCATGTCGAGCGGCATGGTCACCATGTCGAAGCCGGTGCCGTCGCCGGTCAGGTTCATCATCTCCAGCTCCGCGGCCGAAAGCGGCCGCGTGTAGCCCTTGGCGCGGGCGAACAGCACCGAGGTGAGCAGCTTGTGGGTCTGCAGCATCGGTCCGACATCGATGTCGAGCACCATCGCATGCATCGCCCAGCCCTGCTCGGTATTGCCTATCTTCTCATGCGCCGACCAGTCGTCGGGCACCGAACGCGCGATCGCGACCATCTTCTTCAGCACCGAGAGCTTGTGCTCCAGCGCGGCCCGCGACGGTCCCGAGGTCTGCGCCACCCGTTCGCCGAGCAGGCGGACGAACAGCGGCCCCTGCTCGGCCAGCAGCTCGACCGTATTGGTCGTGAGCAGCTGGTTGTAGCCGATGGCCGTCGAGATCGCGCGATTGCCTTTGAAGCCGGACTGCGAATCGTGCTTGCCATTGCCGCCGGTCTCGAACGCATAGACTCGCACCGCCTGCTCGCGGGTCAGTCCGGACGCTGCAGCAAATCGCGCATAGGCCCGCTTGAAGTCGACATCATTGGTCGGACGCTGCGGCGACCATTGGAAATGCTGCTGCGCCGCCTTGAGCAAATCGGCAACGACCGGAATATATTTGCGCTCGCGCGGTTCGCCCTCGGGCTCCGGCTCGGGGTTCACCGGCCGCTTCGGCCCGCTATAGACCGGCGGCTGCTCCAGCACGTAATCGTCGAGCCCGATCGGCTGCCGATCGCGCCGCTTGGCGTTGCGGAGGCGGCGCTTGTCGGCAATCGCCTTCCAATAGGCGCCGGCCTCCTGCTCGAACTCCGCGCGCGCCTGCTGATATTCGGCGAGCTTGCGCCGGTATTCCGCAATCGCGTCGGACGAAGCCATCTGCGCCAGCGCGTCGCGGGACGCGATCGCCGAGCCCGGTTCCCCGGCGAACAAGGGTGGCGCGCCCGCGACGGCGCAGGCAAGAATCAGGGCAAGCTTGCGAATCGGCTGATGCAGCATGCCGCTCTTGTAGCCGAAACCGCGGCTACTTCCAGGCAAACACCGGCTGTTCCAGCTCGTGGACGCGGGTCTCGCGGCCGGCCAGCACCTCGCGGAACTGATAGATCAAGGCGGCCGTCGGCGCGTGAATGAGACCTTCGCGGGCGTGAAAACGCACCACGCGCCGCGTGCTCTCGGGGATGACGGTGAAATCGAATGCATCATCTGCCAGGATGGTGTCGAGCCCGATCCGGTGGACGGACGCGACCTCATCCGGATTGGGCCGGAGCGTGCGGCCATTCGCCGCCCAAAGGATGACAGGGGTGATCAGATAGCCCGACCGCGTGGGGTAGTCGTCCAGCAGGCCCAGCACCGCCTCGGGCGATGCGATCAGTCCGAGCTCTTCCGCCAGTTCGCGCAAGGCGGCGGCGACCGGCGTCTCGCCGGCATCGCAGCGCCCACCCGGCAGCGCCCATTGGCCGCCATGGCTGCGCAGGCCGGCGGCGCGCAAGGTGAGCAGCAGCGTCGTGGCGCCGGTGTCGTGATCAGGGGCCAGCGCGATCGCCACCGCCGCGCGCTTCAGCGCCGGTGCCGACACATCGTCGCCACGACGTGCAAAGCCGGCGCAGCAGCTTGCAATTTTCCGCCTTGTGGCATCGTCGAACGGCAGCAGCATGTGCCTTGACTACACCAGGGCCGCGGCGGATGAAACGACCTGCAGCCGGAACCGGCGACGCAGCGAAGGCGAACAGGGAAGGTGCGACAGATGACCAAATCGGCCGCCGCAAAGATGACGTCCGACGGCTGGGACATCGTCGACACGTCCGGCTTCCTGCATCTGATCGGTCCGCTCTGGCAACGTGTCCTCGATGGCGCCCACGAATATGCCATCGTCACCGAGGACAAGCATCACAATCGTCGCGGCCTCGTCCAAGGCGGCGTGATCATGACCTTGGCCGACCGCAGTTGCGGCATGACCGCCCGCTACGCCGCGGGCAAGGAGCACATGGCGACCGTCCAGTTCGACACCCATTTCGTCGAGGCCGGCAAGATCGGTGAGACCTTGGTGTCGCGGCCGCATGTGGTGCGGATCACCCGCAGCCTGGTGTTCATCACCACCGAGGTCACGGCAGCCAGCCGGGTGATCGCGATGGCCTCGGGCGTGTTCAAGATCTTGAAGAGCGAGTGAGGCTGCGGCCTCTCCACGTCAGGGCGAGGCGCGCAGCGACGAATCCGTCCGGAGTCCCTCCGCGGACGCGATCCTGGATTGCTTCGCGGCGCTCGCAATGACGCGCTGAGACGGCTATCGTAGTTCCCCGTCCGCGGACGGTGAGGGTCTGTCAACGAGGCAAGAATGCAATATCGCCAGCTCGGCCGTTCCGGCCTGAAAGTGTCGCCGATCTGCCTGGGCACGATGATGTTCGGCGGCCCGACCGACGAGGCGACATCGGCGCGGATCATCGCCACGGCGCGTGACGCCGGCATCAACTTCATCGACACGGCCGACGCCTACAACAAGGGCGCATCGGAGGAGGTCGTCGGCCGCGCCATCGCCGCCGAGCGCGACCGCTGGATCGTCGCCACCAAGCTCGCCAATCCGATGGGCGATGACCCCAACCGCGCCGGCCTGTCGCGGCGCTGGGTGCTGCAGGCCGCCGACGAGAGCCTGAAACGGCTCGGCACCGGTCACATTGACATCTACTATCTGCACAAGGAGGACCACGCGACACCGCTGGAAGAGACCGTGCGCGCGATGGGCGACCTGCTGCGCGCCGGCAAGATCCGCTATTTCGGCGTCTCCAACTATCGCGCCTGGCGCGTCGCCGAAATCTGCAATCTGTGCGACAGGATGGGCATCGACCGCCCGGTGGTCAGCCAGCCTTATTACAACGCGATGAACCGGATGCCGGAGGTCGAGCATCTGCCGGCCTGCGGCCATTACGGCCTCGGCGTGGTGCCCTACAGCCCGCTGGCGCGCGGCGTTCTCACCGGCAAATACAGCCCCGATGCACCGCCGGACAAGGAGACGCGCGCCGGCCGCAACGACACCCGGATGATGCAGACCGAGTGGCGGCCGGAATCCTTGCGGCTGGCGCAGGAGATCAAGCGCCATGCCGAGGCCAAGGGTTTCACGGCCGGGCAGTTCGCGGTCGCCTGGGTGCTGAACTCCGCTTTCATCAGCTCGGTGATCGCAGGTCCGCGGACCGAGGCGCAATGGGACGACTACATCCGTGCGCTCGACTATCCCTACGCCGCCGACGACGAGGCGCTGATCGACGGCCTCGTCGTCACCGGCCATGCCTCGACGCCCGGCTATAACGATCCGGCCTATCCGATCGAAGGCCGCAAGCCGCGGAGAAACTGAGATGGAGGAGGATCGCTACGGCCTGGAGCTGTCGACCGCCTCGGCCGAGGCAGCAACCGCCTATCGCGACGGCGTCGATCTGCTGCTCGCATTCTGGCCCGGCGCAACGGACGCGTTCGAGCGCGCGATCATGCTCGATCCGGATTTCGCGCTGGCGCATGCGGCCCGCGCGCGCATCCATGCCATCTATCAGCAGCGCGGGCCGGCGCTGCAGACCATCGCGCGGGCGCGTGAGCTTGTCGCGAAACGCGGCACGGCGCGCGAGCAGAGCCATGTCGCGACATTGGCGCTGGCCATCGAAGGCCGCGGCGCGGAGGCGCTGACATCGACCTTGACGCATCTTGCGAGCTGGCCGCGCGATGCCATGGTCATGGCGCTGCCGCTCGGCGCGTTCGGCCTGCTGGCCTTCTCCGGCCGCATCGATCACGACGCCGCCCGCCGCGACCTCTGCGAGCGCTTCGCCGCCGAATACGGCGAGGATTGGTGGTTCCTGTCCAATCACGGCTGGGCCCTGACCGAGGCCGGCGAGGTCGCGAAGGGCCGCGCCATCACCGAGCGCAGCTTTGCGCTGCGCCGGCACAATGCCTATGCCGTGCATGCGCTGCTGCATGCCATGTTCGAGGACGGTGCGCTGAACGAGGCCGATGCGCTGGTCGAGAATTGGATCGGTGACTACGACCACACGGGCATGCTGCACGGTCACATCCGCTGGCACCAGGCGCTTGGCGCCCTGGACCGGGGCGATGCCGCGAGCGCGGTCGCGATCCACCTGAACGTGCTGAGCCCCGCCGTGAGCGCCGCGCCGCCGCTGAACACCCTGTCCGACTGCGCATCCCTGCTGTGGCGCCTGAGCATCGAAAACCATCCGATCGCCTTTGAGCTGTGGGAGGAGATCGGCACCTATGCGAGGACGGGGTTTCCGACCTCGCGGCTGCCCTTCGTCGAGATGCATCGCGCGATGGTCTCGGCGGTGACCGACGACGATATCGCCCTGAACCAAAGGCTGCGCTCGTTCAAGGCGCCGCCGGCAGGCGGGAGCTCGCCGGCTGCCCCGCTGCTGCCGCGGCTCTACCTGGCATTCCAGGCGTTCTACAACGAGAACTATCGGGTTTGCGCCGAGCAGCTCGCACCGGTTCAGGCGGAGATGGCCCGCCTCGGCGGCAGCCATGCGCAACGCCAGGTGATCGAGGACACCTACATCCTGGCGCTGATCCGCAGCGGCGCGCTGGCGAAAGCGCGCCAGCTCATCGATGCCCGCCTGCATCGCCGGCCATCGGCGCGCGATACGCGCTGGCGGGCGCTCACCGAGGCCTGAGCCGCCTACCCCTCGGTCTCCAGCCCCGTCGGCATCGGCACGTTTTCGGGCTGCAGCTTCACGCCGGCAGCGAGCGCCACGGTCTCAAGCAGCGCCGCAAAATCCTTGTCCAGATAGCCGGCGGGATCAGCCTGCAGCGAGGCGGCGCCGACATGGGCCTGCAGCGCTTCGCGTGTCGCGGCCGCGACCGGCATCGCGACATCGAGCTGGCGCGCCGCCGACAGGCCGAGATCGAGATCCTTGCGCAGCAGCGTCGGCGTGAAGGTCGTGGTCCAGTCGAGATTGACCAGCGCGTTGCTCTTGTATTTCGTGAAGGTCGATCCCATCACGCTGGCATTCATGAAATCCAGAAAGGCATGGCGCGGCACGCCGGCCTTCTGCGCCAGGATCGTGATCTCGGCGAGATTCTGGATCACGACGCCGAGGAACACATTGTGCGCGATCTTGCAGATGCGCGCGAGCTCGCCCTCGCCGACATAGGACACGCCGGAGACGGCGATCTTGGCGAGATAGGGCGCGATGATCTCGAACGCCGATTCCGGCCCGGAGACCACCGACGACAGCTTCCCCGCCTTGACGCATTTGCCGTTGCCGGACACCGGCGCACGAACGAACGCGCAGTCGAGCCGCTTCAGTCTGGCGGCGATCGCCTCCGACTGCTCGATGCCGATCGAGGAGCAGTCGACCAGGATCCTGGGCCGCGGTCCGAGGCTCGACGCCACGAGGCCGTTGTCGCCGAAATAGACCTGTTCGAGATCCTTGCCGGTCGACACCATCGAGAACACGATGTCGCACGTCGCAAGATCGCTCGGACGGTCGACGATCACGCCGCCCTTCGCCGCCAGCGGCTCGGCCTTGGCGCGGGTCCGGTTCCAGATCGAGAGCTTCAGGTCAGCCTTCAAGAGACGTTCGGCCATCGGATAGCCCATGCGCCCCATGCCGATCCAGCCGAGCGAATGCGTTGCAGCCATGTGTCGTCTCCCCGTTGCTTCGCTCAATAGCGGTTGGCGATCGGCAGCTCTTCCGCGGGGAACAGCGTGATCACCTGGCAGCCTCTATCCGTCACCACGACCTCTTCCTCGATCCGTGCGGCCGAAAACCCGTCGGTCGCGGGACAGTAGGTCTCCAGCGCGAACACCATTCCCGTCTTGATCTCCATCGGATTGTCAAGCGAGACCAGCCGCGAGATGATCGGGCGCTCATGCAGCGCGAGGCCGAGGCCATGGCCGAATTGCAGGCCGAACGCCGCCATCTCCGAGGGGAAGCCGAACTCCTCCGCCGCCGGCCAGACCTTGGCGACGGTGTCGGTCGAGACGCCGGGCTTGATCAAGGCGATCGCATGGTCGAGCCATTCGCGGCAGCGCTTATAGGCGTCATGCTGCGCCGGGGTGGCGCGGCCGACATTGAAGGTGCGGTAATAGCAGGTGCGGTAGCCCTGGTAGGATTGCAGGATGTCGAAGAACGCCTGATCGCCAGGGCGCAGGATGCGGTCGGTGAAATTATGCGGATGCGGATTGCAGCGCTCGCCCGAAATGGCGTTGATCGCCTCGACGTCATCGGAGCCCATCTCGTAGAGCAGCTTGTTGGCGAGCGCGACGATGTCGTTCTCGCGCACTCCGGGCTTCAAATTCTCGTAGATCGAATGATAGACGCCGTCGACCATCGCGGCGGCCTGGTTGAGCAGCATGATCTCGTCGATGTTCTTGATCTCGCGCGCATCCAGCATCACCTGCTGACCGTCGACGACCTTCATCCCGGCCTTCTGCAGTTCGAAGAACATCGCGGTCTCGGCGAGGTCGACGCCGACCGGCATGTCGGCGACCCCTGCTGATCGCAACAGGCTCATCACCTCCTCGGCATGCGCCTTCATCAGGCCGACGGCGGGCGGCACGGTGCCGCGCATGCCGAGCATGCCGGCGCGGCAATTCTCCGGCGCCAGCCAGTCGCAGAACATCCGGTGATGCACGGCAGCCGAGCCGAAATCCCATACGATCGGCTCGCCATCGCCGGCGAGCAACGCGAACCGGCACAGCTTGTCGCGTTCCCATTCGCCGATCTTGGTTCCGGACACGTAGCGGATGTTGTTGACGTCGAACAGCAGCAGCGCGCCGCAGCCGGACGCCTTCAGCGCCGCGCGCGCCCGCGCCAGCCGATAGTTCCGCAGACGATCGAAATCGACGCGGCGTTCGAAATCCACCGAGACATGGCCATGCGCCGGGATGGCGCGGTTCCAACGCCAATGCGGATCGAGATGCTCCGGGCTGACCAAATGCGGCTTCAGCGCGCTTCCTGTCATGTGGACGCTCCTTCCCGAGGATTGCAATCGATTGCACGAGAGATTAGTGCATCCGCGAGAAATGTGTCAAGGTATTATAGGCAGGATTTGTCCAAGGGTGTGGCACCACGGAGCGGGAATGAGACACGGGGACCGCCGATCACTGACGGGCCGCGGGGCGACGGCGCCACGTCCCACCATCAAGGACATCGCAGCGCGCTGCGGCGTGCATCCCTCGACCGTGTCGCGGGCGCTGAGCCCGGCCATGAAGCATCTGGTCGCTGCCGACGTCGCCGAGCGGATCCAGGCCGAGGCCAACGCGCTCGGCTACCGGTTGAACATGGCCGCCAAGGGCCTGCGCACCGGCCGCAGCGGCCTGATCGGCGTGCTGGCGCCGGACATTGCGGATCCCGGCTTCCCCCCCGTTCTCTCGGGCCTGGCGGAACATCTCAACGCGGAGGGATATGCAACGATCGTCGTCGATGTCGGCACGGGTGGCTCGCAGCAGGATCTCGTCGACAGCCTGATCGCGCGCGGTGTCGACGGCCTGGTCCTGGCGACGGTGAGGCTGCACGACGACGTCGTGGCGCACTCCGTCGGAGCATCGACGCCAGTGGTGCTGGTCAATCGCGTCGATGCGGCCGGGGAGTTGCCGTCGGCGGCCAGCGACGATGCGGCCGGCATGCGGCTGGCGGTCGATCATCTGGTCGCGCTGGGCCATCGGCGGATCGGCCATGTCGCGGGCCCGCAGGAGATCTCGACCGGCGCGCGGCGACGCGCAGGCTTCGAAGCCAGCATCGCAGATTCCGGCTTGTCCCTCGGCGATGCCCCGATCGAGGCCGCCACCGCCTATACGCGCGCCGCCGGCCGCGAGGCGGGACTACGGCTTCTCGGCCGCAAGGCGAGGCCGACCGCCATCGTCGCCGCCAACGATCTGCTGGCGCTCGGCGTCTATGATGCGCTCGCCGCGAGCGGCCTCACCTGCCCGGCGGATGTCTCCGTCGTCGGCCACAACGACATGCCCTTCGTCGACCTGGTCTCGCCGCCGCTCACCACCGTACGGATCGCGCAGCGCGAGATGGGCGCGACCGCAGCGCGGCTGCTGCTCGCGCGCATCCGCAGTCCCGACGCCGCCAACGAGCATGTCGTGCTGCAGCCGGAGCTCATCATCCGCGCATCGACGGCGCGGCCGCGCTCCTGATCATCGCCGCGTAGCACGCGTGATCACCTGCCCGGCGCGCGCGTTCTGGTGCGTGCCCTGCCACCAGGTCAGCGCGCCATTGACGATGACGGCCTCGATGCCGGCGGCCGGCACGCAGGGGTCATCATAGGTCGCGGCGTCGCGCACGCGGGATGCATCGAAGATCGTGATGTCGGCGTGGTTGCCGACCGCGATCGTGCCGCGCTCCTTGATGCCGAAATTGCGCGCGGTCAGGCCGCTCATCTTCCAGACCGCGGTCTCCAGCGAGAACAGCTCGAGCTCGCGACAGTAATAGCCGAGCACGCGGGGGAACGTGCCCCACAGCCTGGGATGCGGCCGCTCGCCGAACGGCAGGCCGTCGGAGCCGATCATGGTCGGCTCGAAGGCCAGGATGGTCCGCACGTCGGCCTCGTCCATCGCGAAATAGATCGCAGAGGCGGGTTGCAGCCGCTTGGCCGCCTCCAGCCGGTCGACGCCCCAGGCGGCAGCGATCTCAGCAAGATCGCGGCCGGCGACCTCGGGATGCGGACCGGACGCCGCGACGACCACCTTCACCTGCAGCTTGGCCGGATCGGTGTGCAGCATCGTCGACGAGGCATTATAGGGATAGCAGTCGAGCGCGACGCATTGGCAGCTCATCGCCTTGCTGATCAGCGGCAAGGTCTCCTTGGTGCGGCCGAAATTGGCCGGCCCCACCACCTTGTGGTGCGAGATCACGACCTGGACATCGAGCGCCTTGCCGATCGCGAAGCTTTCCTCCAGCGATTGCGTCACCTGATCAGCCTCGTTGCGCATATGCGTCGCATAGACGCCGCCGCTGCCGGTCAGGGGACGGCAGACCTCGATGATCTCCGCGGTCGGCGCCGCCTCGGCCGGCGGATAGAACGTTCCGGTCGACACGCCGATGGCCCCCGCGTCGAGCGCCTCCTGAACATGGCTGCGCATCGCGCCGATTTCGCTGTCGGTCGCGGCGCGGCCGAGATCGCTCACGACGGACGCCCGCAGCGAGGTATGGCCGACCATCGGCGCGACATTGACCGCTGCGGGTGCCGCGCGCAGCGCCGCGACGTAGCCTGCAAACGACGCGAACTCGGCAACCTGGCCGCCGCCGGGCGACAGCAGGCCGAGCGGCATCGGCCGCGGCGAGCCGGGTTTCAACGGCGCGATGCTGACACCGCAATTGCCGGTCACCACCGATGTCACGCCCTGCGAGACCTTGCAGGTCATGCCGGGATCGACCAGCACCGCGCTGTCGTCGTGGGTGTGGGAATCGATGAAACCCGGCGCGACGATGCGGCCGGTGGCGTCGATCTCCCGCGCAGCCGTCCTGTTGTCCAGCGGGCCGATGACAGCGATGCGACCATCCGTGATGCCGACATCCGCCTGAAAGCGCGGCGCCCGCGTGCCGTCGATCACGGTGCCGCCGCGGATGATGAGATCGAAGGCGGGAGAAGTTGTCGGCAGGTCGGTCATGAGGTCACAGTCTCGCAGGGAACCGCAGGACTATCCGTGAGCCGTGCCGATGCGTCCAGCCGGATCGGCATGTGATCGGCGCCGGGCTGGGCTGCAATAGGACGCTGCGCGGCACCGTCGGCCTCCGCGCCCCCTGCAACACAGGATAGTGATAGGAAAGGCGCCCTGGCTTGATACGCCTCAATCGACGGCAACCTCGTTCGCGTGATGCTTCGCCAACAACTTGCGGAGGAACATCATGAAGGCCCTGGTCTATCATGGTCCCGGCCAGAAATCCGTCGATGAGCGGCCGAAGCCGACGATCCTCGAACCCGGCGATGCCGTGGTCAAAATCCTGAAGACCACGATCTGCGGCACCGACCTGCACATCCTCAAGGGCGACGTGCCGACCTGCACGCCGGGCCGCATCCTCGGTCACGAGGGCGTCGGCGTGGTCGAGGCGGTGGGCAGCGCGGTGCGCGCCTTCAAGCCCGGCGACCACGTCATCATCTCCTGCATCTCGGCCTGCGGAACCTGCGACTATTGCCGCCGCGGCATGTATTCGCATTGCCGCCATGGCGGCTGGATCCTCGGCAACAAGATCGATGGCACGCAGGCGGAATATGTGCGCACGCCGCACGCCGACACCAGCCTTTACCACGTGCCCCCGGGCACCGAGGAGGAGGCGCTGGTGATGCTGAGTGACATCCTGCCGACCGGGTTCGAATGCGGTGTCCTCAACGGCAAGGTCGAGCCGGGCTCGACGGTCGCGATCGTCGGCGCCGGTCCGATCGGCCTGGCGGCGCTGCTGACCGCGCAGTTCTATTCGCCGGCGGAGATCATCATGATCGATCTCGATGACAACCGGCTCGAGGTCGCCGCCCGCTTCGGCGCCACCAGCACCATCAACAATGCCGACGGCAAGGCGGTCGAGAAGGTGATGGCGCTGACACATGGCCGCGGCGTCGACACGGCGATCGAGGCGGTCGGCGTCCCCGCGACCTTTGTGACCTGCGAAGACATCATCGCCCCTGGCGGCACCATCGCCAATGTCGGCGTGCACGGCGTCAAGGCCGACCTGCATCTGGAGAAACTGTGGGATCGCAACATCGCGATCACGACGCGGCTGGTCGACACCGTGACGACGCCGATGCTGCTCAAGACGGTACAGTCGAAGAAACTCGAGCCGAAGCTGCTGATCACCCATCGCTTCAGACTGGACCAGATCCTCGATGCCTATGAGACCTTCGGCGCCGCGGCCAGGACCCATGCTCTGAAGGTTCTCATCGAGGCATAGGTCGGCTGATCAGGCTGTCCACGCTCACCCGGCCGGGCGCCGCTGCGCGACGATCTGCCGGTAGAGCTCGGCGTAGCGGCCAGCGCGATGACGCCAGGAGACGTCGGTCAGCATCGCGTTGAGCTGCATGCGGGTCCAGTTCGAGGCGTTGCTCCGCGCGGCGTAGAACGCGGCTGCGGCCCGCCGCAGCGTCTGATCGAGCGCCTCCGCGGTGACCGAGGCACATTTGAAGCCGGTGGCGGCGACGCCGGCTTCGGTCTCGTCGATCACGGTGTCGGCAAGCCCGCCCACCGCGGTGACGATCGGCAGCGCGCCGTAGCGCAAGGCGCAGAGCTGCGTCAGGCCGCAGGGCTCGAACCGCGACGGCACGACCAGCGCATCGCAGCCGGCCTGGATGAGATGTGCAAGCCCCTCGTCGTAGCCGATGACAACCCCGATCTGGCCAGGATAGCGCTGGGCCGCGGCGTGAAACGCGTCCCGCAGTTCGGCCTCGCCGTCCCCGAGCAGCGCCAGCTGGATGCCGCTGCCGACCAGGGTCGGCAGGCAGGACAGCAGCAAATCGAGCCCTTTTTGCGAGGTCAGGCGGCTGACGACGCCGAGCAGGAAGGTCTCAGGCGACACCTGCAGGCCCATCCGCGTCTGCAGCGCGGCCTTGTTGGGCGCGCGGGCCTCGAGCCGCTCGATGCCAAAATGCGATGCGATCGCCGGATCGCTGCCGGGATCCCACACCGCGGTGTCGATGCCATTCAGGATGCCGACGAGATCGGAGGCGCGCTGGCGCAGCAGGCCGCCCAGGCCCATCCCCTGCTCGTCGCTCTGGATCTCCCGGGCATAGGTCGGCGACACCGTGGTGATCTTGTCGGCGAATTGCAGCCCCGCTTTGAGGAAGCTGATGTCGCCATAATATTCGAGGCCATAGATCGAAAAGGATTCCGGCGGCAGCCCGAGCGGCGGCAGGAAGTGACGCGGAAAGCGGCCCTGGAACGCCAGATTGTGCACGGTCATCACCGTGCCGGGATGCGGCCGATGGCTGTAGAGCAGATAGGCCGGCACCAGGCCCGCCTGCCAGTCATGGCCGTGAACGATATCGGGCACGAAGGCCGGCACCGCGCCGAGCCCGATATAAGAGGCCGCACGCGCCAGCGCCGCAAAGCGGAAGGCGTTGTCGGGCCAATCCTTGCCCTCGGGACCCAGATACGGATTGCCGGGCCTGTCATACAGATGCGGCGCGTCCAGCACGAACAGATCGAGCGCGCCATGGCTGCCGCCGAGCAGCCTTGCATTGCCGCCGAAGAAGTTCGGCAGCGAGCTGATCTCGCTGACCTGCTCTAGCGCCAGCATCACGGCGGGATAACCGGGGATCAGGGTGCGGACCTCGACATCCTCGGCCATCAGCGCCCACGGCAGGGCGCCGACGACGTCGGCGAGGCCGCCGGTCTTGACGATGGGATAAACCTCGGACGCGACCGACAGAATGCGCAACGGCGTCATGAATTGAGCCCGTCGATCATCGGCTGGGTGATCAATGTGACCCCGTTCTCCGTCGTCCTGAATCGTTTGGCATCGAATTCCGGATCCTCGCCGACGACCAGGCCTTCCGGAATCTGCACGCCGCGATCGACCACGACATTCGTCAGGCGCGCATGGCGGGCGACGTTGACATAAGGCAGCAGCACCGCATTGTGGACCTTGGCGTAGGAATGCAGATGCGAGCCCGTGAACAGCAGCGAGCGTTGTACCTGGGCGCCAGAGACGATGCAGCCCCCTGAGACCAGCGAGCAGGTCGCCTCGCCGCGGCGGCCGTCGGTGTCATGGACGAACTTGGCTGGCGGCGTGATCTCGGAATAGGTCCAGAGCGGCCAGGAGCGGTCGTAGAGATCGAGCTCGGGCACCACATCCGTCAGGTCGAGATTGGCGGCCCAATAGGCATCCACCGTGCCGACGTCCCGCCAGTAGCTGGTCTGATCGTGACCGGCACGGACACAGGAGCGCGAGAACTGGTGGGCGACGGCGCGGCCGTTCTTGACGATGTAGGGAATGATGTCGCGGCCGAAATCGTGATTGGAGTTTGGATCGCCGGCGTCGCGCTTCAGCTCCTCGAACAGGAATTTGGCGTCGAACACATAGATGCCCATGCTGGCGAGCGACTTGTCCGGCTTGCCCGGCATCGGCGGCGGATCGGCCGGCTTCTCGATGAAGTCGCGGATCGTGTCGTCCTCATTGATGTGCATGACGCCGAAGCCCGAGGATTCCTCGCGCGGCATCTCCAGGCAGCCGACGGTGACATCGGCGCGCTGGTCGACATGCTGCTGCAGCATCAGCTCGTAGTCCATCTTGTAGATGTGGTCGCCGGCCAGCACGACGATATATTTCGTGTTGTAGGTCTCGAGGATGTCGATGTTCTGGTACACGGCATCGGCCGTTCCGACGTACCACATCGTCTCGGAGACGCGCTGGCTCGCGGGCAGGATGTCGAAGCTCTCGTTGCGCTCGGGGCGGAAGAAGTTCCAGCCCATCTGCAGGTGTCGGATCAGGCTGTGCGCCTTGTATTGCGTGGCGACTGCGATGCGGCGGATGCCGGAGTTGACGGCGTTGGACAGTGCGAAATCGATGATGCGCGACTTGCCGCCGAAATAGACGGCGGGCTTGGCGCGCCGGTCAGTCAGCTCAAGCAAACGGCTGCCACGCCCTCCGGCCAAAACAAACGCCAGCGCGTGACGGGACAGCGGCTCGGTCCTGGCGGCGGGTGCCATCGTTCTCCTCCCTGCAACTCTTTGTCGCGTCATGGCTTCGGCGGCGGCCTCGGCTCCTCGCGCCGCGACCGGTCCTCTCATATGACGGGGGAACAGCCAACCAGTTCCCAATGACGAGTGCAATGGGTTGCTTCAACCCAGGTCATTCTCAGCCCAGGTCATTCCATGTCGCGGTCATGTCGGCCCATCGTGGCGGATCGGCGCCTTCGCGTGTGCAGGTCACGGCCGCGCAGGCCGCGGCAAAGGCCAGCACCTTGCGCAGCTCGGTGGCGGTCAGCTCCGCGAGCGCCGCCTTGCCAAGCCGGCCGAGCCGATGCAGCGCGAACAGGAGCCCGGCCTGAAAGCTGTCGCCGGCGCCGATCGTGTCGACGACCTCGACAGCGGGCGCCGCGACCTCGGCCGCACCGGCGCCGGCATGCCAGCCGAGCGCGCCTTTCGGCCCGCGGGTCACCACCACGAGCTTGGCGCCGCGCGCCAGCAGCGCTTCGGCGCGCGCCGCATAATCGTCATGGCCATGCAGATAGTCGAAATCGACATCCGACATCTTGATGAGGTCGGCCGACGCCGCAAAGCCGTCCATCTGCACGCGATAGGCCGCCTTGTCCTGCACCAGGTTCGGGCGGCAATTGGGATCGAAGGAGATCGTGACCCCGCCTTGCGTCGCGGCGATCAAGGCCCGGGTCTCCGCGGCGCCCAGATCATGAATCAGCGTGGTCGACCCGACATGGATGGCGTCAATGCTGGTAAACGGAATGCTACCGTGACGGTAGGTCCATTTCCGGGCAGCCGTCTCCGCATCATAGAAGGCGTATTGCGCTTCGCCACCGACGTGCCGCACGAAGGCCAGCGTCGTCTGATCGGCACTGCGGGTGGCATGGCTGAGATCGACGCCCGAGGCTTGCGCATGCGCGGCGATCATGCTGCCGAACAGGTCGGTCGAGATGCCGCCGACGAAGCCGGCCGGCGCGCCGAGCCGCGCCAGGCCGACAGGGACGTTCAGGCAGGACCCGCCGACCACCGGCCTCAGGCCATCACGCCCATCGGCCAACCGGGCCGGAACGAAATCGATCAGCGCGTCACCGCAGCTCAGGATCATCAGCGTGCCTCCAAACCGACCCCATGCATCACGGAACGGCTGTCGCGATCAAGTGTCCGCAACAGGTCATGGACACGGCGCTTGCGGCGATGAAAGGCCGCAATGTCCGGATCGGTCGGATCGCTGAGGCGGCCGAGCGAGGACATCGACGCCATCGTCTCACCGATGGACCGGAAGGTGCCGCTGGCAACCGCGCCGAGCATGGCCGCGCCGAGCAGCACCGGCTCCTGGGTGCCCGGCAGCGCCACCGTCAACCCGGTCGTGTCGGCCATGATCTGGCGCACCAGCGGGCTGCGGGAGGCGCCGCCGGCCATCACCAGAATCCGGCTGGTGACGCCATTGGCCGCAAAGGCATCCATCACGTCGGCGAGCCCATAGGCAAGGCCGCAGAGCCCGGCCACGAACAGCCGCTCCATCGCGCCGATATCGGCGTCGAGATCAAGACCGGCGATGACCGCGCGCGAGGCCGGATCGGCATAGGGAGAGCGGTTGCCGAGGAATTCCGGAAGGATGTGAATGTCGCGGGCCAGTAGCGCCGCAGCGCCGACCTGGGGCGTGCGCGCCAGGATGCGCTTCTCCAGGAAACTGATCACGTCGAGCCCCTCGGCACGCGCGGCGGCGGTCGCGTCGGCAGCCGCGGGGTGTGAGCGCAGGAGATGGTCGACAGCCGCCCCCGCCGCAGACTGGCCGCCCTCGTTCAGCCAGAACCCCGGCACCATGCCCTGATAATAAGGTCCCCACACCCCCGGCACGAAGGACGGTGCCCGCGTCGTCGCCATGATGCAGGCCGAGGTCCCCATGATGTAGGCCAGGCGATCGCAGACATCGACCTCGCCGCCATCCGACGCGCGGCCGCCGATGGCGCCGATCCCACCGGCATGAGCGTCGATCAGCGCCGCGCCGACCGGCGTGCCGGCCACCAAGCCGAGCTCGGCTGCTGCGTCCCGCGACAGGCCGTGACCGAGCGCCGTCCCCGGCGCAACGATCTCGGTGCCGATCCGGGCGTAGTCCTCCTTGACGAACTCATCGAGCCCGATGCGGTGGAAATAATCCGCGCTCCAGCGCGCCTCATGCGCAAGATAATTCCACTTGCAGGTGACGGTGCACATCGAGCGCGCCACGGCGCCCGTCGCACGCCAGGTAAGAAAGTCAGCGAGATCGAAGAAATGCCCGGCGCCGTCGAAGCTCGTCCGCAGATGCCGCTTCAGCCAGAGCAGCTTCGGCATCTCCATTTCCGGCGAGATCGAACCGCCGACATAGCGCAGGACCTCGTCCTTGGTCGCATTGATGTCGCGCGCCTCTGACAGCGCGCGATGATCCATCCAGACGATGACGTTGCGGGTGGGGTCGCCGGAACTGCTGACCGTGACCGGCGCGCCTTGGCGGTCCAGCACGACCAGCGAGCAGGTCGCGTCGAAGCCGATGCCCTTGATCAGCTCCGGCGCGATCGCTGCTTCTGCCAGCGCCGCTTTGACCGACGCACAGCACGCGCGCCAGATGTCGTCGGACGATTGCTCGACGACATCGCCGGCCTCATGCCAGGTCCTGATCGGATGCCGCGCCGCGGCAAGGAGGCGGCCGGCTTGGTCGAAGATGCCGGCGCGCGTGCTGGTTGTGCCGACATCGACACCGATAAAGGCCTGACGCATGTTTCACTCCCGTCTGTCGTTGACGGGAGTTTACCAGCAAGTATAGCCGCCATCGACAACGACGACGCTGCCGGTCATCAAACTTGCAGCTTCTGAAACCAGGAACAGCACGACCGAGGCGATCTCCTCGACCTGGCCCATGCGGCCCATCGGGGTCCCACCAATCCAGGCATCATACATGCGTGGATTGTTCTTCACGAAGGCATTCAGGGGCGTCTCGATATAGGTCGGTGCGACCGCATTGACGCGGATGCCGCGGGCGCCCCATTCGGCCGCCAGCGACTTGGTCAGATGGTGCACCGCGGCCTTCGATGCGTTGTAGAAGCATTGCTCCTGCGGCTTGTTGACGATGAAGCCGGACATCGAGCCGATATTGACGATCGTGCCGCTCTTGGCCGCCAGCATGTGCTTGCCGAAGGCGCGGCAGCACCAGAACGTGCCATTGAGATTGACATCGAGCACGTTCAGCCAATGCTCGTCGGTGACGGTCTCGGCCGGCGTCTCGCTGCGCGCGATGCCAGCATTGTTGACGAGGATATCGACCTTGCCGTGGCGCGCGGCCAGATCGTCGGCGATCTGCGTCACCTGGGCAGAATTGGTCACGTCCATCAGCGCCGTCGCGGTGTCGAAACCCCTGGCCTTCATCGCCGCCTGCGCATCCGCCGCGGCTTTCGCATCGCGATCGGCGATCACCACATGCGCGCCCGCTTCGGCCAGCGCCTCGACGCAGGCCAGCCCAATGCCCTGCGCGCCGCCGGTGATCAACGCGGTCTTGCCGTCGAGTTTGAATTTTTCGAGATACATGGTCGTCGTCCGTTGTTGTCACTGACGTCCGGAGGGGACGTCACCTCTCATGCGAAGATCGCAAGTCCATTGTTGTCGAAGCGGTAGATCCGGCCCGGCTCGGGCCGCAGCGTCACGGCGTCGCCTGCGCCGAGCCGCTTCTCGCCGACGCAGCGCACGGTCAGCGTGCCCAGCGCACCGGCATCGACATAGAGAAAGGTGTCGCTGCCGAGATGCTCGGCAATCAGCACCTTGCCGGGCCAGCCCTCGCCGCCGTCATCGACGACGGCGATGTGCTCGGGCCGCACCCCGATCGTCGTGGCGCCGCGCTGCGCAGCCTCGGGGCCGGTGATGAAGTTCATCTTCGGCGAGCCGATGAAGCCGGCCACAAACAAATTGGCGGGCTTCTGATAGAGCTCGATCGGCGAACCATATTGCTCAATCCGGCCGGCGTTCAGCACCACGATCCTGTCGGCCATGGTCATGGCCTCGACCTGGTCGTGAGTCACATAGATCGCCGTGGTGCCGAGTTGCTTCTGCAGCCGCGTCACTTCGAGCCGCATCTGCACACGCAGCGCGGCGTCGAGATTGGACAACGGCTCGTCGAACAGGAACGCCTTCGGTTCGCGCACAATGGCGCGGCCGATCGCGACACGCTGGCGCTGGCCGCCGGAGAGTTCGCGCGGCTTGCGGTCGAGATAGGGCGTGAGGTTCAGGGTCGCGGCGGCCGCCTCGACCTTCTGGTTGATCTCGGCCTTCGGCAGCCCGGCCATCTTCAGGCCGAAGGCGATGTTGCCGCGGACGCTCATATGCGGATACAGCGCATAGGACTGGAACACCATCGACAGGCCGCGCTTGGCCGGCGGCACGTCGACGACATTATGGCCGTCGATCAGGATGCGGCCGCCCGAAACGTCCTCGAGCCCGGCGATCAGCCGCAACAGCGTGGTCTTGCCGCAACCGGAGGGGCCGACAAACACCACGAAGGCGCCGTCGGGAATGTCGAGGTCGGCGCCCTTGATGATGTGGACCGGCCCGAACGATTTCTGCACACCTTCCAGCGTGATCCGTCCCATGTGAACCCAGCCCTTTCGTTACTTCACTGCGCCGAAGGTCAGCCCGCGCACGAGCTGCTTCTGGCTGAACCAGCCGATGATCAGGATCGGCGCGATCGCGAGCGTGGAGGCCGCCGACAGCCGCGCCCAGAACAGGCCCTCCGGACTCGAATAGGAGGCGATGAAGGTCGTCAGCGGCGCCGCATTCAGGGTCGACAGGTTCAAGGTCCAGAACGCCTCGTTCCAGGCCAGGATGAGATTGAGCAGCAAGGTCGAGGCCAGACCGGGGATCGCCATGGGCGTCAGCACGTAGATCAGCTCGCGTCCGATCGTCGCGCCATCCATCCGCGCCGCTTCCAGGATGTCCTTCGGGATCTCCTTGAAGTAAGTGAACAGCATCCAGATCACGATCGGCAGATTGCCGAGGCAGAGGATGAAGACCAGGCCGGTCCGCGTATCGAGCAGCCCCATGTTCTTGTAGATGAGGTAGATCGGCACGAGCACGCCGACCGGCGGCATCATCTTGGTCGAGAGCATCCAGAGCAGGATGTCCTTGGTGCGCTTGGTCGGCGAGAACGCCATCGACCACGCCGCGGGAATGGCGATCAGCATGGCAATGAGCGTCGAGCCGCCGGCGACGATCAGCGAGTTCAGCGCGTGATGCAGATAATTGCTGCGCTCCTGCACGGTGGCGTAGTTCTCGGTGGTCCAATGAAAGAACAGGAACGAGGGCGGCGTCGCGAACGCCTCCAGCTCGGTCTTGAAGCTTGCCAGCACCATCCACAGGATCGGGAAGAAGATGACGAAGCCGGCGAGCCATGCAGCCA
This sequence comes from Bradyrhizobium denitrificans, assembly GCF_013179005.1. Classification (NCBI taxonomy): domain Bacteria; kingdom Pseudomonadati; phylum Pseudomonadota; class Alphaproteobacteria; order Hyphomicrobiales; family Nitrobacteraceae; genus Bradyrhizobium; species Bradyrhizobium denitrificans. The sequence continues at coordinate 364,079 of NZ_JABFDP010000001.1, read as the reverse complement.
GCGTGGAGATCGCGACATGACGTCCGGTGACCTTGCGCGCCATGCTGTTACGCCTCGAGGTTACGGCCGACGATGCGGACCAGGAAGAAGGCGACGATATTGGCGATGACGACCGCGACGAGGCCGCCCGCCGAGGCAGTGCCGACATCGAACTGGATCAGCGCCTGCGAATAGACCAGGAAGGCGATGTTGGTGGTCTGCAGCCCAGGTCCGCCGCCGGTGGTGACGAAGATCTCGGCAAACACGGTGAGCAGGAAAATGGTCTCGATCAGGATCACCACCGTGATCGGCCGTGCCAGATGCGGCACGGTCAGATAGATGAAGCGCGACAGCGGACCGGCGCCGTCCATCTCGGCAGCCTCCTTCTGCTCCTCGTCGAGCGACTGCAGCGCGGTGAGCAGGATCAGCGTCGCAAACGGCAGCCATTGCCACGCGACGATGAAGATCACCGCAAGCAGCGGCGCATCGGTGAACCAGTCGATCGGCGTCATCCCGAGCGAGGTCGCGATCCACGCGAACAGGCCGGACACCGGGTGCATCAGGAGGTTCTTCCACACCAACGCGCTGACCGTCGGCATCACAAAGAACGGCGCGATCACCATCAGGCGGATGATGTTGCGGCCGATCACCGGCTGGTCGAGCAGGAGCGCCAGGGGGATGCCGAGGCCGATCGTGAGCAGCAGGACCGAGCCGACCAGGACCAGCGTGTTCTGCAGCGAGGCGAGAAAGGCGGGATCGGTGAGGAAATACTCGAAATTCTCGAAGCCGACGAAGCTCTCGGAGCCGGGATCGAGCAGGCTGTAATGCAGGGTCGAGAAGTAGACGGTCAGCGCCAGCGGCACGATCATCCAGATGAACAGCAGGATGACCGCCGGCGACAGCAGCGCCCGGGCGAGCAGTTGAGTCTGTCTGGTGGCCATGGTCACGGTCCTCGTTCACACAGTCAGCTGCATCGTCATTGCGAGCGAAGCGACTTGTCCGCCGTAGCTCGAAGAGCGAAGGCGGAAGCAATCCAGAGTCGTGGGAGGGGCTCTGAATTGCTTCGTCGCTTCGCTCCTCGCAATGACCCGGTGATCGCTTGGGGGTCCAACAAATAGACTCTCATCGCGACGCTCGGGCGAGGTGCCCGTGAATGTGCCCTCTCCCCTTGCGGGAGAGGGCATCACCGGCCCTTCCGCGTACGCAGTCGGGTGAGGGGTATCTATCCGCGAGCGATGCTGCTGGAGACATACCCCTCACCCAACCGAGCCTGTTGCGAGTTCCTACATGCCCTCTCCCGCAAGGGGAGAGGACGAATTCACAAGCACCGGCGTCGCGGCTGGCGCTCGGCGGTGTGCACTCTGCGCTTTGCCCACCCTACGCAGCTCGTATGCCGACCCCATCGGAGAGAAAATGCGGCCATCCCTGTGGGGAGGGATGGCCGCCAGTGATCAGCTCGGGAGGAGTTTCAGGTCGAGCTGATGCCGTGACGCGCCTACTTGATGTAGCCGGCGCGCTTCATCTCGCGTTCAGTGGAGGACTGCGCCGCTGCGAGCGCCGCATCGACCGTCATCGAGCCGGCGAGCGCCGCGGAGAACTGCTGGCCGACCGCGGTGCCGATGCCCTGGAATTCAGGGATGGCGGCGTATTGCACGCCGACATAAGGCACCGGCTTCACCGTCGGATGGCTCGGATCGGCCGCATCGATCGAGGCCAGGGTGATCTTCGCGAACGGGGCGACTTTGAGATAGTCCTCGTTCTTGTAGAGCGAGGTCCGGGTGCCCGGCGGCACGTTGGCCCAGCCGTCCTTCGACGCCACCAGCTTGGTGTAGTCCTTGCTCGTCGCCCAGGCGATGAACTTCTCGGCGGCGTCCGTCTTCTTCGAGCCGGCGGGAATCGCGAGATTCCAGGCCCACAGCCAGTTGGCGTTCTTGCCGAGGCCAGTGTTCGGCGCCAGCGCGAAGCCGACCTTGTCGGCGACCTTGGATTCCTTGGGATTGGTCACGAACGACGCCGCCACGGTGGCGTCGATCCACATCGCGCATTTGCCGGAGTTAAACAGCGCGAGGTTCTCGTTGAAGCCGTTGGAGCTGGCGCCGGGAGGTCCTGCGTCCTTCATCAGATCGACATAGGTGGTCAGCGTCTTCTTCCATTCCGGGGTGTTGAACTGCGGCTGCCATTTCTCGTCGAACCAGCGCGCGCCGAACGAATTCGACATCGCGGTCAGGAACGCCATGTTCTCGCCCCAGCCGGCCTTGCCGCGCAGGCAGATGCCGAACACGCCGCCCGGCTTGTCGGTCAGCTTCTTGGCGGCGTCGATGACGAAGTCCCAGGTCGGGCTCTCCGGCATCTTCAGCCCGGCCTTGTCGAACAGATCGGTCCGGTACATCACCATCGAGCTCTCGCCATAGAATGGCGCGGCGTAGAGCTTGCCGTCGACGGACACCGCGTCCTTGATCTTCGGCAGGATGTCGTTGGCGTCATAATCGGCGCCGAGCTTGTCGAGCGGCACCAGCCAGTTCTTCTTGGCCCAGATCGGCACCTCATAGGTGCCGATGGTGAGGATGTCGAACTGGCCACCCTTAGTGGCGATGTCGGTGGTGACGCGCTGACGCAGCACGTTCTCTTCCAAGGTCACCCATTTCACCTGGATGTCGGGATTGGCCTTGGTGAACTCGCCGGTCAGGCCCTGCATCCGGATCATGTCGCCATTGTTGACGGTGGCGATGGTCAGGGTCGTCTCGGCCCATGCGGGCGCGGTGGTCAGCAGCGTGGCGGCGCCCATCAGGGCGGCGAGCGTGCGCGTCCGGGTGAAGATGGTCTTCACGGTGTCCTCCCTTCCCGTGTCTTTTGAACATATGCTCACGGGCTGAGCTGATGTTCACAACACTGGTCAGACTTTGTCAAGCATGGCCCGGCGCCCACAGGTTGCGCGCTGCAGCAGATCGATGATCAGGAATTGAAAAACAGCGTGATCGGCGCGGCGATCCGGCCATCGGATCGCCGGCGCGTCAGCTCCCGGGGCCGGTCTCATTCATCCAGGATGGCGCGGGCCGTGGCCTCGTCCGTGATCAGGCCGTTGATCAGCCGCCCGACCAGCGCTGCCCGGATCGCCGGAATCTTGCCCGGCCCGACCGCCGCCGCGATCGTCATCGCGCGCGCGGGGACCTCCGGCGGAATGCTGGTGAGCCGTCGGTTGGTCCCGCCATCGATCAGCTTGCCCTTGGCATCATAGGCCCAGCCGGTGATCTCGCCGATCGCGCCGAGCCGCATCATCTCGGTGAGCTCGTCGCGGGTGACGAAGCCGTCGACATGCATCTGCGCCTTCTGGTCCATCTGGCCGATCCCGACCAGCTTGAGGTCGGCCTGATCCGCGACCGCCTTGACCTTGCCGATGGCATCGAGCCGGACCATGCGGTCACGCTCCTCTTCCGACCCCATCAGGAACGGCAGCGGCATCGGATAATGCCGCGCGCCGGTGCGGTCGGCGAGCCGGCCGACGGTATCGAAGAAGCTGGCCGAGCCGTCGGCGAGGATATTGCCGACCAGCGACACGATCTGGTGCTCCGGCCGGTCGATCGGCGTGACCCGCTCGACGGCGGCACGCACCGCGCGGCCGGTGCCGAGCGCGATGATCACCGGCGTCTCGGTCCGCAACGTGGTTTCCAGCAGATTGGCGCAGCGCTCGGCGATGCCGGCGGCGCCCGATGGCGCGGCCGGATCGGTCGGCACCACCTCGCAATGCACCAGCGCGAAGCGATCTTTGAGGCGGCCCGCGAGCGCCATGCAGGAGGCGATGGGATGCTCGAGCCGGAAGGTGATCAGCCGCTCGGCGAGGCACAGCGACACCAGCCGCTGCGCCGAGGCGCGCGACACCTGCAGCATCCGCGCGATCTCGTCCTGGGTATGGCCGGCAATGAAATACAGCCAGCCGGCGCGGGCGGCATCGTCGAGCCGGGATTTGTCGCTGTCGCTCGCCGCCATGACCCCGCACCGTCTCCTTTTTTCCATCCGTCACACGCCTGAACGCGCGTGACCTGGATCGTCCGTCACTATGACATGGCCGTCACGCCGTCCGGAACCGGCCGCTCAGGCCATCCCCAGACGACGCCGACGATCACCGCCAGACCAGATCATATGCCCCGTCGGTGAGCAATAGCTCGAGGGTTACGCTGGGTGAGGGCTCCTTAACGTCCGGCTGCCAGGCTTCTCGCCATGAAGATCCGCGACGTTCTCGGGTTGCTCCTTGCGCTTGCCGGTGTCGTGCTGGCGGCCGGCCTTCCCTATTGGCGGCTGTCCTCTGCCGAGCTCAACAGGGGACAGTTCGCCGTCCTGCCCGGCGCGCTGCTGCTCGCGTTTCTGTCGCTCGTCCTGGTCCTGATCGACATGGCGCCGGTCCGGCGCATCGTCCAGGCGATGCTGCTCGCCGTCCCGATCATCGTCGGCGTCTCCATCGCCAAGGACACGGCGACCGACCCGACCTCGCACAATCTCTGGCCGCTCGAATTGCTGTTCGCCGCGCTCGCCGGCGCCGCCATCGTGCTACCGGCGGTCGGCATCGGCCTGTCGGTGCGCTGGGCGCTGGCCCGGCTCAGCCCGCGCTGACGTGGTCGGCGCGGAACCCCGCCAGCCGCACACCGGCCGCGCATTCATGAGGGATGCCGGCGCGCATGCGACGCCCTAGCTGCAGAGCCATGGCTTCCCCCGCTCTCGTCAAACCCCGCCGCCCCGCCCCCGTGTTCGTCTGCCGCAAATGCCTCAAGCGCAGCGACGATGCGAAGGGCATCAAGACGGCCATCAAGCGCGCGGCCGGACACGCCGCCTCGGCCGGCGGCAAGCCGCCGCGCGTGGTGATGACGAGCTGCTTCGGCCTGTGTCCGAAGCGGGCCGTCGTCGTCACCGGCGGCGTCGGCGCCGCACGCGGAGACTATGCGCTCGTCTCGTCCCCGAACGACGTTCCCGGCGCGCTGCGGCTGCTGCAACTCTCCCCGCATCGCTCGCCCTGAGAGCGGTGGATGGTGAACAAGACCTTTCGGAACTCGATCGAGTCTGACCGTCTGGCTTGACGCTTGCTTGAGGGGCCCCGGGCTTAGGTGAGGAGGCATCATCAGCAGCAAGCATCATGAGCCCGATCGCTTCCAACGCAGTCTCCGGCATGAACGCGGCCACGCGCCGGCTCGAAGTGTCGGCCTCCAACGTCGCCAATGCCAGGAGCACGGGCGCGCTGCCGGATGCGAATGGCAAGCTGCCGGCGGGCGCGCCGAAGGCCTATGACCCGCTCGAGCTGGTGCAGAGCGACGTCGCCGGCGGCGGCACCCAGACCACCATCACCAAAGCGAGCCAGGGCACATCGGCGAGCTACGAGCCATCGGCGCCGTTCGCCAACAAGGACGGTCTCGTCGCCGCACCCAATGTCGATCTCGCCCAGGAGATGATCAGCCAGCTGGTCGCCAAATACAGCTTCGCCGCCAATGCGCGCGTGCTGAAGGCGAGCGACGAGATGAGCCGCATCGTCGTCGACATGAAGGTCTAGATGTCCGCTCCGAAACCGACGAGCGGCCGCGCCGAGGCATGACGGCCCCGCCCTCACGCATCCGTGATGGCCAGCTGAAATCCGACGCCCGACGCGCCGCGTAGCCAAGATGTGAGCAACCCGGCCGATCTCTCCCACTTGACCCGCCTCACGGCGCTGCTGCGATCCGCACGGGCCGCGCCACCGGGCGCAGGCCGGATTGCGACGGCCGTCCTGACCGGCCTCGTCTGCCACGCGCTGTTTGCGCTGGCCGTGCTGGCGATGATCGGCGCGATGTTCTTCGGCATGAGCGAGAGCTTCGGCCGCGTGCCGTGGCCGTGGGCGATTGTCGCAAACACCGCGCTGCTGCTGCAATTTCCGCTCGTCCATTCGCTGCTGCTCGGACCGGGCCGCCGCTGGCTGGCGCGCCTGGGACAGCATGGCGCGACGCTCGCCACCACGCATTATGCCGTCATCGCCGCGCTGCAGCTGCTGTGCCTGTTTGCGCTGTGGACGCCGAGCGGCATCGTCTGGTGGCGCGCCCAAGGCGGCGCCTTCGTGGCGCTGTGCCTCGCTTACGCGACCAGCTGGCTGCTGCTGATCAAGGCGAGCTGGGATGCCGGCGTCGAGGTGCAATCCGGCGCGCTCGGCTGGCTGTCGCTGGCGGCCGACCGGCCGCCGCGCTTTCCCGACATGCCCGAGCGCGGCCTGTTCGCGATCATCCGCCAGCCGATCTATCTGGCCTTTGCGCTGTCGCTGTGGACGGTGCCGGTGTGGACGCCTGACCAGCTCGCGGTCGCGCTGATGCTGACGGCCTATTGCCTGCTCGCGCCGCGGCTGAAGGAACGGCGTTTCGCGCAGATCTACGGCGCCCGCTTCCGGGCCTATCGCGCGCGCGTTCCTTACATCCTGCCGCGCTGGCCGGCGGGCGGAGAGCCCACGCCATGATGCACGCCGCCGCATTGCTCGTCACCGCGCTGCTGTTCGGCGGCATGACCCTGTTCGCGTTCGGCTTCGCGCCGTTCCTGTTCAGCGCGCTGCCCGCCGACACGACCCGCGCGGTGATCCGCCGCGCCTTTCCGCATTTCTATCTGTTCGTCATCGTGACGGCCGCCGCCGCCGGACTGACCGCTTTCGCCGGAGACGAGCTCGCGGGCGGCGCCCTGGTCGCGGTCGCGCTCACCGCCGTGCTGGCGCGGCAGATCCTGATGCCCGCGATCAACCGCGCCACAGATCATGGCGAACAGCGCCGCTTTGCCCGCCTTCACGGCGCCTCGGTCGTGCTCACCTTGGTCCATATCGTGCTGAGCGGCGGCGTGCTGCTGCGTCTCGCGCAATGAGGACGACAGTGGAGAAAGGACGACGACGATGCTCTACAAGGATGCCGTGAAGCCCGCCTTCGCTGCGACCGCCGAAGGTCCCTCGACCGTCGATCCGGCGGAGATCGCGCGGTTCTCTCGCCTGGCCCAGGAATGGTGGAAGCCGGACGGCGCGTTCAAGCTGGTGCACGCCTTCAACGCCGCGCGCGTGAGCTATCTCTGCGATCGCCTGCCGGCGCTGGTCGGCCGCGATGCCGCGGCCAACCTGCCGCTGGCTGGCCTGGAAATCATCGACGTCGGCTGCGGGGCCGGCATCGTCACCGAGCCCTTGTCGCGGCTCGGCGCGGACACGCTCGGCATCGACGCGTCGGAGCGCAACGTGCTCGTGGCGGCCGATCATGCGCGCCGGCAGAGCGCACTCGTCGCCTATCGTCACGCGCTGCCGGAGGACCTCGTCGCGGAAGGCGAGCGCGCCGACATCGTGCTGACGCTCGAAGTGGTCGAGCATGTCGCCGATCTCGGCCGCTTCGTCGGGCATGTCGCCGAGCTGGTGCGGCCCGGCGGCATCCTCGTGATCGGCACCTTGAACCGCACGCTGACCTCGTTCGTGAAGGCGATCATCGGCGCCGAATATATCCTCGGCTGGCTGCCGCGCGGCACGCATGATTGGCGCCGTTTCGTCAAGCCGGCCGAGCTGGAAGCGCTGCTCGCGCCGCATCGCTTCAGTCCGCTCGAGACGGTGGCCGTCGAGCTCAACCCGCTGACGATGCGCTGGCGCATCGGCGGCCGGCCCTCGACCAACTATCTGCAGATCTATCGCCGCATGCCGTGACATCTCCAAGAAGACAGCCTCGCTGCCCGGATGCGCGAAGCCCGGAAGGCGGAGGCAGACGCGACATCCGGGTTCTCACGTGCTGTCGCCGGTGGACCCGGCTGTCGCTATCGCCGACGCCGAAGCGGCGTCGGCTGGCGCTCATCCGGGCTATGAGGAGCCAGGTCGGAACCGGCGCTGCCACGCCTCGTCCTCAAATGCGTTGGCCTGCGGCAGTCGAAGGCATCGTCCCACGCAGGAGCCGTACGGACCTGACGCAGGGGCAAATGCTTCACTCATCATCAACGCGACAGCACGGCCACCAGCCAGTGGATCAACGTGACGCCGCCGACCGGCGCCACGACCAGCAGCATCATATTGAGGCCGATCAGAGCCAGCAGCAGCCTCTCCCCGCCGGCCGACAGCCGCCGCTTCGGCGGTTCCGGCTTCGGTTCATGCGGCCAATAGCCGGGCAAGTCGACGAACATTGCGGCCTCCTCCATCGGTCCTGAACGCCAGGGCGCGCGCCTCGGATGATCTCATTCGCACCATGAGCATCCTGGCGCCGCGGGGCCATGGCCCGATCCGCCGGCGAGAGGAGATGTCCCTAGGCGCGTTTCGGGATCACGGTCTGCCCGGTCACCTCGGCCGCCGGCTCCCGGCTCAGCCAGCGATAGATGAAGCCGCCCGCGGCGCCGCCGAGCAGCGGCGCCACCCAGAACAGCCAGAGCTGCGCCAGCGCCCAGCCGCCGACGAACAGCGCCGGCCCGGTGCTGCGCGCCGGATTCACCGAGGTGTTGGTGACGTGGATGCTGATGAGATGAATGAGCGTCAGCGCGAGCCCGATCGCCAGCGGCGCAAATCCGACCGGCGCCTTGCCATGGGTCGCCCCCATGATCACGAACAGGAACATCATCGTCAGCACGAACTCGCTGAGCAGGCAGGCCCCCAAGCCGTATTTGCCGGGCGAATGCTCGGCATAGCCGTTGGCGGCAAAGCCGCCGGCGAGGCTGAAGTCCGGCGCGCCGCTGGCGATCGCATACAGCACGGCCGCGCCGACGACGGCGCCGATCACCTGCGCGATGACGTAGGGCAGGATCAGCCCGGTCGGGAACCGCCCGCCGCAGGCGAGCCCCACGGTGACAGCCGGATTGAGATGACAGCCCGAGATGTGCCCGATGGCATAGGCCATGGTGACCACGGTGAGCCCGAACGCAAGCGCCACGCCGAGCATGCCGATCCCGACATCCGGCACCCCGGCCGCGATCACCGCGCTGCCGCAACCGCCGAATGTCAGCCAGAAGGTGCCGATCGCCTCCGCCACGAGCTTATTGCTGTTGCCGTTCATCATCGCCTCCCTGGGTCGCGCGTGATTGGCTTGCGTCGCTTTCCCGACACGAGCAGATCAGCACTTCCGCAACCCAGAGTCAAAGGCGCTGTCACGGCTGCAGCGAGGGCGTTGCCTGCCTGGAGCCTGGTCCCCCGGAGGAGACGAACATGGCGGCGCCGGGGAGATCAGTCCGGCGCGCTCACATCGCAAGTGGTCTTCCTCGTCGCGCGGTCTTGGACCTTGCCGCACAATCAGTCCCGTCTCGAGCACTCCGTCAGAGGCTCGCGCAGGATCGCCGCAGCGGCTCTGATGAAGCCCGGGCTCAAAGTTCATTTGCGATCGCATCGGGCGAACATCGGAGAAACAACAGGTCGTTCGTATGATGCACATCATCTCACGTAGAAATACGTAACATCGACAATCCTTCAATCGCCTTAGTGATCCCGAAACGACTCGCGTGAAGAGTCCGCCCGTCGGTTCCACGAGGCCTGATCGATCGACGCTTGATCGGCTCGTCAAGGCCCGCCTTCGGCAACGGCGCCGCCCTTTCCCCCCATCAACTGAGATCCGAAGTCAGCGCAGATCGAGCAGAGGACTCGATGCGGGCTTTGTCACATGGAGATGCCATCGTGTTCCGCTCGAAGACCAGTTCCGCAGCTGAAGCCCAACTCGCAGCCCTGAGCCGTGCAATGGCCGTGATCGAGTTCAAGCTCGACGGTACGATCATCACCGCCAACCGCAATTTCCTCGATGCGGTGGGCTATGAGCTCGCCGAGATCGCGGGCCAACACCATTCGATGTTTGTCGCCCCCGCAGAACGCGACAATGCCGCCTATCGGGAGTTCTGGACATCGCTGAACCGAGGCGAATTCCACGCCGCCGAGTTCAAGCGCGTCGCCAAAGGCGGGCGCGACATCTGGATCGAGGCGTCCTACAATCCGGTCATCGACAGTTCGGGACGGCCGGTCAAGGTCGTCAAATACGCAACCGACATCACCCAGAAGAAGCTGCGGGCCATGACGGACTCCTCGAAGCTCGCCGCCATCGACCGGGCGCAGGCCATCATCGAATTCGATCTCGACGGCACGATCATCCAGGCCAACCAGAACTTTCTCGATAGTCTCGGCTATCGCCTTGCGGAGATCCAGGGCAAGCATCACAGCCTGTTCGTCGAGGCGGCCGTGCGCGACACGCCGGCCTACCAGGAGTTCTGGGCCGCGCTCGGGCGCGGCGAATACCAGAGCGGCGAATACAAGCGCATCGGCAAAGGCGGCAAGGAGGTCTGGATCCTGGCATCCTATAATCCCGTGCTCGACGACAAGGGCCGGCCGTTCGGCGTGGTCAAGTTCGCCAGCGACGTAACCGCACAGAAGCTGCGGAATGCCGATCTTGCCGGCCAGATCGACGCCATTGAAAAGTCGCAGGCCGTGATCGAGTTCAACATGGACGGCACGATCATCACCGCGAACGACAACTTCCTGGCGGCGGTGGGCTATGGCCTTGCGGAGATCCAGGGCAAGCACCACAGCCTGTTCGTCGAGCCGCAGGAACGGGACAGCGACGACTATCGCGCGTTCTGGGCTGGCCTGAACTGCGGACAATATCAGTCCGCCGAATACAAGAGGATCGGCAAAGGCGGCCGCGAGGTTTACATCCAGGCCTCCTACAATCCGATCCTCGACCTCAACGGCAAGCCGTTCAAGGTCGTCAAATACGCCACCGACGTCACGCCGCAGGTGCTGGTCCGCATGGGCAACGAGCGCGTCCGCGCGATGATGGAATCGGTCGCCGCCGGCGCCGAGGAGCTCAACGCCTCCGTGCGCGAGATTTCCGAGGCGATGACCAAATCCCGCGACACGGCGATGAGCGCCGTGGACCGCGTGGCCACGGCCGACGCACAGGCCCAGCGCCTGTCGGAGGCCGCCCAGGCGATGAGCGGAATTGTCGAGCTGATCAACGGCATCACCGGCCAGATCAACCTGTTGGCGCTCAACGCGACAATCGAATCAGCCCGCGCCGGCGAGGCCGGTCGCGGCTTTGCCGTCGTCGCCTCCGAGGTCAAGAACCTCGCCAATCAGGCCAAGCGGGCGACCGACAAGATCGGCGACGAAATCGAGAGCCTGAACGGCATCTCCGGCGACGTCGTCACCGCACTCGGCTCGATCAAGCAGGCGATCGTCAATGTCAGCGAGTATGTCACTTCGACGGCCGCGGCGGTCGAGGAGCAGAGCACGGTGACGAGCGAGATGTCCTCGAGCATGCAGCGCGCCGCCGCCGAGGCCCAAGCCTTGTCCGCCCGCGCCGCCTGATCGGGCGTCGGCTGGGACGCGGCCGCCTGGCGGACGCGAGGGGCTGAGGCCACGGTGGCAGCGTGGTCCAAATGCATGCTGCTATTCAAACCGCCGGCCAAGCGATACCGTCGAGACCAGATTGGCGGCTGTCTTTGGCTGCTGTGGCCCGCGTCAGTCGACAACGCGGCCGTCAGGGGACGAGCGCGCATCTAGCTATCATATCACTAGATGGAGATGAGCAGCGTGGGGTAGAGTTACAACTGTCTGAGCGGGGAACAACGATGAAATATGACGTTGAGGCCGACTGGCAGCTCTTGAACACCTGCAATTATCGTTGCCCTTATTGCTTTTTTGACAACGACACGCTCGGGGAAAAGATCAAGCCGGCGGCCTCGAACGAAGCATGGCAGCACGCGTTCGACCGCTCCGGACTCACCTGGCTCCTCCATATGACGGGCGGCGAGCCGAGCGTCTATCCTGACTTCGTTGATCTCTGCGCGCGATTGACCGGTCGACATCTGCTCTCCATCAACTCGAACATGACATACAAATCGTGGCAGGATTTCGCGAGGAGGATCTCGCCGCGCCGCGTCAGCTTCATCAATGCGGGATTTCATCTTGCCGAACGCGAGCGCAAGAACGGCTTGAAGCCCTATTTGGACAACGTTGAAACTCTGAGAGAAGCCGGCTTTCAGATCATGTCCTCGCTGGTCGCCACGCCCGAGGCCCTGGCGCGATTCGAAGAAGCGATTGATCTGCTTGCACCGATCGGAATGTTTCCGATTCCGAAAGTGCTGCGAGGACACCATGAGGGAAAGTCGTATCCAGGCGCCTACACGTCAACCGAGCGACGGGCTTTCAGGCATTATAATGAAGCAGCGCGCGCCTTCTATGCACCAGCACTGAAGGACCGTGACGAACGCCCAACCGTCGACATGTTCGGCGACGACCGCATGCTCCACGGGACTCCCAACTATGATGGCTTGCGATGCGGAGCCGGCCGGCTTTTCTTTAAGATCGAACCGAACGGAGATGTCTTCAGGTGCGGCAATTCCCGCGCCTATGGCAATCTCTTGGACGGCACGTTTTGGCGCGAGGATCGAGCAGAACCGTGTGATAGCGTCCACTGCTATTACTTCTGCGAGAAATACAGCGAACGCCCTCCGCTCAGCCGTCGCCTGCATCGGCTGGCCAGAACCACCGTGCGGGAAGTCCTGCGCTAAGCTGCTGATCCCGCCACATCCGATCATGATCATTCGAGGCTGACTTCAAGATCGCAAGACACGCACCGTCATGTTGAATGCTCTTCTTCCGTAGCAGGCAGTGCAGCAGACAAGAACTTTCGCGTTAGCTCTGCCAACACGCCGCAACCGGTGCAGTCCATGCGACCCATGCCGAGGATTACGGGTCCGCCGCACCGTTCTCGCATTGGACAAGGCAATCGAGCCCCGCAAGCCGCAGCGCGACGGCGTCATCCATCACGCCGATCGCGGCGTGCAATGCGTCTCGGTCGCCTATCCGATTGCGCGAAGATGATAACAACACACGCTTCTTCGCGCTCACTGATGAGCGTAATTTAGTGCAGTCCAGTGCAAAAAACTCTTTGACGGCTCGACCCGGACCCGGTGCGCACCAGCGGCAGGTCACGCCGCCCGTGGCTTGTTCACCGTCTCGATCCGGTCGAGCGTCTTGCCGAGGCTGCGTTTCGCGACCTGGACGTCGTAGTCCGTCTGCAGGTTGAGCCAGAGCTCTGGTGTCGTATCGAGCGCCTTGGCGAGCCGGAGCGCGGTGTCGGCGGTGACGCCGGTCTGCTCGCTCGCGATCCGCTCGATCCGCGTCCGCGGCAGCCCGCACACTTTGGCAAGCGCGCCAGCGGACATCGCGAGCGGAATGAGAAACTTCTCGCGCAGAACCTCACCGGGATGCATCGGCTTCAGCTTCTTCGTCATCGCAGCGCCTTTTCTATGATGGTCCACGATCTCGACGTCCGCCGGGCCGTCCGCCGTCCAGATGAAGCAGACCCGGAATTGATCGGTGATGCGGGTCGAATGCTGCCCCTGGCGATCTCCCGTCAGCGCCTCCAGACGGTTGCCAGGCGGCGATCGCAAGTCGCCGAGACCAGCTGCAGCGTTGAGGTAGCGCAACTTTCGGCGGGCCATTTTCAGCAGATCGGATGGAAAGCCCTTCGGGTTCTCGCCGTCGAAGACAGCCTCGGTGATCTTGTCCCGGAAGCTTCTGATCATCCGCAATGATGTATCAATCCATGATACATTCGTCAAACAATGGCGATGTCTCGGAGTTGCTCGCGCTGATTCTACTAGCCCCCTGTCATCGGCCAGAGCATCTCAGCTCTGCACAAACTGCCCGTCGTGCTGATTCCCCTTGCGCCGTCGAGCAAATCACCTCCACGTTTCCGGCCATCCCGCCCGCACTGAGAGGGGCGTATCGCGATCGTCACGGGACGTTGCGGCGGGGAGTGGTGGCCGCGGGGCGACGCAGCACCTCAATGGGGTGCGGACGAACGTCGTCGTGCGGACGGTCAAGCCGTGTGGTCCCGACACCCCGACGCTGGTGTCTTGGTCGGCGACGATGCCGATGACGGGGGCAAGCAAGCCCGGTCCCCTGGGAGAGCGCGGAGCAGCCGTTCAAACCATCGCGCAGGGAAGGCCGGGTTGTTTCCGGCTGAGCCTGTGGTTCCTTCCCCGTGCTTATCTTTCGCACGGGGGCCGCGGGTGCCAGTCGGCACTCGGCCTTCCCTGCGCCCTCTCCATTGATGAGGACGCCCACATGCAGCAGAGCTCGGGCTGATCGGCCGCGAGGTTGCGGGTGCATGGGCGTCAACAAGGCTAAGGCTGCGACGAGCGGCGGGCTGTTTGACAGGGTTGATCAGGAGATCAGAGAGCGTGCCTCAAGCGAGACTTGGGGGGCTCAAACGCCCGGCTTCGCGAAGACGCTACGCCGGGCACGCTTCGCCCTTCGGGCTACGGCGCGGCTGCGCCACGCGTAGCCCGAAGGGCGAAGCGTGGTGCCCAGGGGCGGAATCGAACCACCGACACTGCGATTTTCAGTCGCATGCTCTACCAACTGAGCTACCTGGGCAGGTCTCGTGAAGGGCAAAAAAGCCCGGCGAGCCGGCGGGTTATAGTGGGACCGGACGGCGCTGTCTACCGCCCTGAGCGGAAGTTTTCACATTCCTTTTGCAGATGCGCAGCGGCGCCGTAAGCGCGCGGCCGTCAGCCGGCATGCCAGGCACAAGATCCTGAAAATACGGATCTATTCGACGTCATCCTCGTCGCCCTCGGTGGCCGGGATGACATAGGAACCGCTCAGCCAGCGATGGAGGTCGACGTCGCGGCAGCGCGACGAGCAGAACGGGCGCGACGCGTCCGCGGCGGGCCGGTTGCAGATCGGGCAGCGGCGGAGGGGCTTCGCGGTGGCGGTCTTGGAGCGGATCGATTCGTCGGACATCGGCGGCTATTTAGGCGGTGACGGCGGCCAATGCACCCCCCTTGGGGAGAGGCTAGACGCCGACCGTGTTGAGCCAGCCGAAGCGGATCGGGAACCCCTCGCCGGCGAGCAGGGTCGTGGTCTCGTAGAGCGGCAGGCCGACGACGTTGGTGTAGGAGCCGACCATCTTCACCACGAACGAGCCGGCGATGCCCTGCACGGCATAGCCGCCAGCCTTCCCGCGCCATTCACCGGAGCCGATATAGGCCTGGATGTCGTCCTCGCTGAGCCGCTTGAAGCGGACGCGGGTCTCGACCAGCCGCTGGCGGAACGCCTCCTTCGGCGTCACCAGGGTGATGGCGGTATAGACGCGATGGTTGCGTCCCGAGAGGAGGCGCAGGCACTGCGAGGCCTCGTCGACCAGATTGGCCTTCGGCAGGATGCGGCGGCCGACCGCAACCACGGTGTCGGCGGAAATGATGAAGGCGCCGCGCAGCTCGTCGTCGAGCTGGACGGATTTCAGCGCTGCATCGGCCTTGGCGCGCGCCAGGCGGTTGGCGCAGGCGCGCGGCAGCTCGCCCCGCTTCGGCGTCTCGTCAACATCGGCGGGACGCAGCGCGTCGGGCTCGATGCCGGCCTGGTTGAGCAGCGCCAGACGCCTCGGCGAACCGGATGCAAGAACGATTTTGGGACGGCCGAGCATGCTGATTTCGCTAGGGGATTCGGAGGCTGTGGGGCGGGCGCGCGGAACCTATCGGAAGGGCTGCCATTCCACAACCCGCAGGGTGCGACAAGGCTGCGACGGCCTGCTCTACGAGCTCAGTTTGAGCGGGAGACGACGTTGGTATTTCGGTTCGATGACACCTGTGCTGGAACCGGGACCCTACAAGCCTGCCGGTCCCGGCTTGGCGAAGCGTTTGCGGATCCGCGCGAACAGGCCGTCGCAGACCTCGCGATAGGCGGCGAGCTTCTGCTCGCGATTGCCGTCGGTGGTGGTCGGGTCCGGCGTCGGCCAATATTCGACGTCGGCGGCGATGGTGCGGGTCAGCTCCAGGGCCTTATGATGCGCCTCGGGCGAGAGGGTGATGATGAGGTCGAAGTTCAGCCCTTCCCAGTCCTCGAGCTCCTCGAAGGTGGTCGGCTTGTGCTGCGAGATGTCCTGGCCGAGTTCGGCCATGACGGAGACCGCGAACGGGTCGAGCTCGCCCTTCTTGACGCCGGCTGAGCGGACATAGACGGCCTGCGGGAACATCTGGCGCAAGAGGCTCTCGGCCATCGGCGAGCGCACGCTGTTCTGGCCGCAGGCGAACAGCACCGCCTGCGGCTGGCGGGCGCGCGGCGGCACCTCGGCCATGGGTCTAGGCGCCCTTGGCCGAACGGCTGGACGCGTGGCGGCCGGCCCGCCGCATCACTGGCCCTCGCCCTTCCAGTGCAGCACCGTGATCAGGGTGAACAGCCGGCGCGAGGTCTCGAAATCGACCCGCACCTTGCCCTTGAGCCGCTCCTGCAAAGTGCGCGAGCCCTCGTCATGGATGCCGCGGCGGCCCATGTCGATCGCCTCGATCTTGTCGGGCGTCGCGGTGCGGATGGCGTTGTAGTAGCTGTCGCAGATCATGAAATAGTCCTTCACGATCCGCCGGAACGGCGACAGCGACAGCAGATGCGTCACCACCGGCGTGCCGTCCTCCTTGCGGATGTCGAACATCAGCCGGTTGGCGGTGATGCCGAGATGCAGGGTGAAGGGGCCCTGGCCGTCGGCGCCCTCGGGCGCGAACAGGTTCTCCTCGACGAGGTCATAGATCGCGATCGCCCGCTCATGCTCGATGTCCGGACCGGAGCGGCCGATCGACTCCTCGTCGAGCGTCACCGCCACGATGCGATTGGTCCGGTCGTCGCCTGGCGGGTGCTGGGTCATGGCAGATTGAGGCGTATTCCCACGGAGCGTGAATGGGCGTCGAGACCCTCGGCCTTGCCCAGAGTCATCGCTGCTGGTCCCAGCGCGCGCAACTGCTCCGGACCGCATTTCAACAGCGACGTGCGCTTCATGAAGTCGAGCACGCCGAGACCCGAGGAGAACCGCGCCGAGCGCGCGGTCGGCAGCACGTGATTGGAGCCGCCGACATAGTCGCCGATCGCCTCCGGCGTGTGCGCGCCGAGGAAAATGGCACCGGCATTGCGGACCCGGGCGGCGAAGGCATCGGGATCCCTGGTCATGATCTCGAGATGCTCGGCGGCGATGGCGTCCGCCAACGGCACGGCCTGGTCGAGATCATCGACCTCGATGATGGCGCCGAAATCGGCCCAGGACGCGCCGGCGATCTGAGCGCGCGGCAGCGTCTTGAGCTGGCCTTCGACGGCGCGGGCGACGTCGTCGGCCAGGCGGCGGCTGTCGGTGATCAGGATCGATTGCGCGCTGGCGTCGTGCTCGGCCTGGGCCAGGAGATCGGCGGCGATCCAGTCGGCATTGCCGCTGTCGTCGGCGATGACCAGCACCTCGGACGGGCCGGCGATCATGTCGATGCCGACCTTGCCGAACACCAGCCGCTTGGCGGCGGCGACATAGGCATTGCCGGGCCCGACGATCTTGACGACCGGGGCGATCGTCGCGGTGCCATGCGCCAGCGCGGCGACCGCCTGGGCGCCGCCGACGCGGTAGATCTCGGAGACGCCGCCGAGATGCGCGGCGGCGAGCACCAGCGGATTGAGCTTGCCGTCGGGCGCCGGCACCACCATCACCAGCCGGCTGACGCCGGCAACCTTGGCGGGGATGGCGTTCATCAGCACCGAGGACGGATAGGCCGCGGTGCCGCCGGGCACATAAAGACCGGCGGATTCGATCGCGCTCCAGCGCCAGCCGAGTTCGACCCCGGCGGCGTCGGTGAAGCGCTGGTCGGTGGGAAGCTGCTTGAGATGAAAGGCTTCGATGCGGTCGCGGGCGAATTTCAGCGCGTCCAATGTCGCAGCATCACAGGCCGTCACCGCGGCCTCGATCTCGTCCGCGGTGACGCGCAGCGAGGCCGCGGTCAGCTCCAGCCGATCGAACTTGCGGGTCGCCTCGAGCAGCGCCGCGTCGCCGCGTTTGGCGACGTCATCGACGATGGCGCGGGCGGCGGCTTCGACGTCGGCGGAGGTCTCGCGCTTGGCGGCGAGAAACTGCCGAAACTGGGCGTCGAAATCGGCGTGAGCGCGGGACAGGCGAATGGGCATCTCTGGCACTTTCCGAAGGGGTGGCTGCCCCCGACCCCCTGCTCAATGGCGCGGCAGCGCGGGGCCGTCAACCCTTTGAAACCGCCCTACCCGGTCAGCGGCGGACGTCGTCGAGACCGTCTGACGTGCCGAGGTCATCCTCGCCGAGATCGGTCAGCTCGCATTCCAGGCATTCGACATCGAGTCGCAGCGCGCCGCCATGAGCGAACAGCAGCAGGGCGCTGCCGGCCGGCGGCTCGGCACCGATATGAAATTCGATGCCGATCAGCTCCAGCACCGTCTCGGGCGCGGCAAGGTCGATCCGGCGCGACTTGCAGGCCAGCACGCGGTCGAAGCGCAACGCGGCCAGGAGGCGGCGCGGCTCGCTCTGGCCGTGCAGCGCCTGGGCCCAGTCGAGCCGGTTCATGCCGATCACCAGCCGCTTCTCGGCCTGGCGCCAGATGATGTCGGCCGTCTGCACCCGCGCGTCCTGCACATGCGCGGAGATCACCGCGAGATCGTCGGCATCGAGCGCGATCAGTTTCAGCCGGTCGGTCACGGTCTCATCCTCTTGGCCCAGCCCTCACTCGCGGATGCGCTCGATCGTGGCGCCGCAGGCCTTCAGCTTGTCTTCCAGCCGCTCGAAGCCGCGATCGAGATGGTAGACGCGGTTGATCATGGTTTCGCCTTCCGCCGCCAGCCCGGCGATGACCAGCGACACCGAGGCGCGCAGGTCGGTCGCCATCACCGGCGCGCCGCGCAGGGTCGAGATGCCCTCGATCCGCGCGGTCTCGCCATCCAGACTGATACGCGCGCCGAAGCGGGCGAGTTCCTGGACGTGCATGAAACGGTTCTCGAAGATGGTCTCGGTGATTTCAGACGCCCCCTGCGCCCGCACCATCAGCGCCATCAGCTGGGCCTGCAGGTCGGTGGGAAAACCGGGAAATGGCGCGGTCGCGACCTGCACCGGGCGGATGCCATGGCCGTTTCTGACCACGCGGATGCCCTCGGCATTGCTCGAAATCTCGGCGCCCGCTTCCGTCAGCACGTCGAGAGCGGATTGCAGGAGCTCCGGCCGGGCGCCGGCGAGATGCACGTCGCCGCCGGTCATCGCGGTGGCGATCGCATAGGTGCCGGCCTCGATGCGATCGGGCAGCACCGTATGCCGCGCGCCGTGCAGAGCGTTGACACCCTCGATCTCGATCCGGGGCGTGCCGGCGCCGCTGATGCGCGCGCCCATCTTGTTGAGGCAGTCGGCGAGGTCGGTGATTTCCGGCTCGCAGGCCGCGTTGGTGATGACGGTCGTCCCCTTGGCGAGCGCCGCGGCCATCACCGCGACATGGGTACCGCCGACGGTGACCTTGGGGAAATCGATTCGACCGCCGCGCAGCCCACCCGGTGCCTTGGCGACGACATAGCCGGCGTCGATGTCGATGCTGGCGCCGAGCTTTTCCAACGCCATGATCAAGAGATCGACCGGCCGCGTGCCGATGGCACAGCCGCCGGGCAGCGACACCCGCGCCTCGTGCATCCGCGCCAGCAGCGGCGCGATCACCCAGAAGCTGGCGCGCATCCGCGACACCAGTTCGTACGGCGCGGTGGTGTCGATGATATTGGCGGCCGAGATCTGCAGCGTCTGGCCCTGGTACTGACCGTCGCCCGGGCGCTTGCCGACGGCCATGATGTCCACGCCGTGATTGCCGAGAATGCGCTGCAGCTGGGCAACGTCGGCGAGGCGGGGGACGTTGTCGAGGATCAGCGTTTCCGGCGTCAGAAGACCGGCGATCATCAGCGGCAGAGCGGCGTTCTTCGCGCCCGAAATCGGGATGGTGCCGTGAAGCGGGTTGCCGCCGACGATGCGAATGCGATCCATGCTGATCCTGCTGGGCTGATCGGGAAATTTGGCTGAGATGGGCGCAACAGGACCGACATTACGGCGATTTGATGAGTTCGCAACGGCAGGTGGCAGCCTCCGGGAATTCATCCCCCGGACTGTGCCATCGACCGCAGCGAATCACACCGGTGGCACCAGCGGATCGGCGAGAAAACCGTGCAACGCCGCCACCACCTGGGCGCCCTCGCCGATGGCGCCGCCGACCCGCTTGACCGAGCCGGAGCGGACATCGCCGACCGCATAGACGCCGGGCACCGAGGTCTCCAGCGGCGACACCATCCGCCCCGCATTCTGCTCCGACTGCGCGCCGGTCACGACGAAGCCGGCGCGGTCGAGCGTGACACCGCAATCGCCGAGCCAGCCGGTCGCTGGATCAGCGCCGACGAACAAAAACAGGTTGCGGATCTCGGCCAGCGCGTCTTCGCCCGACAGCCGGCTCCTGAGGGTGATGCGCTCCAGCCCCGTATCCGGACCACCGTCGAGCGCGACCACCTCGGTATTGAACAGGAGCTCGATGTTCGGCGTCGCCTCGATGCGCTCGATCAGATAGCGCGACATCGAGGCGGCAAGCCCGCCGCCACGGATGATCATCCGCACTTTCTTCACGTGGCCAGACAGAAACACCGCGGCCTGCCCCGCGGAGTTGCCGCCGCCGACCAGGGCGACCTCCTGGCCCACGCACAGCCGCGCCTCGATCGGCGAGGCCCAATACCAGACGCCGCGGCCCTCGAACTCCTTGAGCCGGGCGAGATCCGGGCGCCGGTAGCGCGCGCCGCTGGCGACCACGACCGCGCGCGCCCGCACCTCGTCGCCGCCCTCGAGCGCCAGCACGAAGGCGCCGTTCTTGCGCTCGCAATCGAGCGCCGTCACCGACACCGGGATCATGATCTCGGCGCCAAATTTCTGCGCCTGGTTAAAGGCGCGCGCTGTCAGCGCGAGCCCGGTGATGCCGGTGGGAAAGCCGAAATAATTCTCGATGCGGGCGCTGGCGCCCGCCTGGCCGCCGAAGGCGCGCGAATCGAGCACGGCGACCGACAGGCCTTCGGAGGCGCCATACACCGCAGTGGCCAATCCCGCCGGCCCGCAGCCGACGACGGCGACGTCGTAGATCTTCTCGCCACGCGGACCGCCGATCATGCCGATGGCGCGCGCGAGCTCGGTCTCGCTCGGATTGCGCAGCACGCTGCCATCGGACACGACAACCAGCGGCAGGTCCGCCGGCGTCGGCGAATAGCGCGCGATCAGGTCGGCGGCATCGTGATCGACGGCGGGATCGAGCAGATGATTCGGAAAGCCGTTGCGGGTGAGAAAGCTCTGCAGCCGCGCGATCGCCGCGGATTGGGGCGAGCCGATCATCACCGGACCGCCGGCGCCACCCTGGATCAGGTTGACCCGGCGCAGGATCAGCGCCCGCATGATGCGCTCGCCGAGCTCGGCTTCGGCGATCAGCAGCGCCCGCAGCTTGTCGGGAGGAATCAGGATCACCTCGACATCGCCTTCCGCCTGGCCATCGACCAGCGCGACGCGGCCGGAGAGCTGGGCGATCTCGGCCAGAAACTGCCCCGGCCCCTGGTCGATCACCGGCGTGACGTGACCGAGGCCGTCGCGCTGGGTGATGGCAACATGACCACTGAGGATCACGAACATGCCGGGGCCAGGCTTGCCGGTCTCGAACAGCAACTCGCCGTCGCGATAGTTGCGGATCTCGCCAAAACCGCGCAGCCGGGCGATCTCCTGCGCCGTCAGCTCCGGAAAAGTCTGCTCGAATCGGGCAAAGCTCTTTGCCAGATCCACCCGCTGCGCCTCGGCCGCCGTCCCGTCATCCGCCTGCATCACGCCCCCCTCTTCAAACTTGGCTCAACGCTTCGATTCGTCGGGGCCGCGCACGCCGGCCTTGTCCAGGCCGGCATCGGGCGCGGCCAGGATCTGGCTCCGTTCGCGGCTCTGCGCCTTGCGCCGCTTCAGATTTTCGCGCAGCGCCTGCTTAAGCCGCTCCTCGCGCGATCCCTTCGGCATTGGCTTGCTGGTCTGATCCGTCATCCCCTCCTCCGGTCCCTGACGTGGGGGCACAATTGATGCGGCGGGCGCGAAAGCCAAGAGGCGATGCGGCGCAGACGGTAAGTTCCGCGCCATCCGGCGTCGCCTGCCCGAATGGGGAATTGCGGCGACAGCCACCGCCGGCCCGTGAATTCGGCGGCCGAGCCGAAAAATGTAGCCCAGACAGGCCATTTCGAACCGAATCCGGGGCCCTGAGCACGATTTTGACGAAGGCGCCCTGCGTCTTTCCCCGAAAACCGGGCGAGCCGCGCTTGCGCCCGCGGGGACCTTGTGGCAAGAACCGCCCGCGTTCGGGCGCGGCCTTCGGGCCTGATCCCCGCGAGTCCCTTCTGCTGCCGTAGCTCAGTGGTAGAGCACTCCCTTGGTAAGGGAGAGGTCGACAGTTCAATCCTGTCCGGCAGCACCATCCATGTTCCCCAAAATACCTGTCGCACCATCTCGGCCGCATGGTTCAAGACGCGCCGCGCTTGGGACTGCGAACGCCCACCGACCCGGGCGCGGCGCTCCTCACCATGAGACGCCGGCTCCGAAGCCGGCGCTGCACATTGGCCATGAGCAGCGTGCTCATGGAGAGCGGCGACGGGTCCATGAGGGACGACGGCGTCACTGCAGTTTTGAATCGGGACGCTCGCCACACCGGCGGAGCGCCCCCTCCCCCGCAAGCGGGAGAGGTGCACCGGGGTCGTGGCACGGGGCGCGCGTCCAACCGCAACATGGCCCTCACCCCTCAGCTCCTCTCTGTACTCTTAGCTCACCTCCGCCCCTCACCGCGGCAGCAGATTCTCCTTCGCCAGATCGATCACCTCGTCGCCGCGGCCGCTCATGACGGCGCGGATCAGCCAGACGCTGAAGCCCTTGACCTGTTCGAGGCCAATGGTCGGCGGCATCGACAGCTCCTGCCGGGCGGTGACCACGTCGAGCACCGCGGGGCCATCATGCGCGAGCCAGTCGGCGACCGCGCCCGACAGTTCGCCGGGATCCTCGACGCGGCGGCCGTGGATGCCCATGGCCTGCGCCATCGCGGCGAAATCCGGATTCTCCAGATCGGTACCGTGCTCGACGAAGCCGGAGGCCTTCATCTCCAGCGCAACGAAACCGAGCGTGCCGTTGTTGTAGATCACGACCTTCACCGGCAGCTTCATCTGCTTCAGGGTGATGAGATCGCCCATCAGCATCGCGAAGCCGCCATCGCCGGACAAAGAGATCACCTGCCGCCCCGCTTGCGCGGCCTGGATGCCGATCGCTTGCGACATCGCATTGGCCATCGAGCCGTGCACCAAGGAGCCGACCAGGCGGCGGCGGCCGTTCATGGCGATGTAGCGCGCGGCCCAGATCGTCGGCATGCCGACGTCGAAGGTGAAGACGGCATCGTCCGACGCCGTCTCGCTGATCAGCCGTGTCAGATATTGCGGATGGATCGGCCGGCGGCCGGGCGTGCCGACGGCGAGATCATCGAGGCCCTTTCGCGCCGAGGCGTAGCGCGCGAGATTGTCGTCGAGGTGACGGCGATCGGACTTGGCCGTGAGCTTCGGCAGCAACGCGCGGATGGTCTCACCGACATCGCCGACCACGCCGACATCGAGCCGGGCGCGGCGGCCGAGCTGGCCCGGCCGGATGTCGACCTGCGCGATTCTGATGTCGTTCGGGATGAACTGCTTGTAGGGAAAATCAGTGCCGAGCATCACCAGCGTGTCGCAGCTGTGCATGGCATGATAGCCCGAGGAGAAGCCGATGAAGCCGGTCAGGCCGACATCGTAGGGATTGTCGTATTCGACATGCTCCTTGCCGCCGAGCGCATGCACGATCGGGCTCTGCAGCGTCTCGGCGAGTTGCATCAGTTCGGCATGCGCGCCGGCACAGCCGCGGCCGCAGAACAAGGTCACGCGCTCGGCGCCATTGAGCAGCGCCGCGAGTGCAGCGAGCTCCGGCTCGGCTGGCCGCACCACCGGCTTCGGCGGCACCAGGCCGACAGCCGGCGGCAGCGCCCGTTTCGGCGCAGCCTTCAACGCGACATCGCCGGGAATGACAATCACGGCGACACCGCGCTCGCCGGCTGCGGCGCGGATCGCGTTTTCCAGCACGAACGGCATCTGCGTGGGATCGGAGATCAGCTCGCAATAGACGCTGCATTCGCGGAACAGGTTCTGCGGATGCGTCTCCTGGAAATAGCCGCCGCCGATTTCGCTCGATGGAATGTGCGCGGCGATTGCCAGCACCGGCGTGCGGCTGCGCTGCGCGTCATAAAGACCGTTGATCAGATGCAGATTGCCGGGACCGCAGGAGCCGGCACACACCGCGAGCTTGCCCGTGATCTGCGACTCCCCCGACGCCGCGAAGGCCGCGGCCTCCTCATGCCTGACATGCACCCAGTCGATCGTCTGGCGCACGCGCAGCGATTCGGTGAGCCCGTTGAGGCTGTCGCCGACGACGCCATAGATTCGTTTCACGCCCGCGATTTCAAGCGTCTCGACGATCTGGTCTGCAATGGTGGCCATGAGCGAATGAGTCCTTTCTAAAAGCCTTGGAGAGATGGGCTGGAGAGATGAGAAGCGCACGCTGATATCGGACATCACATCCGCCACGGCCCGCGCCGGCCAATCAAAAATTCGCGGCTGGGAAAGTTTCCGGGGATCGCCGCGCAGCGGCTTGGGGAAACACGGCAGGATGTCGAACGCGTGACATCGCCTCCTCGCGGCGCGCATGGCGTCCGAGCTTTGCTGCAGGACCGCCCTCTTTGAACATCAAGGGCGCAGGGAAGGCCGGGAGCCTGCCGCTCCCATGGCCCGCCTGCAGAAAAAGAATGCAGGCGGCAGTCACCACAGGTTCGGCTGGGACATCCCGGCCCTCCCTGCGCGATGGGCTTACGATTTATACGCGCTCTCCCTGGGGACCGGGCTTGTTTGCCCCCATCGCCCGCGATGCGCCGAGCACATCAGCGAGCTTGACCTCAGCATCGGGAGGCCAGGACCACGCGACTTCGTCGTCCGGCATGTCACCAGCCGTCTCGCGCTGACGCGCCTTGGCGACACACCGGCCATCGCATCCCACACCCAACGCTCGTGACGACTCGCGAAGCGCCCCTCTTCGATGAGCGCGGGACGCCGGAAAATCTGGACGCGATTTGCCCGACGGTGCAAGCCGAAACTGTGCGACAAACTGGCACGACGGGCAGTTTGGGCATGGCGGGTATGCGGGACTACGGAGCCAAGGGAGGATTGAGCCGGCAGCTGAGCGGCGCGATAGCGTGTTACTCGACAGGCAGCCGCCCACACCATCCGAGTTGCGAGACTGACAAATGCTCCTGATCGATCACCTTCTGCCGAACTATCAGTTCTCCGAGCGGCACGAGACGCGCTTGCGCTCGTACGTATTGCTCACTCAACAGCCAGGACAAGGAGAGAAATTCCTGCCCAGTCAATCACGACGCACGCCAAAACCACCGTGCTCCACAAACCGACCCGAGCTATCCGCCTGATGTTGGCTAGAATTGCGATCAACACAATGTTAAGAGGCGAGAACACGAGGACAAAGTAGATGGCCCAAAGATACTGCGATGATCCGTCCATCACGGTCCCCATGATCGTTACAATCCACGTTGAGAGTCCGATGACGATCCCGACGAACAAGGTCCATCGATAAGCCAGCGGGTGCAGGTCAAGAAAATACGTCGGGAACACGCATCCGATCGCAGCGATTGTCGAAAGATGATTCACCATCGGAATCGCGTTGAAAAATTCAGAGGCGCCCATGGGTCGTTTCCGAGCTGGCTCTTGCAGTCTCAAGGCGCAGCCAAAAACCATTGGGCGGCGACGTCGTCCGGCGGCACGGCACATCCCTGCAGCTCACGTCAGCTCCTTCAGGCCGGCCGGTGTTTCAATCTGCGCACGATAGCGCAATTGCGGGCCGGGCCTGATCTCAGGCGGACGATCCACCGGAAGCGCACGATAGATGGCTTGCAGCGCCGTTGGGTCCGGATATTCGAGCGTGAAAGACCTCAATCGCGCGCCGAGATCCGCGATGCCCGCCATTGCACGTGGCTTGCCGCGCCTGTCGATGATGGAGGGGACTGCACCATCGTGCGGTAACGAGCCATCCTCGGGAATGGTGAAATCGAATGACGGGTCGGCGTCCGGCAGCGCCACCTTTGCGCCGAACACATCTGGATGTCCGACCATGACCACATCAATTAAATCCGTCCGCGCGACCCAGCCGCGCAGGCGGCGCCCGTCGTTCCAATCCTCACGCACCCTCTTCTGATCATCCAGACCAAACCAGCGCGAGCGCCGCGGCATGGCCGCCTCGGGATCGACGGCCACGATTTCCAAATAGACCCCGTCGCCGAGCTGAAGCAGGTGATTGTGAGTCCCCATATAGTCATGGCGCCGCCCAAACGGAACATTGAGACCGAGGCAACAGCGAACATGCGCAACGCCCTCGGCGAGGCTCGGCGCGATGACCGTGAGATGATCGAGCTTCAGCATTCCTTCTTGCCTCACCGTCTCACAAATCAAAGTTCGTTGCAGCGACGTCGATAGCAGGCAGGCACTTACGTTGTCCGCTCAATGCGAGGGGATGGCGCGATCTCTTGCGCAGGCCATGTCGTCACATCTGAATGCGGCGTCCCATGAAAATTCTCGATCTTCTGGTCGATTCGCTTCTCGTCGATTCCGAGACATCTCCAGCGATCCGCCTGCAGCCCGCTATGCCTACATGTTCATCAGCTCTGCTGCCATGATGCCGGATCGTCACCCGAACGTCACTTGCTCCGCTGTGCCGCGGAAGTAGCATAGGGCATCGCAACAGGAGATATTCATGCGGCTTCCCATTCTCAGCCCGGA
Source organism: Bradyrhizobium denitrificans (assembly GCF_013179005.1). NCBI lineage: Bacteria > Pseudomonadati > Pseudomonadota > Alphaproteobacteria > Hyphomicrobiales > Nitrobacteraceae > Bradyrhizobium > Bradyrhizobium denitrificans. The sequence goes on along the minus strand of NZ_JABFDP010000001.1, from coordinate 337,414 downwards.
CGCGTTGAGCGAGGAGCAGAAGCCGCTCTATGCCGATATGAAGCAGGGCATTCAGGCGAGCTTCAAGGGCTTCGTCAACATCCGCGACGACGGCGCGCTGCTGGGCCCATGGAACCCGTGGCTGCGCGAGCCGAAATTCGGCAAGGCGGTGTGGGAGCTGGTGAAGACGATGGTGGACAAGCCGTCGCTGCCGGCGACGGTGCGCGAGGTCGCGATCCTGGTGACCGGCGCGCATTTCCGCTCCGCCTATGAGCTCTACGCGCATGTGCTGGTGGCCGAGCAGCGCGGCCTGTCCGACGACAAGCTCGCGACCATCGTCGCCGGCCAGCGGCCGGCCGATCTCACGAGGCCCGAGGCCGTCGCCTACGACTTCGCCTCTGCCCTGGTCAATGGCGGCGTGCTACCGGAGCTGACCTACAAGGCCGCGGTCGAACAGTTCGGCACCCATGGCGCCGCCGAGCTGTCCTATCTGGTCGGCCTGTATTGCATGGTGTCGGTCACGCTCAACACCTTCGACGTGCCGGTCCCGGAGTAAGCGAAGCTCGTTGCGTATCAAACGGCGGGACGAACGCAAATGATGCCCGGCGTGTCCAGATCGTCATGGCCGGGCTTGTCCCGCCTGCGCGGCCGGATGACGTATCAAGCTCGCGTCAAGCCGCCCGCACCGAATCCAGGAAGCGGCTGACCTCGTCGCGGAGGCGGCAGCTCTGACCGGACAGCGACTTGGCGGCGGACAGCACCTGGGACGAGGCGGAGCCGGTGGCATCGGCGCCCTGGCGGACATCGGCGATGTTCGCCGACACCTGCTGGGTGCCATGGGCCGCCTGCTGGACGTTGCGCGAGATCTCGCGGGTCGCCGAGCTCTGCTCCTCGACCGCGGAGGCGATGGCGGACGCGATCTCCGACATCCGGGCGATGGTCTCGCCGATCTCCTTGATCGAGCCGACCGATTCCTGGGTCGCGCTCTGGATGCCGCCGATCTGCTGGCCGATCTCGCCGGTCGCCTTCGCGGTCTGCTCGGCCAGCGCCTTGACCTCGGAGGCGACGACCGCAAAACCACGGCCGGCCTCGCCGGCGCGCGCGGCCTCGATCGTGGCATTGAGCGCGAGCAGGTTGGTCTGTCCGGCGATCGCATTGATCAGCTCGACGACGTCGCCGATCCGCGCGGCGGCCTTGGCAAGCTCCGCGACGTTGTCATTGGTCTTGCGCGCCTGCGCCAGCGCCTCGCTGGCGATGCGCGCGGAATCCTGCACCTGGCGGCTGATCTCGTTGACCGAGGAGCTCATCTCCTCGGCAGCTGCGGCGACCGAATGCACGTTGGTCGAGGCCTCCTCGGAGGCCGCGGTCACCACCGTTGCGAGCTCCAATGACCGGCCGGCCGTGGTCGTCAGCGAGGCAGCTGAGCGCTCCAGGTCGGCCGACGCCGATGACACGACGCCGACGACCTCGCCGATCGCCATCTCGAACTCGCGCGTGAAGCGCTCGACCCGCTGGCCGCGCTCGATCTTCGCCTGGGCTTCGGCGGCAGCCGCCTGCTCCGCGCGCTTCTTCTCGAGCAGGGCCTCCTTGAAGGTCTGCAGCGAACCGGCCATCGCGGCGATCTCGTCGTCGCGATCGCTGGTCGGCACGACGACGTCGTCGTTTCCGGCGGCCATCTGGCCGATCAGCCCGGTGAGGCTCACGATCGGATTGATGACTCGGCGGCGCAGCAGAGTGGTAACGAGCACGAGAATGCCGAGCAGCGTCACGACCACGATCGTCGCCAGCGCGAGCATCATATAGGCCGTGTCGCGCGCGGCGACCGCCCGGTCGCGCGCCTCGGCGATCGCGGCGTCGCGCACGATGAAGAATTTCTGCACGGCCGGGACCACGGTCTCAGCCAGCTGATCCGCATTGAGAGAATAATTGAGGTCGCCGAGACCGGCCGCGATGTCCTTGTCGACGATCGGGATGGCGCGTCCAAAATAGGATTCGCGCGCGTCCTTGAAGGCGGCAAGCAGGCGCTCCGGATTGCCGAGCTGGTCGATGCCGGCCTCGAGACGCTCGCGATCGACCTCGGTGCGGCCCTGAGCGCGGTCCATTGCCGCCTTCTCGGCCGGGGTCACAGCCCGCCGCGCGCTGAGCGCGGGCGACAGAGCCGCGGCGCGGCCTCCGGCGGTGACACGCAGATCCTGCGCGGTGCGGGCCACGTCGAGCAGCGTGGTCAACGACGCGTCGGCATTGGCGATGTGGTTCTGCAGGCGGTTGAGGATCGGCTCGATGGCGAGGGCCACCTGGGTGACACCGGGGAGAAATCCCTTGATCACGGCCTGGTCGCGCGCGTTGAGCGGCACGTTCAACGCGGGGTCCACCTTGGACAGGATCTCGGACAGCTTGGATGAGGCCTGCTCCAGGCTGCGCATGATCTCCTCGCTGTCAGACACGTTGGCGAGCTGCGCGCGGGCCTTGGCGAAAGAGGCGTCCGCCGACTGCCTGATCTTGCGCACGCCCTCGAGCTGCGCGGGGGAGGCAGGACCCTCCTGGAAGATCGGCGTGATGTAGGGGGCGCGATGGCCGACGACGTCCTGCGCGAACAGCAGCACGGCGCCGAAGGCCTCGACGGTCTTGATGGCTTCAGCCTTGTCGTTGACGGCCCTGACCTGCTCGATGACCACTTGCGCGGCGGGCAGAATGGCCAGCGCGGTCACCGACAGCATGGATATTGCGAACAGACGGCCGATTTTCATCGTTGAATCCCGGTTTCGATCCGGCGACGCTACGGGCCGATCGCTTAAGTTTATGCTTAATTTAACCTCCGTATTTCCACGGGGTTTCCGGGCGAAGCCCGTGCCTGGGGCTGGCCCGAATCGCCCTACAGGTCGAAATTGGTCGGCAGCATCACGACGTCGCGGATGGTCATGCCGCGCGGACGGGTCAGCATGAACATGATGACGTTGGCGACTTCGGCGGGCTCCAGCAGGCTGCCGGACTCCCGCGCCTCCTTGAGCTTCTCGGCCGGCCAATCGGCGATCAATGCGGTCACCACCGGGCCGGGCGAGATCGCGCCGACGCGGATGCCGTGCTTGAAGACCTGGCGGCGCACGGTCTGCACGAAGCAGTCGATCGCCCATTTCGAGGAGGCATAGACCGGCTCCCACGGCGTCGGGTAATGCGCCGCCAGCGAGCTGGTGACGATGATGTCGCCGGAGCCGCGGTCGATCATGTGCGGCAGCGCGTCACGCACGTTTTTCATGACGACATTGACGTTGAGGTTCAGCATGCGGTCGATCGCATCCGTCCTGGCATCGACCAGATCGCCGCCAATGTAGCTGCCGGCATTGGCATGCAGGATGTCGAGCCGGCCGGCGGCATCGAGGATGCGCGGCAGCAGCGTGGCGCAATCGGTGGAATCGAGCAGGTCGATCACCACGGGGATCACGGCTTCGCCATGCCGCTCCCGCAGGCGAGCCAACGCCGACGCATCGCGGTCGATCATCACGACGCGGGCACCGGCGGCCAGCATCGCCTCGCTGCTGGCGAGGCCGATGCCTGATGCGGCCCCGGTGACGGCGGCCACCTTGCCTTCGAGTTCCCTGGTCATCGCGTCCTCCCTGTGAGCGCGCACCCTAGCGCAATTCGCGCATGGCCGCCGCGTCTCTTTGGAGCCAATCCAAGGCCCGCGCGTTGCATTCCGGCCGCACGATGAAGAGTCCGATGGAGACGATCGACGCCTACCTCACCCGCAAGCATCAGGAGCTGCAGCTCTTGAACGCCTGCCTGCGCCGTCCCCATGCCGTGCCGGCGCCGCGCTCGGTCAGCGAGGTTGTCCGGCACAAGTTTCAGCTTGCCGCGGCGCTGAAGGCCGAACATGTGCTGACCGACTGGAGCGCAACCGAGACGGCCTGGGCCGATACGGATGATCACCACACCGGCCCGTTCGCGTTCAGCTATGACTATCAGCGCGCCGATCTCGACGTGCGCGGCCCGTCATTCTATGCGCAACAACAGAGCTCGGAATCCACCATCTACACGATTTCCGGCATGGCGGCGATCGCGGCGCTGCTGCTGGCGACGCGGCCGGTGCTCGGCGAGGCCGACCTGATGATGCTGCCGGGCTCCTATGGAGAGACCCAGGAGCTGATCGACGCGCATGCGCGGCATCTGCGCTCGGCGACGCTCCCAGACGACCTCGCCGACACTTTGGCGCGGCGATCGTCCGCGCCGCGGCTGCTGCTGCTCGATTCCAGCGCGACGGCGGCGCGCTTCGAGGCCGTGCTTCGCTGCGCACGCCCGGCGATCGATCTCCTGATCTTCGACACCACCTGCTTTGCCAATGGTTCGGGACGCATCCGCCGCGTGCTCGCCTGGGCGCGGCGCTGCAACGTGCCGGTCGCGATGCTGCGCAGCCACACCAAGCTGGATTCGCTCGGCGCGGAATATGGCCGGCTGGGCTCGGTGGTGTTTGTCGATTGGACGACCATCGCGCCCGGTCGCGTCGCGCTTCAGGCACTGACCGGAGAAACGCGCAACGCCGTCAGGCTGCTCGGCGGCGCGGCGCTGCCGGCGCATTTTCCGCCCTATGTCGGCATGGCGCCCTACCGGGATCTGACCAATAGACGAGTCGCCGCCATCCTGCGCAACAGCCGCCGCGCGCGGCGCCAATTCGCGCGGACGCTGCGCGGCCTCACCGCGGAGCTCGATTTCGCGCACGGGCTCTACGTGACCCTCGACAGTGACGCGCCGCTCGACGAGGCCAGCGCGCGGCGCGCGGCAGCGGCCATGAGCGAGGATCTGCGCCGCGCCGGCCTGCCGATCCGTCACGCCGGCAGCTTCGGCTTCGATTTCGCCGCGACCGAATGGTTTCACGACGCCACCACCGATCGCTACAGCGTGCGCGTCGCCGTGCCCGATCTGCCCGGCGCGCTCTGGGACGAACTGACGGATGCCATCGCGACCTGGTGGTCCCTGCATCAGGGACGATCTGCCGCGGCGTGACCGCGCGCGATGGCACGTGGTTTGCCTCTTCGACGGCACGCGATCACGCCGCAGGGGGTCCCATGAGCAGCTCGAAAACTCATCTGTCACGCCGGATCGTCCTCGGCGGATTGGGGGCTGCCGGACTGAGCGCATGGGCGCCGCGCGCGGGCTGGGCGCAGGGACGCGCCGAGACGCTGCTGGTGGTGCAGGAGCTCGGTCCCAATTCGCTGGACATGCAGGGCGTCGGCGCGAACCAGACCGTCAACGGGCTCGCCTGGAACTGCTACGACCGGCTGCTCAGCTACGCGGCCAAGACCCTGCCCGATGGCACCACCTCTTACGACCGCGCCGTGCTGGCGCCGGAGCTCGCCGAGAGCTGGGAGGTCGCCCCCGACGGCCTGTCCTGCACCTTCAAGCTGCGCAAGGCCGCGACCTTCCATGACGGCACCCCGGTCACGGCGAGGGACGTCAAATGGTCGTTCGACCGCGCCGTCTCGGTCGGCGGCTTCCCGACGTTCCAGATGTCGGCGGGATCGCTGGAGAAGCCGGAGCAGTTCGTCGTGGTCGACGATCACACCTTCCGCATCGACTACATCCGCAAGGACAAGATGCTGCTGTTCAACGTCGCGGTCGTCGTGCCCTTCATCATCAATTCGGAGCTTGCGAAGAAGAACGCCACGGCGGAAGACCCCTGGGCGCTGGCCTGGCTGAAGGCCAACGAGGCCGGCAGCGGCGCCTACAAGGTCGAGAGCTGGAAGCCCGGCACCGAGACCGTGCTGAGCCGCTTCGACAATTGGACATGCGGGCCGCTGCCGAAGATCAAGCGCGTGATCGCTCGCGACATCCCCTCCGCCGGCACCCGCCGCGCCATGCTCGAGCGCGGCGACGCCGATCTCTCCAGCGGCTTCGCGCCGCGCGATTTCGACCAGCTGATCAAGGAGGGCAAGGTCAAGGTGACGGGCGTGCCGATCCCCAACGCGCTGTGGTACGTCGCGCTCAACACCGCCAAGCCGCCATTCGACAATGTCAAGCTGCGCCAGGCGATCGCCTGGGCGATGCCTTATGAGCAGATCCAGTCGAGCGCATTCTTCGGCCGCGCAGTGCCGATGTATGGCGGCGCGAGCGAGGTGAGCAGGCCGGTGTGGCCGCAGCCCTTCCCCTATGTGACCGATCTCGACAAGGCCAAGGCGCTGATGAAGGAGGCCGGCTTCGAAGCAGGACTGGAGACGACACTGTCGCTCGACGCCGGCACCGCCACGGTCGGCGAACCCACGGCGATCCTGATCCAGGAGAACCTCGCCAAGATCGGCATCAAGGCCGCAATCGACAAGATCCCCGGCGCCAACTGGCGCACGACGCTGAACAAGAAGGAGCTGCCGATGGCGCTCAATCGCTTCAGCGGCTGGCTCGATTATCCCGAATACTATTTCTATTGGAATTTCCATGGCCGTAATTCGATCTTCAACATCTCGTCCTATCAGAGCAAGGACATGGACGCGCTGATCGAGACGGCGCGCTTCACCAATGACGCCGCGGAATATGAGGCGACCGTGAAGGCGTTCATCACGCTGTGCATGCGCGAAGTGCCGGTCGTGCCGCTCAACCAGCCGATCCACGACGTCGCGATGCAGAAGAACGTGAGCGGTTATGAATTCTGGTTTCACCGGGAGCCGGACTACCGGCAGTTCGCGAAGGGGTAGCTGTCAGTCAGGCGGAGGCTGACGGATGACCGGCGATGTGGCGACACCTCTCGCCACGGGGACGCTGCACCCTCTCTCTTTTAGAAGAGGGTGCGCCGTCGCTTTGGCTTGCCTATTCGCGTCACCGATATCATCGCTCCCTCGATGCGCGTCCCTTCACAGCCAGCCGCGCTTTCTGAACTGCCAGTACAGCACGCTGCACACCGCGACGATGAAGCCGAGCACGGCGTAGTAGCCATATTGCCATTTCAGCTCCGGCATATGCTCGAAGTTCATGCCGTAGATGCCGGCCACCGCGGTCGGCACGGCGAGGATCGCGGCCCAGGCGGCGAGCCGGCGGGCGATGTCGGTCTGCTGCGCCTGGCCGGCCATCATGCTGGCCTCGAACACGAAAGCGAGGATCTCGCGCAGCGAATCCGCATCCTCCTCGGCGCGCTTGGCGTGGTCGAGCACGTCGCGGAACAACGGTGCCATCTCGGCATCGATCGCGACATTGTCGGCGTGCTCCAGCCGCTTGCAGACGTCGACCACGGGACCGACGGCGCGGCGCAGCCGCAACAGGTCGCGCCGGAGGCGATAGAGCCGGTCGACCTCGTGACGCGCCAGCGGGCGCTGCAGCACGACTTCCTCCAGCGTCTCGACCTCGGCCATGATGCTCTCGGTCACCGGGCGATAATTGTCGACGATGAAATCGAGGATGGCATAGAGGATGTAGTCCTCGCCCTTGGCAAGCGAGCCCGGGCAGCTCTCGCACCGCTCGCGCACCGCGCCATAGGAGGTCGAGGCGCCGTGGCGCACCGACACGACGAAGCCCGGGCCGACGAAGATATGCGTCTCGCCGAACACGATGTGATCCTGCACCAGCTGCGCGGTGCGCGCGACCACGAACAGCGCGTCGCCATAGCGCTCGACCTTGGGCTGCTGATGCGCCTTCGACGCGTCCTCGATCGCCAGCTCATGCAGGTCGAACTGGCGCGCGATCCGCTGCAATAAAGCGGCATCCGGCTCATGCAGCCCGATCCAGACCACGTGGCCGGGCCGCTTGCTCCAGGCGCCGGCGTCCTCAATCGCGATGTCAACGACGCGGCGACCGCCGGCGTAGACGCCGGCCGCGACCACCCCCGGCTCGCGTGGCCGACCCCGCCCCTGTGGGGCTGGGGCTTCGGCCGGCGCTGGCGTGGTTACATGGCGCATGCTGGCTCTCCGCTGTCGCCGGCAATTTTCCGCGCCCGGACTGGTCCGGTCAAGCTGCGCATCAGGTCACGCCGGTGGGGCCGTCGAGCAGCTGCCTGACGCGGCGGACCAGATCGGTGCGGCGGTACGGCTTGTTGATGATCTCGAACTCGCCGATGTTCGCATCGGCCCGCTCCACCGCCGCATCGGAATAGCCGGTTGTGAGCAGCACCTTCAGCTTGGGCTGGCGCTTGCGCGCCTCGCGCGCTAGCACGGTGCCGTTCATGCCGCCGGGCATCACAAGATCGGTGAACAGCAGATCGAAGCGGATCTCCGAATCCAGCAGCTCGAGGGCGGTCGGCGCATTGGCGGCGATCTCCGTGCGATAGCCGAAATCCTCCAGGATCGAGCGCGCGAGTTCGGCCACGTCGGCGCGGTCCTCGACGATCAGGATACGCTCGCTGCCGGTGCGGTCCATCGCCATCTGCGGACGGATCGCGGGCGCCGCGATCTCCTGCTCGGTCGCCGGGAACAACAGCTGGACGGTCGTGCCGAGGCCGACCTCGCTGTAGATATAGGTGCTGCCACCGGACTGCCGGGTGAAGCCATAGACCATCGCGAGCCCGAGCCCGGTGCCCTTGCCCTCTTCCTTGGTGGTGAAGAACGGCTCGGCGACGCGAGCGAGAATGTGCGGCGGAATGCCGACGCCGTCATCGGACACTTTCAGCGCCACGTAGCGGCCGCCCTTGGGCACGCCGAACTGCACCACGTCCTCCTCGGAGATCTCCTTGTTCTCGGTGCGGATCGTGAGCGTGCCGCCATCGGGCATCGCGTCGCGCGCATTGACGAACAGGTTGAGCAGCGCGACCTCTGCCTGGGTCTGGTCGATCCGGCTGTTCCACAGGCCTGGCTGCGCCTTGACCGCAATGCGAACGCTTTCGCCGAGCGTGTGCCGCGCCATCTGCACCAAGGTTTCGATCATGTTGTTGAGGTTGATCGGCCGGCTGTCGAGCCGCTGCTTGCGCGCGAACGACAACAGCTGCTGCGTCAAGGTGGCGGCGCGGTTGGCGGCGGAGCGGATGTTCTCGACCGCGCGCCGATGCCGCGGCGCAAGCTCGCTTACGGCGCCCTGCAATGTCTCGGTATAGCCGATGATGACCTGCAGGATGTTGTTGAAGTCGTGCGCGATGCCGCCGGTGAGCTGTCCGATCGCCTCCATCTTCTGCGACTGCACCAGCGCGCTCTCGGCATCGCGCCGGCGCGACACGTCGAGCTGCGAGCCGAAGAAGTAGACCAGCTCGCCGGCGCGGTTGTAGACCGGGCTGATGAACAGCGCGTTCCAGAACGCCGCGCCGTTCTTGCGGTAGTTGAGGATCTCGACCGCAATGTCGCGACGACTCGCGATCGCGCTGCGGATCGCCGCGATCGTCTCCTGGTCCGTATCGGGCCCCTGCAGGAAACGGCAATTGGTGCCGACGATCTCGTTGAGCTCGTAGCCGGTCATTTCCAGGAACGCGCGGTTGGCGAACAGGATCGGATTGTCGCTCTGGCGCGGATCGGTGACGATCATCGGCATCCGCGTGGTCTCGACCGCGGCAAAGAAGATGTCATGGCGCTCCGACGACAGATCGGACGCATCGCCGCGGTCGACGACCGCGCGCGCCCGCTGCGGCTTCTCTTCTGACATGCTTCCCAGCTCCGCCTTTCCTTCTGCATGACGCGCACGGCCGCGCCGGACATCCGATGCAGCGCACCTTTTGATATGCCGCCCGAGGGGATCGGGTTCCCACTTGCGCCAGCGTGGCGCATATGCAGGGACGTGCTCACGAAATCGCGACGACCGGTCGCGGGAACGAAACCTGAGAAAGCCGCCGCCTCCTGCTCCGCTCGCGCCCATTCACGCCGGCCGCTGCTCGACGCGCCCGATGCAGACGCGCTACACCATCGTCTCGATCATCATCAACGGCAGGACTCATCATCATGGCAGAACAACGGGTCGCGCTGGTCACAGCCGGCGGCAGCGGCATGGGTGCGGCAGCAGCCCGCCGCTTGGCCGCGGACGGCTTTCAGGTCGGCATCCTCTCCTCCTCCGGGAAGGGCGAGGCGCTGGCGACCGAACTCGGCGGCCTCGGCGTCACCGGCTCGAACAAGTCGAACGACGACCTGAAGCGGCTCGTCGACGGCGCGATGAGCCGGTGGGGCCGCATCGACGTGCTCGTCAACAGCGCTGGCCACGGCCCGCGGGCGCCGATCCTGGAGCTGAGCGACGAGCAGTGGCACACGGGGCTCGACACCTACCTGCTCAACGTGATCCGTCCGTCGCGTCTGGTGACTCCGATCATGCAGACGCAGAAGAATGGCGCGATCATCAACATTTCGACCGCCTGGACCTTCGAGCCGTCGGCCATGTTCCCGACCTCGGCGGTGTTTCGCGCGGGGCTGGCCTCCTTCACCAAGATCTTCGCCGACAGCTATGCGGCAGACAACATCAGGATGAATAACGTGCTGCCAGGCTGGATCGACAGTCTCCCCGCCACCGAAGAGCGCCGCAGCAGCGTGCCGATGGCCCGCTACGGCAAGGCCGAGGAGATCGCCGCGACGATCGCCTTCCTCGCCTCGGATGGCGCAGCCTATATCACCGGCCAGAACATCCGCGTCGACGGCGGCCTGACACGCAGCGTGTGAGCCGGCCGTTGCGCAACACGGTCGGATACCACAGCGTCAGCGATCCCGACGACCGAGCCCGCTGGTGAGTTACGGCGTCGTGGCCAGACTTGTCCCGGCCATGACGACGGAGGGGCGGGAGATTTTATCTCTGCCGGCCGTCGCTTGTCTCCGACCGCTCGAGCCTCAGAACATCTCGAAATATTCGCGCTGCTCCCAGTCGGACACTTCGGCGTTGAAGCGATCGATCTCGGCGGTCTTGATGAAGGTGTAGTAGTCGATGAAGGTGGCGCCGAACGCGTTGCGAAAGAAGGCGTCGGCCTTCAGCGCGTCGACGGCCTCGCGCAGCGATTTCGGCAGCAGGCTAGCCTTGGTCTCATAGGGCACGTCGGCGGATGGCCCCGGATCGAGCTTGCGGTCGACGCCGTCGAGGCCGGCCGCGATTTGCGAGGCCATGTAGAGATAGGGATTGGCGGCGGGCTCGCCGATGCGGTTCTCCAGCCGAGTGGCGCGATCGCCGGGTCCGCCGAGCACGCGGATCATGACGCCGCGATTGTCGCGGCCCCAGATCGCGCGGTCCGGCGCCAGCGAATAGGCGCGATAGCGCCGGTAGCCGTTGATGGTCGGGGTCGAGAACACCGCGGCGGCGCGCGCATGCGCGAGCAGGCCGGCCATGTAGTGACGGCCGAGCGCGGACAGCCCGTCCGTTTCCGACGTCATAAAGGCGTTGCTGCCGTCGCGCGCGACCAGCGACTGGTGCAGATGCCAGCCCGACGACATCACGTTGGGGATGCGCGGCCGGCACATGAAGGTGGCGTGATAGCCATGGCGCTGCGCGATCTGCTTCACGGCGCTGCGGAACAGCACCATCGTATCGGCGGGCTCCATCCCGATGCCGGGCTGCAGCACGAACTCGCATTGGCTCGGGCCATATTCAAGCTCGATCGAGCGCAAGGGCAGACCGAGCGCGGTGAGATTGGCCCGGATGGTCTCCAGCGCCGGCTCCATCTGATCGAAGCGCTGCTCGGTGAGGTACTGATAGCCCTGCGTCAGCAGGCTGACTGTTGGCGGCACGCCGGGCTGTCCGGGCGAGCCGGCATCACCCGGTGCAAGACGCGGATCTTCGACCTTGAAGATGTGGCACTCGACCTCGAGCCCGGCCTTGAACTGATAGCCGCGCTGATCGAGCGCCGCCAACGCGGAGCGGTAGAGATTGCGCGTGGCGAAGGGAACGGGCGCACCATTGGCGAAGTAAAGATCGCACAGCACCCATCCTGTCCCGGGCGCCCAGGGCAGCACGCGGAACATGGTGGGATCGGCGACCATCAGCGCGTCGCTGCCGCCCTGCATCTCGCTCATGCCGAAGCCGCCGCCGGCCGTGAACACCGGAAACACCGTGCGATGCGAGGTGTCCTTGGCGAGCAAGGTCGTCGTGATCGAGCAGCCATCCTCAAGCGAGGACAGCGCGGCATCGACGGCCAGCGCCTTGCCGCGCAGGATGCCGTGCTGGTCGGGAAAAGAGAAGCGGATCGTCTTGAGCCCCTGCTCCTCGGCGATCCGGCGCATGCGCAGCGCGGCCTCCGCCTGCTCGGCCGACCACAATTGATGCTTTTGGACGAAACTCAACGATGGCTCCTGATCACGATGGCGATGCGTGTGAGCGAGTCCGCAGCCGTGCGGCAGGCTCGGTGCCGGCGTCGCCACGCTGGCGCAGGGCGATCGCATAGGGTGCTCCGGGTATAGCGCCCGTCTGTTTCCACGTCGTTATGGCCGGGCCTGTCCCGGCCATCCACATCGGCCAGCACCCTCGGAACGACGTGGATGCCCGGGACAAGCCCGGGCATGACGGAGCAACTAATCGACAAGCGTTGGTGGCACGATTGCCGCACGTCGTCAGAGGCGATCGCCCTGCCGCCCGCAGCGGAGACGCAATCCGGGTCTTGGGGTACAGGTCCGACCACTTGCGCGTCCCATGCGGCGGCCCCTCACCTCGACCCTCTCCCCGTGAAGAACGGGGAGACGGAGCGCAGTTCGGCCGGGGCCCGTGCGCGCCAGCTAATGCGGCTGATCGTCTTTCGAACACGTCCTCTCACTCCGCGGCGCTCAGATGCGGCGCGAGGCGGATGATATCGGCGGGCACCGGGGCCGCCCAGGGCGCGTTGCGGCGGCGACGGACGTCGACCTCCATCCAATAGGTCTCCCAACCGCGGGTCGGGCCGATGCCGTCCATCGTCGCCGGCCCCTGCACGCTGCGCGCCTCCGCCGCATCGAGAAACAGCATCGGCTTGTCGCCGGTCGCGACAGCCTCGATCTGCTCGCGAAGCAGACGGCGATACTGAATGATCGCCTTGTCGGACTGGCCGAGATGCTCGCGGGTGCGGTCCTGGATCCGGCCCATCGACTCCACCGCCCACTGGTCGTGCACGTTGATGTCGTTGCCCATGCCGGTATAGGTCGCGGTCGCCTGTTCGCGCGGATCAAAGCCGTAGTCGTTGCTCTTGTTCTTGCGCGAGCGGTATTCCGGCAGCTCATAGAGCTCCAGCCGCTGCGCCCGCATCTTCGCCTTGTCGACCGGCGCACCATAACTGGTGAAGATCGCATACCAGTAGCAGGTCTCGTCATCGACCGGCACGTGCCACTGCGTGATCGTCATCTCCGTGCTCATCGGGATCACGAAGGCATGGGGGAACAGCTGATTGGTCACACGCACATGGGTGCGCTCGGCGTCGATCTCGCGCAGCGCGATGATGCGCAGGCCATATTCGGTGCGTTCGACATTGAGGATGGGGCGATCATACTCGCGCAACACCTTGGTCATCGGCAGTTCGCTGTCGGCGGAGGCGCCACGGAACTGCTTGCCATAGGCGGTGGATGTATCCTCGTCCTCGAAGAAGCGATGCAGGAAGGAGGCGTGGGCGGGATCGATGCCGACCTCGAGCGCCTGCAGCCAATTGCACTCGATCAGGCCCTTGAAGGCGAACGTATAGGCCTCCGGCGCGGTGAAGCAGTCGAGATCCGGGAACGCCGGCGCAGCACCGTTGCCGAGCCAGGCCCACAGGATGCCGCCCTTCTCGACCACCGGATATGCGCGCTGCTTGACGTTCTTGCACAGGGCAGAGCCGGCGGGCTCGGCCGGCGTCTCCAGGCATTGCCCCTCGACATCGAACAGCCAGCCATGAAAGGCGCAGCGCAGGCCGCCATGCTCCAGCCGGCCAAAAGCGAGATCGGCCCCGCGATGCGGGCAATCGCGGTCAAGTAGTCCGTAGCGGCCCTGCTCATCCTTGAAGAGCACGAAGTCCTGGCCGAGCAGCTTGACGGCGCGAACCGGCCGATCGCCCGTGAGCTCGTCCACCAGAGCGGCCGGCTGCCAGTACATCCTCATCAGTTTACCGGCGGGCGCGCTGGGCCCGATGCGGGTGATGAGATCATTCTGCTCCTTGCTCATCATGATGGCCGTTCCTCCTGTGTCGTCGCATGTCGGGCGTTGAGCATCACGCGAACATCAAATATTGTGCGCTAGACGAACATATGTTCGCCAAGATTAGATTCGCTTTAAACGGGGAGAAGCGCAAGTGAAAAAGCTACAACCGAAGCCCAAGGGCCGACGTCAGGCAGCATCACTGCGGCCCAAAACAACAACAGCGGATCGTGTCAGGTCGATGCCGAAACTTAAGCGGACTGATGAGGAGAAGAAGCAGGCGCGCGGCGACGGGCCTGAGTTCGTGGAGGCGCTCGATCGCGGTTTGCGGGTCATACAGGCCTTCAGCCGCGAGGGGCGTCCAATGACACTCAGCAAGGCGGCGGAGCTCACTGGGCTTGCGCGCGCGACCGTGCGGCGCATCCTGCTGACGCTCAAGGCCTCGGGGCTGGTGCATGGCGACGACCGGCTGTTCTCGCTGACACCACGCGTCCTGCTGCTGGCATCGAGCTATCTCGCATCGAACCAGATCAACACGGTGATGCAGCCGTTGATGGATGCGACGGCCGCAGAGGCGCGCGAGGTCTGCTCGCTCGCCGTTCTCGACGGCGACGAGGTCGTGTTCATCGCGCGCGCGACCGCGACGCGGATGTTCTCCACGGGGCTCGAGATCGGCTACCGGCTGCCCGCTCATTGCACCTCGGTCGGCCGAGCGCTACTGAGCCGTTTGCCGGACGATCAGTTGCGCCAGACGATCGAGCGCACGGAGCTCAAAGCGATGACGCCGCAGACGACCACCGACAAGGAGGCACTGATCGCAGCGATCGACGCCGTCCGCAGCGAGGGCTATTCCGTGGTCGATGGCGAGGCCGAGCACGGCTTCCGCTCGATTTCCGTGCCGATCCGCCGCTATGACGGCGGCATCGTCGCCGCCGCCAATATCGGCGGGCATGTCGACCGCATCACGGTCGACGAAATGAAGGAGCGCTTCCTGCCGCTCCTGCAGCAGCTGGCCACGACCGCGCAGCCGCTGCTGGTGTAATCCCATCCGAACGGCGCCGGCCTCTCGCGGGGCGGCGCCGCCATCTCCTATCTGCACCTGCCGGGCGGCGTTGCGGACGAGAGCCGCGGCCGCCGCCGCACGCGTCGGATGTCCGCGTCGACCACGCCCGAGCGGCGGGTCCACGCGCTCCGGCGCCCTCCTGTCGGATCACACGCGCCGCAACCATGCTGATGCGGGAGGCGCGGCATGCGCGCCGTGACCGGCGCCGCGATCCGCTGCTGCACCATGAGCCGAACTCGGGCATGGCGTGATGACGACCGCGGAGGTCGCCATCGCAGCGAACCTTGAGTAGCCCGACCTCATCACAGCCATCTATTAGTTGCGGATCGACATGTGGTCGAATTCTGTTCCTGGCCACCCGATAGCCACAACTAATAAATCGGACGCCGCCGCGCGCGCTGCCGGATGCCGCCCGCCATGGACGTGATATTGTCGTGACGCCCGGAACCGATTGCCACGATTGCCACCGAGCTGCAGGTAATATGACGCTGATCATCCGAAGGTCGCGTCCGACACCGACGTCATCAGCTGCGTCGCGCCGCCAGCGAATGCGGTCGCCGCCACCAGAAAGCCGCGAGCCGCGCGGCCGCCCTTCATTCAGCATGCAACTGACGATCACCCACTCTCTCTGAGAGCATGCGCCGGCGCGCACGATCTCAAGGCGCAGAACAGCGCGCCCCTCTCTTAGTCCAGATGCACCAGGCTATAGACGTACGACTTCGCGCCTTTGCGGCTCACCCAATCGCCCTCCGGCGGCGCTGGGCCCTGCTGCGCCGGCAGCACGTTCCAGGGGCGGCCCATGCAGGAGTGGGACGGCTCATCCCACGCGACCCAGCCCCAGTCCGGCTTCCACACGATCCAATAGTCACCATCAGCGCGCTTGAAGCCGCTGCTGCCGTCCGGACGGCGGGCGCGAACAAAGCTGTAGACCAGATCGTCGCTCTGGCGGCGAAGCTCGAAGCGAACAACTTCGTTGGACATCGGCGGCATCTCGCGCGTAAATGGCACATCCGGCGAAAGACACCCTATTTGACGAGGGTCATGCCGCTCCAGGGGAAAAGCCATGGCTGAAACGCTGCCGCTCGTGCTGGTGCCCGGATTGATCTCCTCGCCGCGGATCTACGCGCCGGTCATCCCGGCGCTGTGGCGGCTCGGGCCGGTGATGGTGGCCAATCACATCCGCGATGACAGCATGGCCGCGATCGCACGCCGCATCCTCGTCGAGGCGCCGCCGCGCTTCGCGCTCGCCGGGCACTCGATGGGCGGCTACATCGCCTTCGAGATCATGCGCCAAGCGCCGGAGCGGGTCGCCAAGCTGGCCCTGATCAACACCCAGGCGCGGCCCGATACGCCAGAAGCCAGTGCCCGCCGCCGCACCATGATGACACGCGCCAAGGATGGCGACTATCACGGCGTCGTCGACGAGCTGTTCGCGGGTTTCGTGCATCCGTCGCGCCAGGACGATCCGCGGCTGCGCCAACTGGTGCACGACATGGCCGAGGAGGTCGGCGTCCTCGGCTTCATCCGGCAGTTGACGGCCATCATGTCGCGCCCGGATTCGCGACCGACCTTGACCGCGATCCGCTGCCCGACCCTGGTGCTGACCGCCGACACCGACAACACCATTCCGAACAGCCTGTCGAAGGAGATGGCCGACGGCATCAGCGGCAGCTGGCTGGTCGTGCTCGACAATTGCGGTCACCTGCCGCAGCCCGAGCAGCCGGAGGAGACCGCACAGGCGTTGATGGAATGGCTGCGGGGATGAGATGGCAATGCAGCTCACGCATCGCGTGAGGCACGCTCACACCTGCGCCTTCCCCACCCTTAGCCCATCCACGAACACATCGAGCAGCCGCAGCACGCTCTGCTGCCAGCCGGTCTGGTCGTGCATGTAGCACATGCCGATCAGGGCGCGGAGGACGTCGTCGGCGCTGATGTCGCTGCGGATCTCGCCGGCCTCGACGGCGCGGGCGAGCAAGGCCCCGATCGAGCGGGTGAGATGGCCATGCGAATAAGCGGCGAGTTCGGAGTTCGCGTTCATCACGATCGCCAGCGCCGCCATCATGCCCTTCTTGGTGGCGACGAACTGCACCGTCGAGCGTAGCCAGCGCCGAAGCGCCTCGACCGGAGACGGCTCGCTCTTCAGCGCCTCGGCCAGCTCCGAGAGCTGCTCGACCTCGCGGCGATACACCGCCTCGAACAGGTCCTCGCGGGTGGGGAAATGCCGGTACAGCGTGCCGATGCCGACGCCGGCCTGGCGCGCCACGGCCTCCAGGCTCGCCTCGGCGCCGCCGACGCTGAACACCGCCTTGGCCGCCTCCAGCACGCGCTCGCGATTGCGCTGGGCATCGGCGCGCGGCTTGCGGCTGCGCTCTTGTGGTTTCGTCTCCATCTCACCAGCTCTTGATGACGGACCGTTCATGTCCCCTTGCTAAGCGGAGGAGCCCTCCGTATAACTAGACCTGCCACCCGGGACAGCCAACCTCTCCTTGCCGTCGTCCCGCGGTCGCTGGATCTGGACGGAGCCCCGCCCGTAAGGCGGGTTCCGCTGCGATCCGATTAGGCCATCGCTTCGATCGGAACAACGCATGAATTGGACTGTCAGACTCACCGTCAACGGTGAGCCGCGAACGCTTGCGCTCGACGACCCCCGCGTCACGCTGCTCGACCTGCTGCGCGAGCGCCTCCACCTCACCGGCACCAAGAAAGGCTGCGACCGCGGCCAATGCGGCGCCTGCACCGTCCTCGTCGACGGCCGCCGCATCAATTCCTGCCTGACGCTCGCCGTCAGCCTGGACGGCGCCGCGATCACCACCATCGAAGGCCTGGCGCAGGGCGACCAGCTGCATCCGGTGCAGGAGGCCTTTATCGCCCATGACGCCCTGCAATGCGGCTTCTGCACGCCAGGCCAGATCATGAGCGCCGTCGGCCTGATCAGCGAGGGCCACGCCGGAGATGATCCGGAGCGCGTGCGCGAAGGCATGAGCGGCAATCTGTGCCGCTGCAGCGCCTATGTGGGCATCGTCGAAGCGGTGCTCGATGCGCAGGACAAGCTCACGGGCAAGACGGAGCGCGCGGCATGAACCGGTTCGATTATGTGAAGCCGGCGAGCGTCGCCGAAGCCATCGCGGCGGCCAGCGCGCCGGGTGCGGCCTATCTCGCCTCCGGCACCAACCTGCTGGATTTGATGAAGGGCAATGTCGTCAGGCCGGCACGGCTGGTCGACATCTCGCATCTCACCGAGCTCACACGCATCGAACATCGCGAGAACGGCGATGTCAGGATCGGCGCCCTGGTGCGCAATGCTGACCTCGCCTGCGATCAGAGCTTCGCACGCGACTTTCCAGCGATCGCCGAAGCGCTGCTGTCGGGCGCCTCGGCGCAGTTGCGCAACGCCGCGACCGTCGGCGGCAATCTGCTGCAGCGGACACGCTGCGCCTATTTCTATGATCCGGCATCGGGCTGCAACAAGCGCACGCCCGGCGCCGGCTGCGACGCGCGGGAGGGCGACAATCATCAGCATGCCGTGCTCGGCTGGAGCGAGGCCTGCATCGCGACCAATCCCTCCGACTTCTGCGTGCCGCTCGCGGCGTTCGATGCGGTGGTCGAGATCGAAGGCCCGGCCGGCCGGCGCGAGATCGCGCTGGAGGCGCTGCATCTGTTGCCCGGCTCGACACCGGAGCGCGAGACGGTGCTTGACCCCGGCGAGATCATCGTCGCGATCCGGCTGCCGGCCGAAGCGCGCGCCTTCGCCAGGCATGCCCGCTATCTGAAAGTGCGCGAGCGCAATTCCTACGCCTTCGCGGTCGTCTCCGCCGCCGCCGGCCTCGTGATCGAGAACGGTACGATCAGCCACGCGCGTCTCGCGCTCGGCGGCGTCGCGGCCAAGCCATGGCGCGCGCGCGAAGCGGAGGCGCTGCTCGCAGGACAGCCGGCCGGTCCATCGGCGTTTCAGCAGGCCGCCGCAGCGGCGCTGCGCGACGCCAGGCCGTCCGGGGACAACGCCCACAAGATTCCGCTCGCGCGCAGCCTGATCGTGCGCGCGCTGGCCGCCGCAGCACAGGGCACGCCATCGCGCATGCCGGCGCTGCCGGCCTCTCCCTTCTCCTCCGTTCCAGGAGTGCATCAATGACACCTGAGCTCAATCTCTCCCGCGATCCCGCCCATCTCCGTCACGGCTCCACGATCGGCCAGCCGCTGTCGCGCGTCGACGGCCTGGCGAAGGTCACGGGCCGCGCGCGCTATGCCGCCGACAACAATCCGTCCGGCATGCTTTATGCGGTGCTCGCCGTCTCCAGCATTGCGCGCGGCCGGGTCGTGTCGCTCGATGTCGACGCCGCCAAGGCGCATCCCGGCGTGGTCGCGGTGATGACCTCGGCCAACCGGCCGCCGCTGCAGGCCGATCCCGACGGCAAGCCAAACCCGTTCGCGTTCCGCTTCGAAGCGCTGCAGAACGATCGCGTCCGCTACGCCAACCAGCCGATCGCAGTGGTAATCGCCGAGAGCCTCGAAGCGGCCACCGAGGGCGCCGCGCTGCTGGCGCCGCGCTATCAGGCCGAACCGGCGCGCATCGGGCTCGACACCGGCGAGGCCTATGTGCCGCCCGTCGTCGGCATGGGCTTTCCGGCCGAGAGCCATCACGGCGACGCCGCGGCCGCGCTCGCCGGCAGCGACAAGCGGATCACGGCGACCTATGAGACCCCGGCGCATTATCACAATGCGATGGAGCCGCATGCGATCGTCGCGGAGTGGCAGGGGGATCGCCTCATCATCGACACGCCGACCCAGGGCCTGGTGATGATGCGCGCGCGCCTCGCCGAGCTGTTCGGCATCGCCCCCGAGAACATCTTGATCCGCAGCCCCTATCTCGGCGGCGGCTTCGGCGGCAAGGGCCTGATGGCCGGCGCGCAGGTGCTCGGCATCCTCGCCGCCAAATTGGTGGACCGTCCGGTCAAGCTGGTGGCGCGCCGCGAGCAGCTCTACGGCCCGTTCGGCCATCGCTCCCCGACGCGGCAGACGCTGAAGCTCGGCGCGAATGCGACGGGACAGCTCTCGGCCATCCATCATCATGCCCGGATCGCAACCTCGAGCTTCGAGGATTTCTACGAGGCGGCGGCGCATGTGACGCACACGCTCTATGCCGCGCCGGCGATCAGCACCACCTATGACGCCGTGCGCATGGACACGGGCACGCCGCTGTTCGTGCGCGCGCCGGGCATTGCGCCGGGATCGATCGCGCTGGAGAGCGCGGTGGACGAGATGGCCGAGGCCTGCGGCCTCGATCCGCTGGCGTTCCGCGTCAAGAACTACGCCGAGGTCGAGCCCGCCACTGGCAAGCCGTTCTCGTCCAAGGCGCTGCGCGACTGCTATACGCAGGGCGCGGAACGGTTCGGCTGGTGGGAGCGGCCGCTGAAGCCGCGGACGATGCGCGACAAGGACGGTTTCCTGGTCGGCTGGGGCATGGGCACGGCCACGTTCCATGCGCTGATGTTCGCCGGTCAGGCCCGCGCGGTGATCCGGCGCGACGGCAGCGGCGTGGTGGAGAGCGGCGCGCATGACATGGGCCAGGGCGCCTGGACCGCCTTCGCGCAGATCGCCGCCGACGCGCTCGCGCTCGATCTCGACCAGGTGACGTTCAAGGCCGGCACCTCCGACCTGCCCGATGCCGGCATCGCCGGTGGCTCGGCCCACACCGCAACCGTCGGCACCGCGATCCACAATGCCGGCGCCGCCGTGATCGCCAAGCTCGCCGAGCTCGCCACCTCCGACCAGCGCTCGCCATTGTTCGGCGCCGGCAATGCCGGCGTGATCGCGCGCAATGGCCGGCTGCTCCGGCGCGACGATGAGGGGCGCGGCGAGAGCTACGCCGAGATCCTCGCGCGCGCCGGCCTCGACGAGGTCGAGGGCTCCGGCGCGGGCATGCCGGACCCGGCTGCGAACGAGCACTACGCGATGCATTCGCATGGCGCCGTGTTCGCGGAGGTGAAGGTCGATCCCGATCTCGGTCAGGTGCGTGTCACCCGCATGATCGGCGCCTTCGCCGCCGGGCGGATCATCAATCCGAAGCTGGTGCGGAGCCAGCTCATCGGCGGCATGATCTGGGGGGTCTCGCTGGCGCTGCATGAGGAGGCAATCATCGATCACCGCTCGGGGCGGATCATGAACGCCAATCTCGGCGAATATCATGTGCCGGTGAATGCCGACATCCCCGCGATCGAGGCGTTCACGGTCGACGAGCACGATCCGTTCGTAAACCCGCTGGGCATCAAGGGCGTCGGCGAAATCGGCATCACCGGCTCGGCCGGCGCCGTCGCCAATGCGGTTGCGCATGCCACCGGCATTCGGGTCCGACGCTTCCCGGTGCGGATCAGCGACCTGGTGCCACCGGTGAGCTGACACGCGACAGCGTGGGATGCGCCCTCCGCTCGCGAGCGCGCATCCCATTCTCAAGAAGATGATGCGATCGGCTCATGCCGCCTGTCGCGTGACCGACCGTCTGAACCAGTCGAGAAAAGCCTCGCGATTGGCGCCGGGGTCGAACTCGACATGCAGGGCGTCGTTGTCCCTGGCGCGAACAGAATACGCCACGCTGCCGGCGAAGCCGCTGAACTCCAGGGTGCCGCGATCGCCGATGCCCGGCTCAGGCTCGAGACGGAACCAGGCGCCGCCCTCGGAAATATCGACCAGATCGGCCTTCAGCGGGCCCTTGCGGTCATCGACCACCTTGATCGGCAGGTTCGATCTCAGCCGTGGCGAGCGGCGGCGGTCGGCTTCGTTGGTCGTCGTCCTGACCAGCTTCACCAGCGTCGCCCGCAGCGCGGTCAGACTCGATGCCACCTCGCCGATCGCGCCGCGCACCTCGACGGCCCGATCATTGACCATGCCGGCGTCCTTGCCGACATTGCCGATCTTGGCCGAGACATCGCGCGCCGCGTCAGCCGAAGAGCCGACCGACCGGCTGATTTCCTGCGTGGCCGCGTGTTGCTGCTCCATGGCGGCCGCAATCGAGGCGGCGACTTCGTCGATCTCCGAAATCTGGCTGCCGATGCCTTCGACCACATCCACGGTCGCCTGCGTCGTGGTCTGTACCTCGCCGATCAGGCGCGAGATCTCCTCGGTCGATTTGGCCGTCTGATCCGACAGCGACTTGACCTCGGCCGCCACCACGGCGAAGCCGCGGCCGGCATCGCCGGCGCGCGCGGCTTCGATGGTGGCGTTGAGCGCCAGCAGGTTGGTCTGCTCGGCGATGCCGCCGATCAGGTTGGAGACCTCGGCGATCTTGACCACCGCCTGCGACAGCGAGGCGATGGTGGTCTTGGCCTTCTCGCGCCCCGTCACCGCCGATTTGGTGATGGCGCTGGCGCGCGCGACCTGGCTGGAGATCTCGCGGATCGCCGAGCTCAGCTGCTCGGCCGCCGAGGACACTGTCTGTGCATTGGTCAGCGACTGTTCCGACGCCGCGGCGACGGACTGGGCATCGGCGGACAATTCATGCGCAAGTTCGGACAGGCCGCTGGCCACCGCCTCGACCTGGCGCGAGGCGCCTGCCGCCGCCTCGACCGACGTGCTGGTCTCGCGCTCGATCACATCGGCCATGTCGAGCATGGCCTTCTTCTTCAACCGGGCGGCCTCCTCGCGGTCGCGCTCCTGACGGTCGCGCAGGCTCGCATTCTCCTGCGCGTTGGTCTTGAACACCGCGAGCGCGCGGGCCATGGCGCCGATCTCGTCACCGCGTTCGGAATAGGCAATCTCGGCGGATAGTTCCCCCTGGGCAATCCGCCGCATCAGGCCGGTCATCCGCGAGAGCGGACGAACCACGCCGATCACCAACCCCGATATGCCGGCAACGACCAGGATCAGCACGATGCCGGCGACGCTCCAGACCACCGCGGAGATGCTGCGATCTTGCGCTGCCGCGGCGGCCTCCATGTCCGAGTTGAGCTTGTTCGCCTTCTCGACCAGGCGATCGATCAAGGCGCGATGCGCTGTGTAGGAATCGCTCAGCCGATCATAGGCCACATCCGCTTTGGCCATGTCGCCGGCGCGCAGCGCCGGGATCAGCTCGGCTTCCGCCGTCTGCCAGAACTTCCGGACCTCGCCGTCGGAGCGCTCGACCAGCAGCGACTTCAGCTCGGGCTCCAGCGCCGAACCGGTCCAAAAGGTCTTGCGATCCTCATAGTCCTTCTTCAGCTGCGCCAACCTCTTCGCATGCGCCTCCACGTTCTTGGAATTGCGCAGCGCCAATGTCGCCTCGAGATAGGCCTCGAGCACATATTCGGGCGGCGGCAGGATGTCGGCAACGAGATCATTGCCGAGTTTGATCTTGTCATAGAGCGGGCCGCCGACCTTCAACTCCCGCAAGGCATAGGCGCTGGTCAGAACGACCGCCCCGAAGCCGATGGCGAGCACGAGACCGAACGCTGCAATGACGGCGGAGATGGAGAGGCGCATCTTCATGTCGAGCGACACATTTCCGTTGGGGGATCCGGACGACACAAATGGCCGGTCCGTCCCCACCGCCCCCGGCGCAATCACCGCGAATGGTCGGTCCGGAACGGCCGGCGCCTGCCGAGAATGCGAACAGCTTGCAGAGCGATCGCTCAACGGAAGTAAATTTTAAGCTCCGTAGGAATGCGGCCCTACGCCGGTCAACGGTCCCGCATGGTTGCGGACGCGGCGGAGTTGGCGGTGGCAGTGCCGACAACGTTGGTCAACGCCGACTGCAATGACGACATGGTCGAGACGACTTGCGTGATCGCGGTACGAACCTGGACGGCACGATCGTTCACGGCCTGAGCGCCGCGACCGACATTGGCGATCTTGGTCGAGACGTCCTTGGCCGCCGCTGCCGACGCCGCCACCGAGCGGCTGATCTCGCCGGTCGCCGCGCGCTGCTGATGCATCGCGGCTGCAACCGAGGCCGCGACGACGTCGATCTCCGAGATCTGGCCGCCGATGCCTTCGACGGCCTCGACCGTCGCATTGGTGGCGCTTTGCACCTCCGAGATCAGGCGCGAGATCTCCTCGGTCGATTTGGCCGTCTGGTCGGAGAGCGATTTGACCTCCGCCGCGACAACCGCGAAGCCGCGTCCCGCGTCGCCGGCACGCGCCGCCTCGATGGTCGCGTTGAGCGCAAGCAGGTTGGTCTGCTGCGCGATCCCGCCGATCAGGTTGGACACCTCGGCGATCTTGTCGACGGCCTTCGAGAGCGATTGGATCGTGCTCGTCGCCTTCTCACGACCGGTCACGGCCATCTTGGTGATCGTCGTCGCGCGCGCAACCTGGCCCGCGATGCCGGATATCGCCGCGCTCAGCTGTTCGGCGGCGGTGGCAACCACATGCGCGTTGGACAGCGACAGCTCCGAGGCCGAAGCCACCGCGTTCGCATCGGCCGAGAGTTCGTAGGCCAGGCCGGACAGTCCGCCAGCGGCCGATTCCACATCGCGCGAAGCACCGGCCGCAGCGCTCACCGACGTGCTGGTCTCGCGCTCGATCGCCTCCGCCATGGTCATGAGCGCGCGCTGCTTCTCCTTGTCAGCCTCACTCCGGTGGATATCCTGCTTCTGCAGCCGGTCCTTCTCCAGCGCGTTGGTCTTGAAGACATCAAGCGCCCGCGCCATCGCGCCGATCTCGTCACCCCTTTCGGCATACGGAATCGCGGCCGCGAGGTCGCCGCCCGACAGCTGGCGCATCGTGCGCGTCATGCGGGCCAGCGGGCGGACCACACCATTGATCAGGCCGAACAGGCCCGCACCAACGACCGCAAAGACCAGGGCCGACAGCACCCCACCAAACCACATGATCCCGCTGTCGCGGCTCGCCGCCGTCGCCTCCATCGCCGCGATCATCTGATTGGCCCGCTCGACGATGCCGTCGATCACGGCCCGATGGCCGGAATACGCCGCGGTCAGACGCTGATAAGCGAGCTTCGCGGCCGGCATGTCGCCGCTGCGCAGCGCCGGCATCAGCTCGACCTCCAGCACCTGCCAGAACTTGCTGACTTCGGCATCGGACCGCTCCACAAGCTCGGCCTTCAGCCCAGGCTCCAGCCCCGAGCCGGTCCAGAATGCCCGGCGTCCCTGATACTCCTTCTTGAGCGTCGCCAGCCGTGAGGCCCGCGCATCCAGCGTGCTCGGATCGAGCACCGCCAGCGTCGCCTCCAGATAGGATTCGATCACGTATTCCGGCGGCGGCAGGATGTCGGCGACGAGGTCGTTCCCGAGCTTGATACTGTGATAAATCGGCCCGCCGACCTTCAGCTCCTGGACCGCGTAGATGGCGGTGGCGACCACCGCCCCCAGACCGATGGCCACGACCAAGCCAAAGGCCAGGATCAGCGCAGAGATCGAGAGCCGCGTTTTCATCGAGGTCGTATCCTTTGTGCGGAGAGATGTGCCGCCACGCCTCGGGGCGCCGTGCGGTGAACGGATGCAGAGGCAGCTCATGCTGCGGCGCATCAAGTCGACCGCACCATACGGAACCCTCTCTAATTTATGGTAAATAATAGGTTCCGTACAAACTCGCGATACTACGGGAATCGCAGCCTGCGATTGCAGATCTCTGACCTGGCGCAAGGCGCCGACAGGCATCTGCGAGCATCTATCGGAGATCCGCAGGAGCCTCCAGGAGATCCCATGTCGAAGCCCA
Source organism: Bradyrhizobium denitrificans (assembly GCF_013179005.1). NCBI lineage: Bacteria > Pseudomonadati > Pseudomonadota > Alphaproteobacteria > Hyphomicrobiales > Nitrobacteraceae > Bradyrhizobium > Bradyrhizobium denitrificans. Next base: position 311,793 of record NZ_JABFDP010000001.1, on the reverse strand, counting down.
TTCCGGACAAAGCCGAGATCGCGCTCGAATATCCCGACAAGTTTTATGCCGGCACGTTCGAACGGTCGTCGCGTTTCGAAGCCCATCTCGAACCGACCGGATTGGCGCTGACCCTGGAACGGCCGGGAGCGGAGGACGTCCGCAAGTCGATCCACATGCACCTGAACTACGGGCTGCTCGCGGCGATCCTCACCGATATGGCCGCCGGCATCGGAGCGCTTCCCAAGGACGACGTTCATCGCCGCCAGCTCGAGGATGCGGTCGCCACGCTGCAGCAGGCTCTTAACGGGTCTTAACCCGTTGTGCCGCAGCGGCACAGATCTGCGCGTCGTCCCGACTTGCCACGGCCTTTGTTAGCGCTTTGCTAACTACGCGAAGATGTTGGATCGCGAATGGGGTGGGTTGGAAGGCACTGTGCTGCGCGAGTGACAGCATTTGATTCAAATTCGATCTATCTCCAACGCATCGACGGCGCGCAATGCGCGAGCCTTGTTAGTTGAGTGTTGGAGACCGCCATGAAGAAGATCCTGTTCGCAACCGTTGCGCTCGCCGCGTTGGCCTCGGCCCAGTCCGCCTTTGCCGCCGATCTCGGCGCCCGCTCCTATCCCTACGCCACCAAGGCACCGGCCTATGTCGCGCCGATCTACAACTGGACCGGCTTCTATCTCGGCGCGCATCTCGGCGGCGCGTTCTCGAGCGACAACAATTTCTCGGGCCTCGCCACCGGCAACAATTCGAACGGCCGCTTCCTGGGCGGCGTGCAGGTGGGCGCGGATTGGCAGTTCGCACCGACCTGGGTGATCGGCGCCGAAGGCCAGTACAGCTGGTTAAGCGGCAATGTCGGCGCGGCCTTCCCTGGCGGCTTCGTCTACACCAACAGCCAGCGCGGCCTCGGCTCGATCACCGGCCGCTTCGGCTACACCTGGGGACCGGGCCTGCTGTATGTGAAGGGCGGCTACGCCTATTCGGACAATAACGAGAAGGTGACGCTCGCCGGCAATCAGATCGGCTTCGCCACCAATGGCGACCACCGCAACGGCTGGACCGTCGGCGCCGGCATCGAATACATGTTCGCACCGAGCTGGTCCGCCAAGGCCGAGTACCAGTACTACAATTTCGGCAGCGCCACCTTCACGGCGCCCGCCGGACTGGTGCCGACCGGCAGCTTCACCACCGACGACCACACCTTCAAGGCCGGCGTGAACTATCGCTTCAACTGGGGTGCTCCAGTCGCCAGCCGCTACTGAGATCAAGGCGTCTAACAACAATAAGAAAGGGCCGGCAGCGATGCCGGCCCTTTTGCTTGAGGACCATCGGCATGGAACTAATAACCCTTGCCACGCCGTTAATTCCCGCGCGACGAAATGCAAAAATGCACATATTTTCGGCGGGAACCGGGTGATTTCCCGGATTTGTTAACTGCCAGCCGCGATACTGCCCGCAAAGTTCAGCTCAAAGTAGCACGTAGCGGGGGAACCGGAGATGGCAGGTCGTTTCAGCTTCAGCACTGCGCTTGGTCGTCTGCGCCCCAGATGGGGCGTCCGGGGCAGTCTGTTCGCAGCCTTCGCCGTCATCGCCGGCATGGCGATCGCCATCAGCGTCGCGGCCGGCCTGATGCTGCGTCATATCGGCGGCACCATGGTCGAGCTGTCGAGCCGCGACATTCCGCGCCTGACTTCCAGCCTGCAGATGCTCGCACAGAGCTCGAGCCTGGCCAGCCTTGGTCCCGCGTTGCTGGGATCGCAGAGCGAGGATGCGCTCAACGATCGGCTGAAGAAGATGCAGGAGATCCAGAAGGTCACCCAGCAGCGCCTCGCCGAGATCAGCGCGCTCGGCGCCGACAAGAGCGTGGTCGCCCCGCTGGCCGAAACCATCAAGAACATCAACGAGGCCAATCAGAGCCTGGTGTCAGCCGCACGCGAGCGCCTGACCGTCGCGGCGACCCACAACCAGCAATATGATGCGTTGCGCAAGGCGCAGGAGGAATTCACCAAGGCGGCGAACGAGCCGATGCTCGACGCCCAGACCCAGCTCAACGCCGTGCTCGGTGCGGCAGAGGTCTCGGCAGACGACGCCACAGCGGCAGCTCGGTTCGTCGAGCAACTCGGTAACGTCACCGCTTCCGGCAATCTGATCGTGGCACAGATGGCAGCGGCGCTCTCGGCCAATGACAGCGAGACACTTGATGCGATCGAGCGGCAGTTCAAGGACGCACTCGCCCAGTTGAAGTCGAATCTCGAATTGCTGCCGAGCGGCCGCGGCACCAAGGCGATCCAGGACGCTGCGCTGAAGCTCGCAGCGCTCGGCGAGGGCAAGGGCCGCGTGTTCAAGACGCGCGAGAAGGAGCTCGACTCCAACGACTACGGCCAGACGGTGCTGGAGGAGACCCGCAAGCTCAATGTCGGCCTCGAGATCAGCGTACAGCAGCTGGTCGAAGGCGTTCGCAAATCGACGGAAGGCGCCACCAGCACGGCGGGCCGCGACATCGAGCTGGCGACGCTCGGCATGGTCGCAGCCGGCGCCGCCACCCTGCTCGGCTCGGTCCTGTTCGTCTGGCTGTATGTCGGCGGCAACATCCTGCGCCGCATCAAGCGGCTGCAGCAGGCGATGCAGCTTCTGTCGAGCGGCGACCTCGATACCGAGATCCAGGCCTCGAAGCAGCACGACGAGATCGGCGCGATGGTCGATACGTTGCAGGTGTTCCGCGAAAACATGGTGCGTGCCCGCACCCTCGCCGCCGAGCAGGATCGCGAGAATGCCGCCAAGGCCGAGCGCGCCACACGCATGGAGACCCGGATCGCCGAGTTCGAGGCGACGGTGCGCAGCGCGCTGGCCAATCTGCAGAGCTCCGCCACCGCGATGCAGACGACGGCGCAGAGCATGTCGCAGACCGCCGATCAGTCCAATTCACTGGTCAACGCGGTGGCGGCTGCCGCCGAGGAGACCTCGGTCAACGTGCAGACCGTTTCGGCCGGCACTGAGCAGCTGTCGTCGTCGATCGCGGAGATCGGCCGCCAGGTCGTGACCTCGGCCCAGATCGCCAAGAAGGCGGTCGAGGAAGCGGGCGCCACCGACTCGACGATGCAGGGACTCGCCGACAATGCGAGCCGCGTCAGCGTCGTCGTCGACCTGATCCAGGCGATCGCCTCGCAGACCAACTTGCTGGCACTCAACGCCACCATCGAGGCGGCACGCGCCGGTGAGGCCGGCCGCGGCTTCGCCGTGGTCGCCCAGGAGGTGAAGAGCCTGGCCAGCCAGACCGCCAAGGCCACCGACGAGATCCGTACCCAGATCGCGGGGATGCAGCAGGTCGCCTCGACCGCCGTGACGGCGATCCGCAACATCGGCGAGACCATCGCCGAGATCGACAACGTCACCACCGCCATTGCCGCCGCCGTGGAGGAACAGGGCACCGCGACCCGCGAGATCGCCCGCAACATCCAGCAGGCGGCCTCCGGCACCACCGAGGTGTCCAACAACATCACCGGCGTCTCCAGCGCTTCCGCCCAGGCCGGAACCTCCGCCAACGAGGTGTTGAGCGCCTCGGAGGCGCTGCGCCGCGAGGCCGACACCTTGCGCGCCGAGGTCGACGCGTTCCTGACCAACATCAGAGCGGCGTAGTCAGCATCCGGACCTCGCGCTTCGAGACGCCCTCCTGCGGCCGGGCTGATCAGGGTGAGAAGGGAAGGTCGTCGGCCCCGGCCTGCCGCGTCCCGGAATGCCGTCCAGCCATGTCTTTTTCGGCTGGCGCTCGCCCGCGGCGGCCGTTAATCGATGAGCATGACCAAGACCGAAACTGTTCATTCCTCCGCCGAGGCCCTGCGATATCCCTGGGAGCAGCATCCCGGAGAGGATCAGGTCGTGGAGGTCGCGACCGGCGTATTGTGGCTGCGGCTGAAACTGCCGTTCCGCCTCAACCATGTGAACATCTATCTGCTTGCCGACGGCGACAACTGGGTGGCGGTGGATTCCGGCTTCGGCAATGAGGAATCGATCGCCGCCTGGACGCGGCTGCTCGACGGTCCGCTGAAGCATGTGAAGATCAGCCGGCTGATCGTCACCCATTCGCATCCCGACCATGTCGGACTGGCGGGCTGGATCGTCGAGCGCTTCGCCTGCCCGCTGGTCATGTCGCAGGTCGAATATCTGCAATCGGTCTACCACCAGAATCGCGGCACCGAGGAGCGCCGCAACGCGCAGCGGCTGTTCTTCCGCCGCCACGGCATGGACGAGACCCTGACCGACAAGCTGCTCGGCCGCGGCCAGGAATATCTGCAGCGCGTCTCGGTGCTGCCGGCGTCCTACCGCCGCATCTCGCATGGCGACGAAATCCAGATCGGCAGCCGGCGCTTCAAGGTCATCACCGGCGGCGGTCATGCGCTCGACCAGGTCATGCTGTATTGCGCCGCCGACAAGCTGTTCCTCTCCGCCGACCAGGTGCTGAGCAAGATCTCGCCCAATGTCAGCGTCTGGGCGGTCGAGCCCGACCAGAACTCGCTCGGCGAATATCTGGCGTCGCTGGCGAGCCTCACCACCACCCTGCCCTATGACGTGCTGGTGCTGCCCGGTCATGGCGTACCGTTCTACGGCCTCAAGACCCGCATCAAGCAGCTTGCCGACCATCATGAGGAGCGCTGCCGGATGATCGCGGACGCCTGTCGCGAGCAATCCAAGACCTCGGCACAGCTGGTCCCGGTCGTGTTCCACAAGCATGTGCTCGACCCGCACCAGATGGGCTTCGCCGCCGGCGAGTTGATCGCCCATGTCAACTACATGCTGGTCGAGGGCCGCCTGACCAGCCAGGAGATCGACGGCGTGCTGCATTACCGGACGACCTGAGACCCGGCGCGCGGTCCGAAGATCCCCTTTCATCCACCGCTCAACCCGAACTAGAATGATCGGGTGGAGCGATCATGATCCATATTGCGCATATTTCAGACATTCATTTCGGACTGAATTTCAGCGCGGCTACGTGGCAGGCGGTCGTCGGCTGCGTCGTCGACTTCGATCCCCATATCATCGTGGTATCGGGCGACCTCGTCGACGATCCCTCGCCGGAGCATCTGCTGACCGCCAAGGGAGCGCTCGACACATTGCTGCGGCGAACCCAGGAAAGCTCGGACAAGCGTTGGGGCGATGGCCGCGGCCGCAAGGCCGAATTGGTCGTCGTGCCTGGCAACCATGACGTATTCGAAAGCGGCATCGCGATGGGGATGCCGCGGTTGAATTGGTTCGAGCGGATATTCTCCGGCGGAAACACGGCGCGGGCCGAGCAGGCGCTGCAGGCGAAGCTCAGGACCGCGGTGCTCGATTTCGGCCCGCAGCCACTCGGACTGCCGGCCGGCACCCGCCCGCAGGACGCCGGCTGGGCCCGCAGGGCATGGGCACGAACCGCGGCCCTGTTCGGCGGGCGGGCCATCATGCCCTGGGACCAGGCCGATGACTTCGCCCGGCTATTGCCTGCCGCAGCGCCGCTGCCGCTGGTCCGCGTCGCCCGTTCGGCGCCGATCCTGCTCGCGATGTTCGACTCGAACGGGTCCGGCGGCAATCTCGGCGTGGCGACCGGCATCGTCGACAATGACGTGCTGCTGGCGCTGCCCAGCAAGCTGCAGCAGGCCAAAGAGAACTATGTGGCGCGCGTCGCCATCGTGCACCATCACGTCCTGCCGATCGCCTTTGCACCGAACGGGCACAAGACGACCGGCGAGCCCATGATGGTGTTTCGCAATGCCGGTGCCTTGCTGCGGATTCTCGCTAATCATCAGTTCGACCTCATCCTGCATGGCCATTGGCACAAGACGCAATTTGCCCGCATCGATTTCGGCGACGATTCGAGCGATGGCTACCCGATGGCGGTGGTTTCCGCCGGCAGCGCCGCCATGGCCACGCCGGACAACACAAACCACAACAGCATCAATCTGATCAGGATTGCGCCGACCGGCCAGATCGAGGTCAAGAGCGTGTTCTATGGTGCTGGCCAGTCGCCACGACCGGACGGCACGGCCGGTGCCGACTACCGCGTCTACAAAGAGCCGCTCGCGGCCGCGAAGCGACGCGCCCATGCTCGTGCCCGCGAGCGCCACCCGATCGAATGCGAGGCGCGCGAGCAGAGCTGTGAGATCACCGAGAATGGCGATCTCTGGGTGACCCATCGGATCAAGGGATTGCGTGTGCAGGGCGATATCGGCCGCTACGACAAGCGCCCGCTGGTCATGTATCTGCCGACATACGGCCATTTCGTGCAGGACACTCTTACCCTGGCCCCGGAGACGGCCAAGGCAGGTTTTGAGATCGTTCCGGCGTCCGACTATCCGAGGAGCGCGAGAGACGACCGGCAATGCGACTACTACTGGCTCAAATTTCCTGGCGGCGGCATCTCAAAGGGCGACAAGCCGGTGCCCTACGAGTTCAGCCATGGCTGCGCCAACTGCATGATGATGACGCAATGGGAGGCGGTCGAGCGGCTGGAACGGGGCACCCGAAAGCCGCGGCCGCAAGGCTTCGACCACGAATGGGTGGGGGTGCGCGTCACCTTTCCGGCGCGGACATTGATCCTGAAGGTGCGGTTTCCGCGGAGCCTGGGCCAGGTGCAGCCCGATGTCGAATGCCGGCGACCGCCGCGTTATCCCAACTACGAGATCGATCAGTGGGGCGATGCGAAGCTCGACGACACCACCGGCGCGCCGCCCGGGCTGGAGATCGACTCCGACACGTTGCACGAAGAAGCGCACGCGCTCAGCTACGATGCGCCATCGCAGACATGGAAGCTGGTGATCGAGCACCCGCTGGTCGGCTACCAATATTCGCTGCGCTGGCAGGTGCCGGGAGAGCCCGAGAATCGCACGATCGCCGGCAATACGCGGGAATGGCACCGCACGCTGCTCAATCTGGGCGATCGGATCGATGCGGGGAACACGACGGCTGACGACCGCGAAGCGATCAGGCAGTTCGACCTTCTGGTGCAGACCCTGGAAACGGAGCTGAAACTCGGCCGCGTCAGCCGGGACGAGAAGTGGACGATCGCGCTGATGGTCCACGACGCCGCGGATCTTGTCCTGAGGCCCGTCCTCAGCCGGCGCTCCGGGCCGCGGCGCGAGGAGTTGCCGCGGAGCTTCAGCATCCCTTATGGCGATGGCGTCAGCGGCGCCGCCTTCCAGCAGCGCCGGACCATCGCCTGGAGCCATGGTGGCGTCATCAGCGACCCCGAAGGTGTCGCAAAGTCGTTGATCACGCCGGTGCCGTATCCGCCGGCCGAGGCTGACGACGAGGCGGTCCACGTTCTCGCTTTGCCAGTCTATCATACCGGCACCGAGGACGCCCGGCGGCCTCCGCCCTGGGCAACGATCGGCGTGGTTACCGTCGATTCATCCTCCTATGCTTCTTCTATCAAGGACATGGACGATAAGCAGCGGTTGTGGCTGCGCACGCTGGCGCAGGCGCAGACAGACAAGATCATCCGGGCGGTGCGCGGCGAGCGCGACGAGACGGAGAGTTCATCACCTTGCGGCGCAACGGATAGACCACTATCGTAAAGGTCGTAAGCTGCGGGTGCACGACGCGTATCGATCCACGGGCTTTCGGGAGAAACCATGTTTCGTCTCAATCTTGGCGGCGGAGCCGTCGCCTTCGAAACCGAAGGCGAGGCAGATCGCATCGGCAGCGTCGATCCGGCCGAGCTGACCCGACGCGAATGGCCACCCGAGGTGGTGGCAAACATCCGGCGTTACCAGGAGCGGCTCGCCCATCCGGCGGTGACTTCGGTCGCGGATGAGCCTGAGAGCGGCGGCTGACAGATCGACCGGCGCCGCTCCGCAACGCCGCCACTCCGCAACGTCGCCACAATGCAAGCGCGGTTCGGCCGACATTGCCCCGCTTCGCGACGGCCTTGGACAAATCGCCCAACTCCTGCCGTGGGATTCCGGCTCGACAGCCGCTCTGGAAACGCTCTAAGAAGGCTTTAGAACCCCGTCGCTTAGAGGGTCCGTTCCAGGCGCTGCGCTGCAGCGCAGCACGTCAGGTTTCGTGATGGACTACAGCCAGTACTTCAGTGCCGCCCTCGGTCGTCTGCATGATGAACGTCGCTACAGGGTTTTCGCCGATCTCGAACGCATCGCCGGCCGGTTCCCGCACGCGACCTGGCATTCCCCGAGCGGTCCGCGCAATGTCGTGATCTGGTGCTCCAACGACTATCTCGGCATGGGTCAGCATCCGAAGGTGGTCGGCGCGATGGTCGAGACCGCGACCAGGGTCGGCACCGGCGCCGGCGGCACCCGCAACATCGCCGGAACGCATCATCCGCTGGTGCAACTGGAAGCCGAGCTCGCCGATCTCCACGGCAAGGAAGCGGCGCTGCTGTTCACCTCGGGCTATGTCTCCAACCAGACCGGCATCGCTACGCTCGCCAAGCTGATCCCGGACTGCCTGATCCTGTCGGACGCGCTCAACCACAATTCGATGATCGAGGGCGTGCGCCAGTCCGGCTGCGAGCGCCAGATCTGGCGCCACAACGATCTCGCCCATCTCGAGCAGCTGCTGATCGCCGCCGGCCCCGACCGGCCGAAGCTGATCGCCTGCGAGAGCCTGTATTCGATGGACGGCGACGTCGCGCCGCTCTCGGCGATCTGCGATCTCGCCGAGCGCTACAAGGCGATGACCTATGTCGACGAGGTGCATGCGGTCGGCATGTACGGCCCACGCGGCGGCGGCATCGCCGAGCGCGACGGCGTCATGCACCGCATCGACATCCTCGAAGGCACGCTTGCGAAGGCGTTCGGCTGCCTCGGCGGCTATATCGCCGCCAAGGGCGAGATCATCGACGCCGTGCGCTCCTACGCGCCGGGCTTCATCTTCACGACCGCGCTGCCGCCGCCGATCTGCTCGGCGGCCACTGCTGCGATCAGGCACCTGAAGTCGTCGAGCTGGGAACGCGAGCGCCACCAGGACCGCGCCGCACGCGTCAAGTCGATCCTCAATGCCGCCGGCCTGCCGGTCATGGCCAATGACACCCATATCGTGCCGCTGTTCGTCGGCGATCCCGAGAAGTGCAAGCAGGTCTCCGACCTGCTGCTCGAAGAGCACGGCATCTACATCCAGCCGATCAATTATCCGACCGTCGCCAAGGGCACCGAGCGCCTGCGCATCACGCCCTCCCCCTATCACGATGACGGCCTGATCGACCGCCTCGCCGAGGCCCTGCTGCAGGTCTGGGAACGCCTCGGCCTCGCACTGCACAAGAAGCCGCTGGCGGCGGAGTAGTTTTCGCTTCTGCTTTGGTGAGCGCACAGCCCCCCGCCGCCAAGGCGGTGCGCTCCCCTCCACGCAAGGGGGAGGGGAGCCGACCGGCCGAGCCGTAAGAGCTCGGCTCTCAACACGATGACGCGCGACATCCCTATTCCAGCGTCCGCCGCCACATCGCTATCGCCCCGCCTCCGGCAAAGCGCTAAGTTCGCGTCCCGATCCACAGGGTGGAGCGACCGAGGAGTTCGCGCAAAGCCATGCTGCATGACTGGGGCGTGATCGCCGCTGCGTTCGGCTATATCGGCTTTCTGTTCCTGGTCGCCAGCCGTGGCAACCGGGCCGGCGACCGGCGGCCGTCGCGCTTGGCCGGGCTGATCTACCCGCTGTCGCTCGCCATCTATTGCACGTCCTGGACCTTCTTCGGCTCGGTCGGCTTCGCCTCGCGCAACAGCGTCGACTTCCTCGCGATCTATCTCGGGCCGATCCTGATGGTCGGCGCCTGCACGCCGCTGCTGCGCCGGGTGATCCAGCTCGCCAAGTCGCAAAACATCACCTCGGTGGCCGACCTGATCGGCGCCCGCTACGGCAAGAGCCAGGCCGTGGCGGCGACGGTGGCGCTGATCGCGATCATCGGCTCGGTGCCCTATATCGCGCTGCAGCTCAAGGCGGTGGCGTCGTCGCTCGAAACCATCATGGTCGACGACCGCGCCTTCGCTCATATCCCGATCGTCGGCGACATGGCACTGATGGTGACGCTCGCAATGGCGATCTTCGCGGTGCTGTTCGGCACCCGCCAGACCGACGCCACCGAGCATCAGCACGGGTTGATGCTGGCGGTCGCGACCGAATCGATCATCAAGCTGATCGCCTTCATCGCGGCAGGCGCCTTCGTCACCTTCTGGATGTTCTCGCCGGTCGAGCTGATCGAGCGCGCGATGAAGTCTCCCGAGGCCGAGCGCGCGCTGGAATATGTGCCGGGCATCGGCAGCTTCCTGACCATGACGCTGCTGTCGTTCTGCGCCGCGATGCTGCTGCCGCGCCAGTTTCACGTCAGCGTGGTCGAGAATGCCGACGACGCCGAGGTGTCGCGGGCGCGCTGGATGTTCCCGCTATATCTCGTCGCGATCAATTTGTTCGTGATCCCGATCGCGCTCGCCGGCCTCATCACCTTTCCGTTCGGCGCGGTCGACAGCGACATGTATGTGCTGGCGCTGCCGATCGAGGCCAACTCGCAATGGCTGTCGGTGCTGGTCTTCGTCGGCGGCCTGTCGGCCGCGACCGCCATGGTGATCGTCGAATGCGTCGCGCTGTCGATCATGGTGTGCAACGACATCGTCGTGCCCCTGGTGCTGCAGCGCCAGCAGGAGCAGCGCGAGATCGGGCGCGACTTCGCAGGCTTCCTGCTCGGCACAAGGCGGATCGCGATCTTCGCCATCATGGTGATGGCCTATTTCTACTACCGCGCGCTCGGCACGACCCAGCTCGCCGCGATCGGCCTGTTGTCCTTTGCCGCGATCGCGCAGCTGGCGCCGAGCTTCTTCGGCGGCCTGTTGTGGCGGCGCGCCACCGCGCGCGGCGCGATGGGCGGCATGCTGGTCGGCTTCGCCGTCTGGCTGTACACGCTGTTCATCCCGAGCTTCCTCGACACGTCCACGTCGGGCATTCTGTTCTTGCAGCATGGTCCGTTCGGGCTCGAGGCGCTCAAGCCGCAGGCGCTGCTCGGCACCGATCTGCCGCCGCTGCTGCATGGCGTGCTGTGGAGCCTGTCGCTCAACCTGCTCACCTACATCGTGCTGTCGCTGGCCCGGCAGCCGTCGTCGATCGAGCTGTTGCAGGCCGACCTGTTCGTGCCGGCCGAGCTGACGCCCAGCGCGCCGAGCTTCCGGCGCTGGCGCTCCACCGTGACCGTGCAGGACATCCAGACCACGGTCGGCCAATATCTCGGCCCCGACCGCGCCCGCGCCTCGTTCGAGGCGTTTGCCGCCCAGCGCAACCTGCCGCTCGATCCGGCGGCGCCCGCCGATTTCGAACTGCTGCGCCATGCCGAGCACCTCATCGCCTCCTCGATCGGCGCGGCGTCGTCGCGCCTCGTGATGTCGCTCTTGCTGCGCAAGCGCACCGTGTCGGCGAAGGCGGCGCTGAAGCTGCTCGACGACTCCCACGCCGCGCTGCATTTCAACCGGGAGATCCTGCAGACCGCGCTCAACCATGTGCGCCAGGGCATCGCCGTGTTCGACGCCGATCTGCAGCTGATCTGCTCCAACGGCCAGTTCGTCGATCTGCTCGGCCTGCCGCCGCATCTGGTGCAGATCGGCAGTCCCTTGAAAGAAATCCTCGAATTCATGGGCACAATCGGCGCGCCGACCTATGAGGACAGCGAGGCACTGCTGGCACGCCGGCTCGCCGCCTACACCACCGAGGGCGAGCCCTATCTCGAACGTCTCGCCGACCGCCACATGGTGATCGAGGTCCGCACCAATCGCATGCCGGATGGCGGCCTCGTCATCACCTTCACCGATGTGACGCCCTCCTTCGAAGCCGCCGAGGCACTGGAGCGCGCCAATGCGACGCTCGAAAAGCGCGTGCGCGACCGCACCGAGGAGCTGACGCGGCTGAACTCCGAGCTCGCGCTGGCCAAGAGCGCCGCCGAGGATGCCAACATCTCCAAGACCCGCTTTCTCGCGGCGGCCAGCCACGACATCCTGCAGCCGCTGAATGCCGCGCGGCTCTACATCACAAGCCTGGTCGAGCGGCAGACCGCTGGCGAGGAGTCGCGCCTGGTCGAGAACATCGACGACTCCCTTGAAGCCATCGAGGAAATCCTGGGCGCGCTGCTCGACATTTCCCGGCTCGATGCCGGCGCGATGACGCCACAGGTCTCAAGCTTCAAGATGGCCGATCTGATGCGCTCGCTGGAGATCGAATTCGCGCCGGCGGCGCGCGCCAAGGGCCTCGCGCTGACCTTCGTGCCGTGTTCGCTGCCGGTGGAATCAGATCGGCTGCTGCTGCGCCGGCTGCTGCAGAACCTCATCTCCAACGCCATCAAATACACGCCCAAGGGCCGCGTGCTGGTCGGCTGCCGCCGCCGCGGCGCATCGCTGCAGATCGGCGTCTGGGACACCGGCGTCGGCATCCCGCCGGTCAAGCGCGGCGAGATCTTCAAGGAATTCCACCGCCTCGAACAGGGCGCGCGCATCGCCCGCGGCCTCGGCCTCGGCCTTTCGATCGTCGAGCGCATCGCGCGCGTGCTCAATCACGGCATTGCGCTGGACTCGCAGCCCGGCCGCGGCTCGGCCTTCTCGGTGACGGTGCCGATCGCCAAGGCGGTCAATCACACCGCCGCCGTCACCAGCGCCACGCCGCTGGCAACGACGCCGATCTCCGGCGCGCTGATCGTCTGCATCGAGAACGACCCGGCCATTCTCGACGGCATGCGCACCCTGCTCACCGCCTGGGACGCCGAGGTGATCGCCGTCCCTGATCCGGAATCCGCCGTCGAGGCCATCGCCGCCCGCAACGGCGCCATCACGGGGCTCCTGGTCGATTATCACCTCGATCGCGGCAACGGCATCGCCGCCATCCGCGACATCCGCCGCCGCTTCGACGAGGCGCTGCCGGCGATCCTGATCACCGCCGACCGCAGCCCCCATGTCCGCGCCGCCGCCCGCGACGAAAACATCGCCGTGCTGAACAAGCCGCTGAAGCCTGCGTCGCTGCGCGCGCTGCTCGGGCAATGGCGGATCCAGCAGATGGTGGCGGCGGAATAGACCCGACCTGGCCCACGTCACCAAGCGAGATCTCGCCGCTGGTGGTGAGGAGCACCGCCTGCAGTGCCTCTTGCCCGCGGTCGCGGCGTGTCGGCGACCTCGTCAAGGCTGACCCTACAGCCAGGACGCGCAGAGGTGGCGCGTGACCGTCCCCTTCGCCGCTGGAACCTTGCCGCCCCGTCAGCCGTTTTTCGGCTGGGAGCGAACCATGACGATTGATCCATTTGCACCTTTGCTCAAGCGCCTGCGCCTGACGTCCGACCTTTCGCCGGAGGTCGAGCAGAGCATCCGGCGGCTTCCGATCACGATCAGGCGGATGGAGGGCGGGCAGACGATCGTCGCGACCGGCGACCGGCCCGCCGTCTGCTGTCTTATCGTCGACGGCTTCGTGCAGCGCTCGAAGATCGTCGGCGAGGGCAGCCGGCAGATTCTCGCGTTTCATCAGCCGGGCGACATCCCCGATCTGCAGAGCCTCTACCTTCACGTGCTCGACCATGAGGTCACGACGCTGGGGGATTGCACGCTGGGTTTTGTTCCGCACGATCCGCTGCGCGCAGTGGTCAGGAACAATCCGGACGTGGCCGAAGCGCTCTGGCGGGACACCCTGATCGACGCCGCGCTGTTCCGGGAATGGATCTGCAATGTCGGGCGGCGCGAGGCTGCGAGCCGGCTCGCACATCTGGTCGTCGAGGTCTACGAGCGGCTCGCCGCGGTGGGGCGCGTGACCGGATTGTCCTTCAAGTTCCCGGCGACCCAGGTCGTTCTCGCCGAAGCCATAGGAACAAGCACGGTTCATTTGAATAGAGTTCTACAGGAGCTTCGCACGAAGGGGCTGTTGGAGATCGAGCGTGGCGCGATCACGATTTTCGACCTCGAAGGACTGCGTCACGCCGCCGATTTCGACCCTCTGTATCTTCATCTGGATCCGGCTCTCTGATGCGCTACTTCTTCGACATTCGGGACGATTTCTACGCTGCGAATGACGATGACGGCGCAGACTTTCTTGACCCCGCCGCCGCCCGCCGCGAGGCGCTGAGGGCCGCGACCACCATCGCCGAGGACCTCTTCATCGCCAACGGATCGGCGATCAAGGTGACGGTACGGGACGACGACGGCCCCTTGTTCGAGATCGTCGTCTACTTGAAGATGAAGGATCTGCGGTAGGCGCTGGCGGCCAGGGCATCATCACCATGGGCGATGCGGGCGGCCGCCGAACGCCTGCCCCGCCGTCCCGATCACCACCTGTGCGCGCCGGTTCAATGCCTGCCGGACGTCAACAAGGTCCGGAGCACGTTGTAGACGAACCAGAGAACCAGAAACGCGACATACACCGAGATATTCAGGTTCAGGTTGGACCGGAAGCCGGGCGCACGGACCTTGTCGTGCTTGGCCGAGGCCTGGATCGAGAGAATGTTCTGCTGCGCACATTTCACCAGGAGATCATAATCCTCGGCCTTGGCGCGCGGCAACGTCCACGTCTCGACGGTCAGCTCCTTGAAGCTGTCGACATGACGGCCGTCCACGCCGTACCGGCTGGTCAGCGTCAGCCCGGGCAAGGCATGGGTTTCGTCAGCTTTCGCTCGCGGCCAAGCGCGGGGCAGTTCGACGTGAAGCAGCCAGGAGAGCCGTCGGGGGCGTCCAACATAGATATCGTGCTCGCGGGCGGCGAGGCCGGCGCCCGACAAGTCCGTGCTGATATTGGATTCGACGAACTGCAGTTGAATCTTGTCCGGCGTGTCGGATGCTCGCCAGCAGTCACTGATCGTATATCGGGCATCCACGACGATCTTGTTCTGCAACTGATCATCCTGGATCGCGATCGCCGCGGACTCGGCCGCCGCCGGCCAGCTCGCCTGCAACTGACGCAGCAAGGCTCGCGAGAAGCCGGCCTCGCCCTCATTCGCAATCAGGTTTCTGATGTGGTCGGCGCCCCAGGCCGAAAACTCGAGGCTGCGATGCAGCGAGGCCGGAGATTGGCGCGAAGGACCGATGCGCCAATCATCGTGGCAATGGATGATATGCCTGACGGCTTGCTCGGGCAGCTTTTCCAGCTGCGAGGCGTCTGCGGCCAGCGGCAAGGCCCATCCGAGATGGGGCAGCTCGATCTGGTCGAGGCCACCGCCTTGCAGCGGCAGCGTCGGATCGAGCCAGTAGCTCTTGCCGTCGAGCCGGACACGCACGATGCAGTGATCGAACACGGCCGGGCTCGGCAGCACCCGGTCGAGCGTACGGCCATGCGTCGTGGAGACCAGGGCCGCGCAAGCCTCCAGGCCGAGGCGGCGCGCGCCAGCCACATAGAGGCGCGCTTTGTCCTTGCAGTCGCCGAACCGACCGGCCCAGATCGCATCGAGCTCGCGCGGCACCAGGCCGCCCTCTCCCAATGCAAGAAAGAAATAGCGCAATTCGCGCTGCACGAAGCGCAGCCACTCGGCCGCGCGTTGCGCCGGATCGGGATGGGCCACACCGATCCGGTCGATCTCGTCGGCCAATGTCGCAGGAATCTCGGCGCTGTCATAGGCCGCCACCATCAGGCCCGCGACATCGCTCCATCCAACGAACTCGCTGAGCTGAAAGGCTGGGTCTTCGATCTCCCAGGACGGCGTCAACGGTGCGCTCGGGCCGCGCTTTCTCTGGCCGCGCAGACGTCGACAAATCTCCTCGATCTCGCCGGTCACGCTCACCGTTGCAGGCGGCGGATCGTTGAACTCCCTGCTGGCGATGGCGCGATCACGCCGCTTCAGCAGCCGATGGCGATAGTCGAAGCTCGGATTGGTCCCTTCGAAGGCCACCCATGATTGGTATTTGCCCTTGAGGATCGGCGTCTCGCCATAGAGTGAGCAGCTGAACTCCAGGATGTCGTTCGCCCTGACGTCCGGCACCAGGAAAGAGGCAGTGAGACGCCCGTTGAGCATCAGGCGCTCAATGTCCCGCTCGCGGCGAAAGACCTGGAAGCAACCAGGCCGTGCATGATCGACAGACTGATCGCCGCGCCGGATGCGCACCGCATGGACCTCGAGCCTCTGGTAGCCGGGATCGAACTCGATGACGATGTGGGACGCCCGCTCGGCGCCCTCCTTGGTCAGGATCCGCTGCGCGGTCCGGTAGCTCCAGCAGAGCTCGGGGCCGGTGAGGTCGACCTGCATGTCGGAGAGCAGCCGGCAAACGCCATTGGCGATGGCCGACTCCTGATCGGGCGACGGCTCCGTCTCGTAGGGGACAAGGTCGACCCACGCCGGCACGGGTGCATAGCGAACCTCATCGACGCTGACCGTCGCCGACCCGCCGCGACCGCTCTCCCCGATATCGTTCACGACAACACGCCCCCAAACACGCCCGCTTGAGGTACAATCGTTCACGAAAACGTTCAAGCAAAGGCCGTGGGCAAAGGCGCCGAACGATCATCCGCTCATCGCTGCGGACTCGTCAGCCGCGCATCTCACTTCGCCGTGGGGACGAGCCATGTCCGGAAGAACGCAAGCACCTCGGCGTTGAACTCAGCGTGGAAGGCCGTACGGTCGAAACCCGGTGCATCGACGCAGAGCTCGGACTGCCCCTGGACCAGCGCCGGCGGACACAGGAAGAACGCGAAGTGGCCGGAGTTCGGCACCACGCGATAGTCGTGTGCTGCCGGAAGATTGGCGTCGACGAAAGCGACATGGCTGGGCAGCACGCCGTCGCCGCCGCGACTCGAGGCCCAGAGCTGAACTGGCGTCTTGATCGGGGCGAAGCTCGCGGGCGAGAAGAAGATCGCCAAGGGATCGGCGAGCACCGCAGCCTTGATCCGCGGATCATGCGTCAGCGGTTGCGATGGCGTTCGTTTGTCCAGGATCTCCTGGCAGAACAGTCTCCGGATTGGCTGACAATAATCGGACGCCGCTCCCGCCCAATCCGGATCGGCACCGAGCAGCACGAGCCCGGTGTAGCCGCCGCGCGAAAAGCCGAAGAAGCCGATGCGGTCGCGATCGATGTCGGCCGCGAAGGGCGACGGGCCGACCATGAAGTCGATCAGCCGCTTGATGTCGGCGGGCCGCTCGACGAACACCGAGAGATCGCCCGACCTGCTCCGATCCCGCGCGGTATCGCCAGGATGATTGATCGCCGCGACCACGAAGCCGTGGTCGGCAAGCGCCTCGGCCGTATCGCGATTGCTGAGCAGCGAACCGCCGCGCCCATGCGAGGCGACAACGAGCGGCAGATGCCCGCCCATGAGGGGGCAGTCCTTCACCCCCGTCAACGTGAAGCCGCCGCCGATGGGGATCTCGGTCGGCTGTTCCGCGCATGGATACCAGACCATGCCATGGATCTCCGGACCGTCGGACGCCGCGGCAATGTCGATCGCTCGCAGACCGGCGGCGTGCGTCAGCGTGGCAGTGAGACAGACGGCGAGGATCGAGAAGACTTGGCAGGCGCGGATAACAGCGAACATCGGGGTCCTCCTTGGCTGATGCATCTCGGGCGATGAGCCTACGGCACCTGCTTGACCTGTCCTGATCCCGAGACGTGCGAGTTGATCCGCGCCACCGTGCCGTGCAGCCGCACGACGGCGCTCCCGGAAACGGAGATGTCGGCATCCTGGCGCGGCGCGAGGTCGACGTCGCCGCTGCCGCGGACCGTTGCGCTGGCGCGATCGGCGACCAGCCGGCCGAGATCGGCACGCCCGGAGCCCGACGAGTCCAGCGACACCTCATGCGCCGTTCCGCTGGCGCTGACGGCGCCGCTGCCGTGCAGCGTGAGGCGCAGCGACTCCTGCTTGGCGTCGGCAAGCCTGAGATTGCCGCTGCCGTGCAGGTTCGCCGTGGCTGTCTGGGTGACCAGACGGCCGAGGTCTACCTGGCCGGAGCCGGCCGCTTCGACGGCGACGTCGCGGACGTCGCCGCTGGCCGTCACGGCACCGCTGCCACGCGCCGTGATCCGCACCACGTCCTGGTGGAGATCGGAGAGATCGAGGGCGGCCGATCCACTCACGGTCCATGCGGTGACCGCAGGGCCGGAGAGCTGGACGACGAGATCGTCCGGCTGGAGACAGTCGATCGCGTGGCCCCACTCGGCCGTGTCCCATGCGAGCTGGCCGTCCCGCAGGCGGACGTGCTCGACGATGTCGGCGTCACCGGTCACGCTCGCCTTGGGCGATGGCCCCGGCCTGAAATGCACCTGCGCCGGAATCCTGATCATGACGGCGTCGCTGCCTGACCAGGCCAGGTCGGCCGTGCGACGCTCGCGCGAGCCGGTCTTGTTCGCCCCCGGCAGCGGGGTGCAGCTGCGCGATGCGCCCGCCCAGGAGGTTCTGACCCAAGAGAGGCCTGTCCAAGGCAGATCACCACCCTCGACCCAGTCCTGCGCCGAGGCCAGCGCGGTAATGACCCCGCACAGCCCGGCGACGCTCAGTGACACCATCGCAATTCGTCCGAGTCGTCCACTCATCACGCACCCCTCTGATCTATGATTGAGCCAGGTCGTGTCCCGGCCTGAGCAGCCGGTAGTGCAGCCGGGCATAATTGCCGAGCATCCTCACCGCGGCATTGAGCGCCAGCAGCAGCAGCGCGCCGCAGCCGATGCTGCCGGCGACGAGCCCGATACCAGCCACCGCCCGCAGCGCCATCGCGGCGATCGAGGCGAAGTGCCCAATCTTCAAGAGACTGAGCAGCAGCCCGAGACCGACGATTCCGAGCACGAAGACGATGAGGCCGAGCGCCAGGGTCACCAGCAGGACGGCGAACAGCAGCGGGAGCAGCAACACGATGTCGACCGTCGCCAATCCACCGAGCGCCAGCAGCACGGCAGCGGAGTTGCCCAGGCTGCGGTGCGTCTCCCAATGGCGCAGCCCGGTTTCGGCGCGCAGCTCGCGCGCCAGCCGGCGCGGGTCGCCCAACGCCGCGGCCACCTCTATTTCGTCGCGCCCCGACGCGGCGGCTTCATCGAAGTAGGACATGTAGTCCGCGACGATCTCGTCGATATCATCAGCAGGCAAGCCGGCGAGACCATCCTTGAGGAGGCCCAGGAAGGCTGCGCGGTCCATCAGCGTTCTCCCAGCAATGTATTGACGGCATCGGAAAACATGCGCCACTCGCGCTTCTGCGCCGCGAAGGCGGCACGGCCGGCGGGCGTGAGCCGATAATATTTGCGCGGCGGGCCGCTATTGGATTCGGCCAGACGGGTTTCGACCAGCTTGTCGTCCTGCATGCGCCGCATCAAAGGATAGATCGTCCCCTCGCCGATGCCCACGCCGGCGGACAGCGAGCTGGCAATCTCGTAGGCATAGCTCTCGCCCCGCGCCAACAGCGCCAGCACGCACAATTCGAGCGCCCCCTTCTTGAGCTGGACCTGCATCTGCTCTGTCATGACAGCAAGGTATCGCAAGGTACCTTGTTTTACAAGGTACCTGTTTATGAATGATCGAACGTTCGTAGGACGTACAGCCCGCAGCTCCCGAGGTCGCCCAGCGCATCGAAATCCCCGGCTCAGCAGACAGACATCCATTTCTTTTTTCCAGAAATAATGCTATCCCTGCATCGTCCCGTGCCCGCCATGAGGGGCGCTTCGCGATCGTCACGAACGTGGGGCGCGGGATGCGGTGGGCGCGCCGGGGCGCAGCGGACTTTGGCCTGCGGACGAACGATCCGGTGCGCACGGTCAAGCCGTGTGGTCCTGTCATCCCGGTGCTGATGCCAAGTCGGTGACGACGATGTTGCTGACGACGGGTTGAGCCCGCCGATGTGTTCGGCCAGACCTGTGGTGACTGCCGCCTGCTTTTTTTGCTGCAGGCGGGCCACGGGCGCGGCCAGCGCCCGGCCTTCTCTGTGCCCTCAGTTTTCCGGAGGGCGAATGATTGGCAAAACTCGGACGCTGATTGCGCCGCGAGGCGGGAAAAGCGTGGCGCGATGGATCGACCGAATGACTTGGTTTCGCGCTCAGCTCCGAGCCTGTGGCTTTCGCGCCGACGATGTCGCTCCTCACCCTGGGGAGCCCGCCGCGCGGGCGGGCGTCTCGAAGGGCGAGGCCCGGACAGGGGGCCTCATGGTTCGAGACGCGCCTTCGGCCGCTCCTCACCATGAGGGGGAGTTCTGCAACTCGCGCTACAGAGGACCAGGAACAGCGTGGCGTTGGAGAGGACCAGCGATCCCGCCGTGGAGACAGACCTTTTCCTCACGGACCGTCGCAAGCCACGTCCCCAGGACGGCCGCAAACAATTCGCCGAACTCAATCACTCGGTCGCATACCATGCATGCGGTTCAAGGTTGGCGACCGCCGAGATCAACAGGCGATCATCTCCTCACTTCCCCGTCGGCGCGTCCTGCCGCCAGGCGGAGCCTGCGATCTTCGCCGCGGCGATCACCGCCTGTGTCCGGCTCTCGACGCCGAGCTTCTGCAGGATGGCCGAGACATGCGCCTTGATGGTCGCCTCGGAGACGCCGAGCTCATAGGCGATCTGCTTGTTGAGCAGCCCCTGGGACAGCATCATCAGCACCCGCACCTGCTGCGGGGTCAGGGTGACCAGGCGGTCACGGAGCCTGGTCATCTCCGGATCGGCGCCGGCGGCAAGGTCGGTGTCGGGCGGCACCCAGACGTCGCCATCCATCACCTTCATGATGGCGTCGCGCAGCGTGTCGACGCCGAACCGCTTCGGGATGAAGCCGGAGGCACCGAAATCGAGCGAGCGGCGGATTGTCGCGCCATCGTCGCTGGCCGAGACGATGACGACCGGGATCGCCGGATATTGCGCGCGCAGGTAGATGAGCCCGGAAAAGCCGGAAATGCCGGGCATCGTCAGGTCGAGCAGCACGAGATCGACCTCGGAATCCTTCTCCAGCAGCGTGGTCAGGTCTTCGAAGGAGCCGGCCTCGTCGACCACGGCCTCCGCGAGCACGCTCGTGACCGCCTGCCGCAGCGCGTTGCGGAACAGCGGGTGATCATCGGCAATGACAAGGTGGGTGGTGGCAGCCGCCATGAATTCTGACTTGACCTTACGACGCCGGCCACGCGCCTCAGCTGCACGCCGCCCGGCTTTTGTGAAATACTCGCCCGGCGACTGGTTGCATGCAAGCATGCAATTCCACTTGCAGGAAGAGCGGTTAATCTGCGCCTTGTGCGGCGCAACATCGATAACGCGGCGACCGTTAGGCGAACTTGATCCGCCGCAATGTCCCCATGTTTCCGTGCGCCGCAGCCGCCAGGGCCGAAAGTCGTATTGGGCCGGGTTTCACTGCAATGTTACTTAAGCGCCAAGGTCTCCGCGACCAGCGCCGTCCAAGTCCGGCATGCGGGGACGAAACCATCAGCACAACGATCTTGGGGAGCGAATGCCAATGTCAACAATGGTCGCCACACAAGCGAGATCGGGAGGCATGACGAAGGACGAGCGCTTCGTCATTCTGGCGTCCTCTCTCGGCACTGTCTTCGAGTGGTACGATTTCTACCTTTACGGGTCCCTCGCCTCGATCATCGGCGCGCAGTTCTTCAGTAGCTATCCGCCGGCCACCCGCGACATTTTCGCGCTGCTGGCCTTCGCCGCCGGCTTCCTGGTCCGCCCGTTCGGCGCCATCGTGTTCGGCCGCATCGGCGACATCGTCGGCCGCAAATACACCTTCCTGGTCACGATCCTGATCATGGGTCTGTCGACCTTCATCGTCGGCATCTTGCCGAACGCCGAGACCATCGGCTTCGCCGCGCCGGTGATCCTGATCGGTCTACGCCTGTTGCAGGGCCTTGCGCTCGGCGGTGAGTATGGCGGCGCCGCCACCTATGTCGCCGAGCATGCGCCAATGGGCAAGCGCGGCTACTACACCTCCTTCATCCAGACGACGGCCACGATGGGCCTGTTCCTGTCGCTGCTGGTGATCCTGTTCACCCGCACCATCATCGGCGAGGCCGACTTCGCCAAATGGGGCTGGCGCGTGCCGTTCCTGGTGTCCGTGCTGCTGCTCGGCGTCTCCGTCTGGATCCGTCTGCGCCTCAACGAATCGCCCGTGTTCCAGAAGATGAAGGAAGAGGGCAAGAGCTCGAAGGCGCCGCTGACGGAAGCGTTCGCGAACTGGAACAACGGCAAGATCGTGCTGCTCGCGCTGATCGGCGCGACCATGGGCCAGGGCGTCGTCTGGTACACCGGCCAGTTCTACGCGTTGTTCTTCCTGCAATCGATCCTGAAGGTCGACGGCTACACCGCCAACCTGCTCATCGCCTGGTCGCTGCTGCTCGGCACCGGCTTCTTCATCGTGTTCGGCATCCTCTCCGACAAGATCGGCCGCAAGCCGATCATCATGGGCGGCTGCCTGATCGCGGCGCTGACCTTCTTCCCGATCTTCAAGATGATCACCAGCAACGCCAACCCGGCGCTGGAGAAGGCGATCGAGTCGGTGAAGGTGGAAGTCGTGGCAGATCCGGCCGGTTGTGGAGACCTGTTCAACCCGGTCGGCACCCGCGTCTTCACCGCGCCTTGCGACACCGCTCGCGCCTTCCTGGCCCAGTCCTCGGTCAAGTACTCGACCGTTCCTGGCCCGGCCGGCTCCGGCGTGAAGGTCACCTTGAACGGCAAGGAAGTGCCCTACACCGACGCCAAGACCAGCAATCCGGCCCTGACGTCTGCGATCGCCGACGCCGGCTATCCGAAGGCCGGCAACCCGGGGATCGTGAAGATGGCGCATCCGTTCGACGTCTTCCGTCCGCAGGTCGCCGCGATCATCGGCCTGCTGTTCATCCTGGTGATCTTCGTCACCATGGTGTACGGCCCGATCGCCGCGATGCTGGTCGAACTGTTCCCGACCAAGATCCGCTACACCTCGATGTCGCTGCCCTACCACATCGGCAACGGCTGGTTCGGCGGCCTGCTGCCCGCAACGGCCTTCGCGATCGTGGCCTCGACCGGCGACATCTATGCCGGCCTCTGGTACCCGATCACGTTCGCCGTCATCACCGCGGTGGTCGGCTTCCTGTTCCTGCCGGAGACCAAGGACGTCGATATCCAGTCGACCTGATCACGATGCGAGCGGCGACCCCGCTCGCCTCTCTATTGCAGAGAACGGCCGCGGATCACTCCGCGGCCGTTCCGCATTTCAGCCGATGGGTCTTGTCTTTTGACTTCAGACCGCGCCGATGAACTGCAGCACCACCTCGCGCCGATGCGGACGCGCGCGATGCTCAATGAGATAGATCGCCTGCCAGGTGCCGAGCAGCATCCGGCCGTCCTGCACCGGCACCTGGAGCGAGACAGCGCTCAGCATGGTCTTGATGTGGGCCGGCATATCGTCGGGACCTTCGGTGTCATGCACCCAGCCGGCATTCTCCGGCGCCAGCCGCGCCAGCGCCGAGGTGAGATCGCGCAGCACGGTCGGGTCGGCATTCTCCTGGATCGTCAACGACGCCGACGTGTGCCGGATGAAGACCGTCACCGCCCCTTCTTTCGCGGAGATATCGCGCAGGAAGGCGTCGACCTCGCGCGTGAGATCACTGAAGCCGCGGCCCGGCGTCTGCACGGCCAGTGTCGAGGTCACGACCGTGGTGATGGGCACCGCCGCAGGCGCCGTCCGCGTGATGGATCGTGCGATCATGCGTCCAGCCTCCTCGACGCGGGGTCAGATCTTGCCCGAGACGTCCTTCTGCACCCGCGCGGCCATGTCGAGCAGCCGGCGCCAAGCCTGCTCCAGAAAGCCCATCATGCGCTCCATGTCCTGGTCGCTGGGCAACGGGATCTCGAGCTTGCGCGTTCCATCGGTCGATTTCGATTCGCCGGCTTTCGGCTCGGCCTTCTTCAACTGATCGGACTTTGGCAGCGCCTGGTCCTTCGGCAGCGGCTCGTCGATCTTGCCGGAGATGCTCTGATCGCGCGAAGCCAGCTGGGCTTTCAACTTTTCGTTCTCTGCCTGCAGCCGGCCGATCTCGGCATCCAACGCGGCCCGCTCGTCGGGAACGGCGTAGCACGCCCAGCCGGAACCGGCGTTGTTGTTGCAGGTCGAGACCGCACCGGTCCTGGTGTCGAGCCGGACCACGCCGTCCGGCGTCGTCGACATCGTGTAGCGCCCCTTGTCGCCATCTGGCGCGGTCTCCTCCGCAGCCCAGGCCTCTCCGCCCAGGCAGCTCAACGCCAGGAGCGCAATGAGGGGCCGCCGGTATGGCTTCGTGAGACTCATGGCTCGCTCTCCAGAATGCGGTCGCGATGGCCGCCATGCACGCTCATTTTGTGTCGCCGCCATGACGTTGCGCGAGGTGCGGTCACCTGCCACAGCTCGCACCTATGGCTCGGACGTATAGGCGGAGCGGCCGGATTTCAACGCGTCGGCCAGGAGCTCGAGCCGGTCCTGGCCCCAGAAGATCTCGCCGTCCAGCACATAAGCGGGCGAGCCGAACACATCGGCGGCGATGGCATCCTGGCGATTCTGCTCGTAGACCGCCGCGACCGCGTCCGACCCCGACTTGGCGACGAGATCGCGCCCGGGCAGTCCGGCCGCATCGGCCAAGCGCGTGATCACCTCGGCGTCCCCGAGATTGAGCTGTTGCTCCCAGATCGCCGGGAAGGCGCGCTGCAGATAGGGCTCCGGATCAAGCCCCGCCTGCATTGCGGCGATGACCACCCCATCCGCGAGCCGGGCGTTGAACGGCCAGTTCCTGGGCTGGAGATGAAAATCGAGCCCCCGCTTGTCGCGCCAGCGCTTAAGCTCGACGATACGGTAGCGCTGCCGCGCCGGATGACGCCGCGCCAGCGGCAGGCCCCCGGTCTCGGCGAACAGATCGAGCAGCATCACCGGCTTGACGGCCACGGCAGCGCCATGGCTGGCGGCAATGTCGCGGAACAGGCGATGACCAATATAGGCCCATGGGGATTGCAGCGAGAAATAATAGTCGATGTGGCGCGGCATGCGGAGTCCCACCCCGGTTCGGGTTCAGCGGCATCGGATCAGAGGGCTCCGGAGGACGCAAGATCGCAACCGCCGAGAACGCTGTTGATGCGGCGCGGTGACACCCGCGACCGATCTGACGAAAAAGCCGAGAAAACGAGCAAATTCAGGCATCTAACAGATCAACACGCAATCTTGACTTGGGGGGATGCGGTCAGTATGGTCCGCGCGGCTTTAAAGGGCGATGGGGCGCTATTTCCTGAAACTCGCAGCAACGGATCGGGTCTCCACAGATGTCGGATGGCACGAACGAGCGCAGCGGACCCGGAGATCGCGACAAGTCGCCTGATGAGGTTGCGCTTTCCGCAAGGCTCGGAAGTCTCGACCAGCGGTTGTCCCAAATGCGGGACGGCCGAAAGATCGGGGCTGATCAACCTGGAAACGGCAGCGGTGACACAGCAGCCCGGGCTTCGGCCATGGCGCGTGGACTGCGACTGTCCTCCGAGTTGATTGCCGGTGTCCTCGTCGGCGCGGTGCTTGGCTGGGGCTTCGACCGCTTGCTGTCGACATCGCCCTTCGGATTTATCGTGTTTTTCCTGCTCGGCTTCGCCGCCGGCGTGTTGAACGTGGTGAGATCTGCAGGCATAGCTCCCGACAGGTCCCGCCAATGAGACATGCGCGGCAGACCTCAGCGCGGAAGACAAACGAGTGAATTGCAAAGCGCCGGCGTGGCCGGTGAACAACTGAGACGCCACGCGGATGATCGATCCGATCCATCAATTCCACCTCAACAAGATCTTCACGATCGGCCATATCGGCAATCAGGAGATCGCCTTCACCAACTCCACCGCGTACATGCTGCTCGCGGTCGTCCTGATCGCCGGCATGATGCTGGCCGCCGGGCGCGCGCTCGTCCCGGGCCGGTTCCAGTCGGTGGTCGAGCTGTCCTACGAATTCGTCGCCAACACCCTCAGAACCAGCGCCGGCTCGCACGGCATGACGTTCTTCCCGCTGGTGTTCTCGCTGTTCATGTTCATCTTCGTCTCGAACATCGTCGGCATCATCCCCTACACCTTCACCGTCTCCAGCCACATCATCGTCACCTTCTCGCTGGCGCTCTTGGTGTTCCTGACGGTCATCATCTACGGCTTCTACAAGAACGGCCTGAAGTTCTTTAAGCTGTTCGTCCCCTCCGGCATCCCCGCGGTGATCCTGCCGCTGGTGGTCGTGATCGAAATCATCTCCTTCTTCTCCCGCCCGATCTCGCACAGCGTCCGTCTGTTCGCCAACATGCTGGCCGGCCACGTCACGCTGAAAGTGTTCGCGAGCTTCGTGACCATGCTCGGCGCGCTCGGCTTCGTCGGCAAGGTCGGCGCGCTGCTGCCGCTCGGCCTCACGGTCGCCTTGACCGGCCTCGAGCTGATGGTTGCGTTCCTTCAGGCCTACGTCTTCACGATCCTCACCTGCATCTATCTCAACGATGCTATCCATCCGGGCCACTGATCCGGCCCTCTCTACCAAACCCCTCAAAGGAGTTCGTTTCATGGATCCGGTTGCAGCGAAGTACATTGGCGCAGGCATTGCTTGCATCGGCATGGGTGGCGCAGGTGCCGGCATCGGCATCATCTTCGGCAACTACCTGTCGGCCGCTCTGCGCAATCCGTCCGCCGCCCAGGGCCAGTTCGGCAACCTGATTTTCGGCTTCGCGGTGACCGAAGCGCTCGGCATCTTCTCGCTGCTGATCGCACTGCTCCTGCTGTACGCCGTCTAAGACGGCCTGAGCCGGAGAGGAGAAGCCCGTGGCTGAAAGTCATGGCGAGGCCAAGGGCACGGCAAGCGCCCATACCGAGGCCGAAGGCGGGCACGGTTTCCCTCCCTTCCAGAAGGAAACCTTTCCCTCCCAGATCGTCTCGCTGGTGATCACCTTTGTTGCGCTGTACGTGATCGTCTCGCGTCTGGCGCTGCCGAAGGTGGGCGGTGTCATCGACGCCCGCCAGAAGGCGATCGACGGCGATCTGGCCGAAGCGCAGCGGCTGAAGGATGAATCCGAAGCCGCGATGAAGGCGTATGAAAGCGAGCTGGCGGCAGCCCGCGCCCGCGCCCAGGCGATCGGCGCCGAGACCCGCGAGAAGCTCGCGGCCTCTTCGGACGCCGAGCGCAAGGCGCTGGAAGACAGCCTCGCGGCCAAGCTCGCGGCGGCTGAGAAGTCGATCGCCACCACGCGTGCGACCGCAATGAGCAATGTCCGCGGCATCGCCGCTGACGCCGCCAGCGCGATCGTGCAGCAGCTCACCGGTAAGGCCCCTGCGGGCAAGACGGTCGAGGCTGCGGTCGATGCATCATTGAAGGGAACAGCCTGATGCATTTGCTCGCTGATCCGGAGACCTGGGTTGCGATTGCCTTCGTGATCCTGATGGGCCTGTTCGCCTATCTTGGTGTCCACCGCACGGTCCTGAAGGCGCTCGACCATCGTGCCGAGCGCATCAGGAACGAGCTGGAGGAGGCCAAGCGGCTGAAGCAAGAGGCGGCCAAGGTGCTCGCCGATTACAAGGCCCGCCGCGCCAGTGCCGAACGTGAGGCCGATGAGATCGTCACCAGCGCCAAGGCGGAAGCTGAGCGCATTGCGGCGGACGCCAAGGCCAAGATGGAAGACTTCGTCGCCCGTCGCACCAAGGCCGCCGAGAGCAAGATCGCCCTCGCCGAGGCCCAGGCGCTCGCCGACGTGAGGTCCGCTGCAGCCGATGCCGCCGTCCAGGCCGCCGCGACCGTGCTGTCGCAGTCGGTCAAGGGCAGCCTCGGCGAAGACCTGGTGGCCAAGGGCATCGCCGAAGTCGGCCGCAAGCTGAACTGAGCCGCAGCCCGTCATCAAGCCAAGCTCTCGAAGGGCCGGTGCGATCCAAGCGCACCGGCCCTTCGCTTTTGAAATCCAAATCACGCGATCGACCGCAGGAAATCAAGATCGCGGTCGCCGCCGGCAAGCGCCGACGCGAGCCTTACTTCCGCTTCTTGCCATGCGGCCGCTCGGGGGTCAGGGCCTGCGGGTCGAACCCGATATAGAACACGTAATTGTCGGCATTGGCACCCGGTGGCGGCACCGGATAGACCATGTCCTCGGCCACGATCGTGAACGGAACGCTGCCGTCGCCGGTCATCTGGACGGTGGTTCGATAGGATTTGGTGGCGATCACCTTCTCGCCGATGCCCCCCTGGACCACGGCGATGCGCATCGGGATGTCGACCGTCGCGGGGGCACCGGCGGGACCGGCCACGACCCTGCCCTGGATCCCGATCTTGCCGACGATCTCGGCGCCGTTGAGATTGCACTCGCGCGCCGTCTTGGTGATGGACGCCTGGAAACGCACGTCGTTGCCGACCGCCTGCTTGCCGGGCGCTGCGACCGCATAGGTCGAGGCACCGGCGCGGATGCTCACCGGCGGGCAGCTCAGGCCCTCGGTCGGATCAACCGGCGGTCCGCCGCTCGCGGGCAGATTCTGCTGCTCCTTGTCATCGGAGCCGCCACCAAACAGGCTCTTGAAGCGGTCGGTCAGGGATTGGGCTGCCACCGGCGGGGCGGTCCCGGCCGCTCCCATCGCCAGCAGCACGGCTGCCAATGTCCCAACTCTCACCACGCTCGTCTGTCGCATCGTCTGATGTCCTCGGCTCTCGCCCGCCTCGCCCGCCAACGCCACACCGCCAAGCTCGAGAGCCTGACGGGACGGCGGCTGCACACCGGCGTCTATACCCATTTCAAGGCGCGGAACCAGTCCCCCTCCGCCACTCCTGCGCCCCTGTCGATCACATTCGCTAGCCGCGGAAATCCTCGTGCAGCAGGCCGTAGAGATAATGGTCCTGCCAGACCCCGTTGATGCAGAGATAGCGGCGCGCCAGTCCCTCGCGCGTGAAGCCGCACTTCTCCAGCACCCGAATCGACGGCGTATTGGTGGGGATGCAGGCGGCCTCGACCCGGTGCAGGTTGAGCTCGCCGAACAGCGTCGGCAGCAAGAGCCGCAACCCCGCCGTCATGTAGCCGCGATGCGCATGCGGCTGGCCCATCCAATAGCCGATGGTGCCGGCCTGGACGATGCCGCGCCGAACATTGGCGAGCGTGATGCCGCCGAGCATGGCGCCATCCTGCTCGCGGAATACGATGAACGGGTAAGAGCGATCGGCCGAGATGTCCTCCGCATAGCGCCGCAGCCGGCGGCGGAAACCGGACCGCGTCAGATCATCGGACGGCCAGATCGGCTCCCACGGCGTCAGGTAATCGCGGCTGAGCTCACGAAGCTGCGCCCATTGCGCGTAATCGGCCATCTGCGGCGCGCGCAGCATCAAGCCATTGCCGCGCGGCGCCAGCGCGGCCGGCCCGTTGGATGGCAAGCGAAACAGGGCCATCGGTGATGCTCCCCCCTGCTCTTCAGCCCCCGACTCTCAGCGCCGGTCCGGCACACCACGTCGCGGCGAGCCGCACGAGGATCGGCCTGTCCGGACTGGTGCTCAATGCAGCTGGGCCTTCGGCTTCGACCCGGTGAGAGCTTCGGCGAAAGTCACCGCCGTGTCCAGACCCCTGCCGCTGCCGAGCGCAACCACCGCAGGCTTGCTGCGTGCGAGCAGCGCACGAGCCGCATCGCGCGTGCTCTCGACACTGACGGCCTCGATCTTGTCGACCATCTCCTGCAAGGTCTGCGGCCGTCCATAGGCCAGGATATGGCGCGCCAGCTGCTCGGCGCGGGCGCTGCAGCTCTCCAGCGCCATCAACAAGCCCGCCTTCATCTGCGCCTTGGCGCGGGCCACTTCGGCCTCGCTCAGCGTTTCCACCGCGTTGCCGATGATGTCGACCACGACCTCCATCATCTCAGGCGCGTCGGCCGGATCGGTGCCGGTGTAGAGGCCGAAAAAGCCGGTGTCGCTGTAGGGCGCGTGGAACGTATACACGGAGTAGCAGAGCCCCCGGTTTTCACGCACCTCCTGGAACAGCCGGGACGACATGCCGCCGCCGAGGATGTTGGTGAACACCTGCAGCGAGAACAGCGACGGATCGGCCTGCGGCACGCCCTCGAGCGCCAAGGTCAGATGCGCCTGCTCGAGGTCGCGATGCACGACCCGCGAGCCGCCTTTGCCGAACGCGGCGGGCAGCGGTTTCGGCGCCGGAGCGCCATTGAAGCTGGCAAAACGCCTGGTCACATCCTCGACCACCTGCTGATGGTCGACGGCGCCGGCGGCGGCCACGACCATGTCCGGTCCGCGATAATGCGTGGCGAGATAGCCATGCAGCTTGTCGCGATCGAACCCCTGCAGCGTCTTGGCGGTGCCGAGCAAGGAGCGCCCCATCGGCTGATCCGGAAAGCACAGCTCATTGAGATGTTCGAACACGACATCATCAGGGGTGTCCTGGGCAGCGCCGATCTCCTGCACGATGACGTTCTTCTCGCGCTCCAGCTCCTCCGGCACGAAGGACGGATTGGCGAGGATGTCGGAGAGCACGTCGAGCGCGAGCGGCACGTCGGCCTTCAGCACGCGCGCATAATAGGCCGTGGTCTCGGTCGAGGTGCCGGCATTGAGATCGCCGCCGACCGCCTCGATCGCCTCGACGATCTCGCGCGCGCTGCGCGTGGTCGTCCCCTTGAACGCCATGTGCTCGAGCAGATGCGAGATGCCATGCTCATCCGGCTTCTCGTCGCGGCCGCCCACCCCGGCCCAGACGCCGAGCGCCGCCGTTTCCAGATGCGGCATCGTATCGGTGACGACGGTGAGCCCGGTCGGCAGCTTGGTGACTTCCACGCCCATCATGCAATTCCCTGCTTGGCGGCCCGGCTGACCGAACGGATGAATTTCTCCACCTCGGCCTGGTCGTTCCGCATGATCCTGATCTCCTCGCGCTTGGTCATCAGCCCGTCGAGCCAGACCGGCAGATGCGGCCGCATTCCGCAGGCGGCCTCGACCGCATCGGGGAATTTGGCCGGATGCGCGGTCGCCAGCACGATGTTCGGCACGGAGGTGTCGGTCCCGTCGCGGTCGGCCACGGCCAGCGCGACCGCCGTGTGAGGATCGACGAGATCGCCGGCCTCGCGGAACGCGGCGCGAATCGCGGCCGCCGTCTCGGTCTCGTCGGCGCGGCCAGCCTCGAAATCGGCGCGAACAGCCGCCAGCATTGCGTCGGGCAGCACGAAGCGGACGGATTGCTTCAGGCCCTCCATCAGCCGCCGCACCGTGCCGGCGTCGCGGCCACCGGCCTCGAACAGCAGCCGCTCGAAATTCGAGGACACCTGGATGTCCATCGAGGGCGACGCCGTCGCATGCACCTCGCGGACCTCGTAGATGCCGGTCGCAAGCGTGCGCGCGAGGATGTCGTTGACGTTGGTCGCAACGCGCAAGGTGCGCACCGGCAGGCCCATGCGCTTGGCGACATAGCCGGCGAAAATGTCGCCGAAATTGCCGGTCGGCACGGTGAAGTCGACCGCGCGGTGCGGCGCGCCGACGGCGACCGCCGAGGTGAAGTAATAGACGACCTGGGCGACGACGCGCGCCCAGTTGATCGAGTTGACGCCGGACAGTGCCACCGAATCACGGAAGCCGTGATGATTGAACAGGCCCTTCACGATCGCCTGGCAGTCGTCGAAATGGCCTTCGATCGCGAGCGCATGCACGTTGGCCGCGCCCGACGTCGTCATCATCCGCCGCTGCACCTCGGAGATGCGGCCATGCGGGAACAGCACGATGAGATCGGCATTGTCGCGACCGGCGAAGGCATCGACCGCGGCACCGCCGGTATCGCCCGAGGTCGCCACCACAATCGTGGTGCGCTCGCCGCGCTTGGCCAGCACATGGTCCATCAGCCGCGAGATCAGCTGCATCGCGACGTCCTTGAACGCCAGGGTCGGGCCGTGGAACAGCTCCAGCACGAACTGATGCGGCGCGATCTGGTCGAGCGGCACCACGGCCGGGTGGCGGAAGGTGGCGTAGGCCTCGTTGGCCATGCGGCCGAGCTCGGCGTCGGAGATCTCGCCGGCCACGAACGGTTTGATGACCTCGACCGCAACCTCCCAATAGGGACGGCCGAAAAAGCCGGCGATGGTCTCGGCCGACAGCTGCGGCCAGGTCTCGGGCACGTAGAGGCCGCCGTCCCGGGCGAGCCCGGTCAGCATCACATCGCAGAAGGTGAGCGCGGGGGCCTCCCCGCGGGTCGAAACATAGCGCGTCAAACCGCTCTCCTGACCTGCGTCATCAGGCCATAACCCGTTGATTGAACTCGAAATCGGAACTGCCTGGCGGCAACATGGTCCGGCACCATAATGGTTTTGGGCAGGCTGCGAAACCGGTTGTTGGGCCAGGAATGGTCACGCGAGCGGGTTACGGCGGGGTTACGGGCGAGTACAGGACCGGTGGCAGGCAACCTGTCGCGAGTCGACCGATGCCACTTCCCCGCTTCACTGTCATCGCCCGGTTCGACCGGGCGATCCGGTACGCCGTGCCGCCAATGGTCGACCGCACCGCGCCGCGGCGTCCTGGAGCCCCGCCTGCGCGGGGATGACTGCGGTAGATGTGGTAACCATGCGGGCCCCCGTCGAGATTGATCGTCGAAAGCACTGCTGGGTCCTCCGTCATTGCGAGCGCAGCGGCAAAGCGAAGCAATCCAGGGCGGTGCGCGGGACTCTGGATTGCTTCGTCGCTGTGCTCCTCGCAATGACGTGGAGAGAGCCGACGACTTCACAGATCACCCGCCCGCGGCACGGTCTTATCCCGGTCCGCGCAGCTTTACCTTCTCGCGGCGCGATCGGCGCCCGAGCTTTGCGTCAATTCTCCCTCCGGATGTGGAGGGCGCAGGGAAGGCCGGACCTCGACTGAGGCCCGTGGCCCCCCGTGCGAACAACAATGCACGGGGCAGGAACCACAGGTTCAGCCGGAGCGACCCGGCCTTCCCTGCGCGATGGTCTTCACACTTATAGGCAGTCTCCCTGGTGCGCCGGGCTCTCTGGCCACCATGATCCGCGCGGCGCATCGGCGCCGTCGCGAACGTAACACCAGCATCGGGGTGTCAGGACGCTGCCATTTCATGTCCGTACCGACACGCGCTCGTCTGGCGCATCCGGTCGCGGCCATCGCATCCCCCCTCACGTCCGTGACGACGCGTACGCCCCTCGCAACGAGGCGTGACGGCGACAGACAATCACGTTTTCGGAAAAAATGAAACCAGAGATTTCTGCCCGGGCCGGCTGGAGAGGCCGAGCGCGTTGGACAGGCTGGCAAAAAGAGCATTTCGGCACAGGCGGATTTGTTAGTTCGCGATGCAGGCCGGCGCAGGTCCTGACGGCCCGTCGGGCGACTCAGGTCCGACGATGAGGGCAGCAGGCCTTGTCTTGCGATGCGAACCACGGAGCATCCCCAACCTCGGTGTCGTCCCGGGCAAGTTCGACAACGCGCCAGCGTTGTCGAACGCCGACCCGGGACCCATAACCACCGACCTCCGTGGCAAGCACGCCGTTGCTCCAGCCTGCCGCCCCACAATCGATCGGGGGTATGGGTCCCTGCGTTCGCAGGGACGACACTGGTGTGCAGGGCGACATCTCACACCGCACCGTCATTGCGAGGAGCGCAGCGACGAAGCAATCCAGACGACCTCAACTGAGGGACCTCGATTGCTCTGGCGCAACGGCGCCTCGCGGCTACCAGCGCCTGCGACATGCTCTCTCCAACGCAACGTTCTTCACTTGCATGCGCCGGAGGCTTAGACCTTCGCAGGCCCACATCCAGCGTGAGACACCGAATGATCATCCAGCACATCGCCGCCTTCACCGACGGCCCATGCGGCGGCAATCCGGCGGGTGTGGTCATCTGCGAGACGTTGCCCGAGGCCGCCACCATGCAGGCGATGGCGGCTGACATCGGCTATTCGGAGACGGCGTTCGCGGCGCCCATCGGCGACACATGGCGGGTGCGCTATTTCGCGCCGCAGGCCGAGGTTGATTTCTGCGGCCACGCGACCATCGCGCTCGGCGCCGCGCTCGCCAGGCATCAAGCCTCCGGCACGTTTGCGCTCACGCTCAATCATGCCGACATCACCGTCGATGGCCATCTCACGGCAACGGACTGGAGCGCATCGTTCCAGTCGCCGCCGACGCAGACGCGCGCCCTGCCGTCGGCGGCGCTCGACGAGACCCTCGCGCTGTTCGGGCTATCACAGGGCGACCTCGATCCGCGCATACCGCCTGTCATCGCCCATGCCGGAATGGATCATCCCATCCTCGCGCTGCGCGACCGCAGCCGCCTCGGCGCCATCAGCTACGACTTTGCCAGAGGCGAGGCGCTGGCGCAGCGCGAACGCTTCTGCACTTTCGCCCTGATGCACGCCGAGACGCCGCAACTCTTCCATGCCCGCAACCCGTTCCCGTTCGGCGGGGTCTACGAGGACCCGGCGACCGGCGCTGCGGCCGCAGCGCTCGCCGGCTATCTGCGCGAGCTGTCCTGGACGGCCGCAGCACCGATCGTGATCCGGCAGGGCGAGGACATGGGCGTGCCGTGCAGCCTGCAGGTCGATCTCGATGGAGCGCGTGGGGCGCCGGTCAGGGTGTCCGGCAGCGTGCGATCGATCCAGCCCGCGGCATAGTCCCGGCGGCTTAGACCGATCTGGCCTCGTCGGCCTTTGCGTCGGCCTCGGCGAACACCGCCTTGGCCGCAAACAGGCCGTTGAGCGCGGCGGGAAAGCCGGCATAGACCGCCATCTGCATGATCACCTCGGTGATCTCCTCGCGGCTGAGGCCGACGTTGAGCCCCGCTTGGATGTGCACCTTGAGCTGCGGGCTGGCATTGCCGAGCGCCGTCAGGGCCGCGATGGTCGCGATCTCGCGGCTGCGCAGATCGAGGCCGGGACGCGAATAGATGTCGCCGAACGGAAACTCGATCACGTAGGTCGCGAAATCCGGCGCGATGTCGGCGAGCGCCGCGATCACGTTGTGACCGGCTTCGCCGTCGATCCTATCGAGCGCGCGCCGGCCGCGCGCCAGGCGATCCTGATCGTGGTTGGCGCCGGATTGCGTGCCGCTCGTCGTCGTGGATTGGCCGGGCGCTGATTGCGTCATCGTCGTTCGTCCTCTCGCTGCTGCCGGCATAGCCGGCGATCTTGCCGTCGAGAACAAGAAGGCAGTCCTGCAACGCGGTGACATGCGCCCGGACCGCCTCGCGATGCCGCTCCAGCAGCCGACGCCGCTCCGGCTCAGTGGCGACGCCGCGCGCACGCAGCTCGGCATAGCGCAGCATGTCCCGGATCGGCATTCCCGTGGCCTTGAGACGGCCGAGGAATTCGATCCAGGAGAGGATCGTGGCGTCGTAGTCTCGCTGCCGGGCATGATCCCGAGCGGCCCTGGGCAGCAGCCCGATCCGCTCGTAGTAGCGGATCGTATGGGGCGTCAGCCCCGACTGCTTGGCCAGTTCGCCGATCTTCATGCGCGCCCGTCTCCATTCACGACGCCCGGCAGGCTACGGGTTCGAGCGCGCTCTAAGTCAAGCGTCAAAAATCAAGCGCCGTTCCGGCGCGTCCTCGCCCACACGGCGAATGCCGCGATCAGCGCGGCGGCGAGCGAGAACCAGGTCAAAGCGTATTGCATGTGCTCGTCGCGCAGATGCGGCGACAGCGGGCCGGGCTTGGGGATGCCGTTGTCGGGCACCGGCGTTTCGAGATCGATGTAGAACGGCGCGACCTCGCCCCAGCCCAGCGTCTTGGCCATCGCGAGGTGGTCACGGGTGAACCAGAGGCGCTTGTCGCGGCTTTCGGCGGCGGTCAGCCAGCCGGCGGCTTCGGGAAAGCGCAGATAGCCGGTCAGCGTGACCGGCTCGCCGGTGACGAGCTTTCCGACCTGGCGGTCCTGAATGCTGCGCTCCTGCATGGTGTTGGCGACAAAGCCGGCGTCGATCACGATCGTTTCGCCGGTCGGCAGCCGCGCGGGGAGAAACGCCCAGGTGCCTGGCCCGGAGACATCCTCGCGCACGGCCGAGCCGGCGCTGTAGACCATCGCGTCCGGCAGCTTCGCGTAGGTGGCGGTGAAACTGACGCGGCGGAATTCGTCGCGCTCCGGCGTCAAGTTGCGCCAGTCGCTTTGCGGCGGCAGCGGCGCGGGCGCCGCGGTGACGCGGTCGGTGAGCGCGGCGATCAGCGCATGCTTGGCCGAGCGGCGTTGCAACTGCCAGACGCCGAGGCCGATGAACAGCGCGACCATGACGACGGTGAAGGCGGCAAAGGCGCGGGACGAGGTGAGGGAGCGGGTGGAGGTCATGAGGCGAGTCCGACGCTGCGCGCCTGGTTGAAGGCAAATGCGTTGACGCGGGTGAGGGAGCCCACTGACTTTGCCAAGCAGACGGTGCGCCCGCCTCCCCCTTGCGGGGAAGGGTTGGGGGTGGCCCAGCAATGACTGCCGTTGGGGCTCCCCCCCTCCCCAGCCCTCCCCCACGAGGGGGGAGGGAGCGCAGCGTGCGTGCGGCAACGGCCTTTGTCCCATTCAAGCGTGGTCAGCGGCGTGGCCCGCCTCACACGGGACAGACCGCCACGGCGGGACCCGAGCAGCGCTTCAAAACCGGGGCGAGCGTCCGCGGATATCCGACACCTCATCGCGGCGTCTTGTCCACCAGCCGGCCGGGGGCGGCCTTGTGGTGGAACTGCAGCGCGATCAGCAGCGACTTCATGGCGCGCAGCGGCAGCAGGGTGGTGATCAGGATCAGCGGGCCCCACAGCGCGGCATGGACCCAGAACGGCGGCTGATACTTCACCTCGACGATCAGCGCGGCGCCGACCACGATCGCACCGGCGAGCATCATGATGAAGATCGCCGGGCCGTCACCGGTGTCGATGAAGGCATAATCGAGATCGCAGGCCTCGCAGCGCTTGCGCAGAGTGAGGAAGCCGTCGAACAGCTTGCCCTGGCCGCAGCGCGGACAGCGGCAGGCGAGGCCGCGCAAAATGGTCTGGGTCAGGGTGACGGGCGGATGCGTGATCATGATGACTTGCCTGCGTCGTGGCGGCCGTAACGAAAGGGGCGGCCGAACGGCCGCCCCTTTGTAACATGTTTCGCTGCAACCTGCGCGCCGCCGGCGCGCGCGGATGCGTCAATGCGCGCCGTGCGCCATGGTCTCAGCGCCGTGGCCCCAGACATAGATGCAGACGAACAGGAACAGCCAGACCACGTCGACGAAGTGCCAGTACCAGGCGGCGAACTCGAAGCCGAGATGCTGCTTCGGGGTGAAGTGGCCGGCATAGACGCGCACCAGGCAGACCAGCAGGAAGATGGTGCCGACCAGGACGTGGAAGCCATGGAAGCCGGTCGCCATGAAGAAGGTGGCGCCGTAGATGTGGCCGGCGAACGAGAACGTCGCGTGGCTGTACTCATAGGCCTGCACGCAGGTGAAGGTCGCGCCGAGCAGCACGGTCAGGATCAGGCCGTATTTCAGGCCCTTGCGGTCGCCCTCGAGCAGCGCATGGTGGGCCCAGGTCACGGTCGTGCCCGAGGTCAGCAGGATCAGCGTGTTGAGCAGCGGCAGGTGCCAGGGATCGAAGGTCTCGATGCCCTTGGGCGGCCAGACGCCACCGAACAGCGCATCGCGGGTCGCCTGCACCTCGTAGCCCGGATACAGCGCCGAGTTGAAATAGGCCCAGAACCAGGCCACGAAGAACATCACCTCCGAGGCGATGAACAGGATCATGCCGTAGCGGTGATGCAGCTGCACGACGCGGGTGTGGTCGCCCTTGTACTGGGCTTCCTTGATGACGTCGCCCCACCAGCTCGCCATCGTGTACAGCACGCCGATGGTGCCGATGCCGAACACGATCGGCGCGCCGGAGAACATCTTGTGCATCCAGGCGATCGCGCCGAAGGCCATGATGAAGGCCGAGACCGAGCCGACGAACGGCCAAGGGCTCGGATCGACGAGGTGGTAGTCGTGGTGCTTGGCGTGCGCCTCAGCCATGTCAAGTCTCTCCCCAGATCGGTGCCGGTCGCCCCAGCACATATTCGTTTACAAGCACAGGTCCCCGGATCGTGGACATCCGCGCGGTCAAAGGTTGCCCCGCGGTTTGTCCGGCTCGCCCGCGGCGACCGGCTTGGGCGCCTCACGGACGGGATAGAACGTGTAGGATAGCGTGATCGTCTTCAGCGAGTCGTTCTCGTGGTCGGCGGTGATCGCCGGATCGACATAGAACACGACCGGCATCTCGCGGGTCTCGCCCGGTGCCATGGTCTGCTCGGTGAAGCAGAAGCAGTTGATCTTCTGGAAATAGACGCCCGAGGTCAGCGGCGTCACATTGTAGGCGGCCTGCGCCATCGTGGTGCGCGCCGACTGGTTGGTAACCGTGTAATAGACCGTGACCACCTCGCCGATCGCGACCTCGATTTCGGTCTTCTCCGGCTCGAACTTCCAGGGCAGCCCGCCGGCGACGTTGGCGTCGAAGCGGACGGCGATGCGGCGCGCCAGCGGCGCCGATGTCGGCGCCGAGGTTGCGACCTGGGTGGTGCCGTTGAAACCGGTGGCGCGGCAGAACCAATTGTAGAACGGCACTGCCGCATAGGACGCCCCGACCATCAGCACCACGACGGCGCCGCAGATGCCGCCGACGACAGCGTCACGGCCAACGCCACGCCGCAATGCCGGCGCCGCGGCCTGCTCGGCCGGTACGCGCGTCGGGGAGGTCTGATCGGTCTGCGCCATTGCGTCGTCCTGCATCACACCAGCATCTACATCGGCCGCTTCAGCACAGCGGGGCCCTTCACCATCGTCACCGCGAAGAACAGCACCACGAGCACGCCGAGCGCCAGGGCGATCGCGATCGAACGCCGCCGGCGGCTGCGCAGCTGCGCCTCGGTGAGGACGATGCCCTCTGGCTCATTCGGATCGGCCATCGCGGTCGCCATGCTTTCCAGTCTCGCGCCCCTTACCAGATCAACGGCGCGATCATGCGCGCGACCGCCTCGAGCCCGAGCGTCGCGAACAGCGCGAACAGATACAGGATCGAGAAGGCGAACAGCTTGCGGTTGGCGCGCAGCGATTGGCTGCGTTCGCGCTTGCGGAACACCTCAATCGCAAACCACAGCATGCCGGCGCCAAGCGCCAGCGAGACGACGCCGTAGACGGCGTCGAAATAGCCGAGCGGCCAGGGCGCGGCGGCAATCGCCACCAGGAGGATCGTGTAGAGCAGGATCTGCAGCCGGGTCGCATCAGGACCGGCAACGACGGGGAGCATCGGCACGCCGGCGCGGGCATAGTCGTCGCTGCGGAACAGCGCCAGCGCCCAGAAATGCGGCGGGGTCCAGAAGAAGATGATCAGGAACAGCAGCAGCGGCTCCGGCGCGATCGACCCGGTCGCCGCGACCCAGGCCACCACCGGCGGCAAGGCGCCGGCGGCGCCGCCGATGACGATGTTCTGCGCCGTCCAGCGCTTCAGCCACAGCGTGTAGATGACGACATAGAAGAAGATCGTGAACGCCAGCAGCGCGCCGGCATACCAATTGACCAGGATGCCGAGCGTCAGCACCGAGAAGAACGACAGGGTGATGCCGAAGGCCAGCGCCTCCTGGCGGGTGACGCGGCCGCGCGGGATCGGGCGGTTGGCGGTCCGCGACATCAGCGAATCGATGTCGCCTTCCAGCGCCATGTTGAGCGCGCCGGAGGCGCCGGCGCCGACCGCGATGCACAGCAGCGAGGTGATCGCGAGCACCGGGTGGAAATGGCCGGGAGCGATCAGCAGGCCGATCAGCGCCGTGAAGATCACGAGCGACATCACCCGCGGCTTCAGCAGCGCGAGATAATCGCCGACATCGGCTTCGGAGATCCGCGGACCGACGGCAATGGCGTTCTGATCAATGACCGACACAGCGATTCCAGACTTCAATTCAAAGCAGGTCTGAAGCGTTTTGCTTCACGGCAGCGGCGCGGCCATGCGCGCCGATCGATAGATCGACGCGGCGCCCGAGACGGTGCCGCGTCGCAAGGGTCGGGATCACTGCACCTTCGGCAGCACCTCGAACTGGTGGAACGGAGGCGGCGACGACAGCGTCCATTCCAGTGTGGTCGCGCCCGGTCCCCACGGGTTGGCGGCGGCCTGCTGCTTGCGCATGAAGGCGTCGACGACACCGTAGATGAAGATCAGGACGCCGACCGCCGAGATGTAGGAGCCGATCGACGACACCAGGTTCCAGCCGGCAAAGGCATCGGGATAGTCGACGTAGCGACGCGGCATGCCGGACAGGCCGAGGAAGTGCTGCGGGAAGAACACCAGGTTCACGCCGATGAAGGTGACCCAGAAGTGCAGCTTGGCGATGCCCTCGTTGTACATGTAGCCGAACATCTTCGGGAACCAGTAGTACCAGCCGGCGAAGATGGCGAACACCGCGCCGAGCGACAGCACGTAGTGGAAGTGCGCGACGACGTAATACGTATCCTGCAGCACGCGGTCGACGCCGGCATTCGCCAGCACGACGCCGGTGACGCCACCGACCGTGAACAGGAAGATGAAGCCCACGGCCCACAGCATCGGCGCGCGGAACTCGATCGAGCCGCCCCACATCGTGGCGATCCAGGAGAAGATCTTCACGCCGGTCGGCACCGCGATCACCATGGTGGCAGCGACGAAATAGGCCTGCGTCGCCGACGACATGCCGACCGTGTACATGTGGTGCGCCCAGACCACGAAGCCGATGCCGCCGATCGCGACCATGGCGTAGGCCATGCCGAGATAGCCGAACACGGGCTTACGCGAGAAGGTCGACACGATCTGGCTGATCATGCCGAAGCCGGGCAGGATCAGGATGTACACTTCGGGGTGACCGAAGAACCAGAACAGATGCTGGAACAGCACCGGGTCGCCGCCGCCTTCGGGAGCGAAGAAGGTGGTGCCGAAATTGCGGTCCGTCAGCATCATGGTGATGGCGCCGGCGAGCACCGGCAGCGACAGCAGCAGCAGGAACACCGTCACCAGCACCGACCACACGAACAGCGGCATCTTGTGCAGGGTCATGCCCGGCGCGCGCATGTTGAAGATGGTGGTGATGAAGTTGATCGAGCCCAGGATCGACGAGGCACCGGCGAGATGCAGCGACAGGATCGCGAAGTCGACCGCGGGTCCCGGATGGCCTGACGTCGACAATGGCACATACATCGTCCAGCCGGCGCCGACGCCGTTGGCACCCGGCTCGCCCTCGACGAAGGTCGACAGCAGCAGCAGCGCGAACGAGGCCGGCAGCAGCCAGAACGAGATGTTGTTCATGCGCGG
The DNA here is from genome assembly GCF_013179005.1 of Bradyrhizobium denitrificans. Lineage (NCBI taxonomy): Bacteria > Pseudomonadati > Pseudomonadota > Alphaproteobacteria > Hyphomicrobiales > Nitrobacteraceae > Bradyrhizobium > Bradyrhizobium denitrificans. The sequence continues at coordinate 270,718 of NZ_JABFDP010000001.1, read as the reverse complement.
GAACGCCATGTCCGGCGCGCCGATCATCAGCGGCACCATCCAGTTGCCGAAGCCGCCGATCATCGCCGGCATGACCATGAAGAAGATCATGATCAGACCGTGCGAGGTCACGAACACGTTGTAGGTGTGGCTCTCGTGGAAGAGCTGCACGCCCGGATACATCAACTCGATGCGGATCGCGACCGACATCGCGCCGCCGATCAGGCCGGCGAACACGGCGAAGATCAGGTACATCGTGCCGATGTCTTTGTGGTTGGTCGAATACAGCCAGCGCCGCCATCCGGTCGGATGGTCGTGCGCGTGATCGTCATGGCTGCTATGGGTCGCTACGTTCGTCGCCATTGTCCAATCCTCAGTGTCCCCGGTGGACCGCCAGAGGCGGCCCTCAATTTCGCGTTTCGTCCCCGCGCTACTGCGACACGCCTGCGGCTGACGCGTAGGTGCTGGTCGGCGCGCTGGCGAATTTCTTCTTGGCGTCCTCGACCCAGGCGGTGAACTCCTGGTCGCTCACGACCCGCACCGCGATCGGCATGAAGGCGTGATCCTTGCCGCACAGTTCGGAGCACTGGCCGTAATACATGCCGACCTTGGTCGCCTTGAACCAGGTCTCGTTGAGACGGCCGGGAATGGCGTCGATCTTGACGCCAAAGGACGGGATCGCCCAGGAGTGGATCACGTCGGCGCCGGTGGTCTGAACCCGGATCACCTTGTTGACCGGCACGACCATCTCATTGTCGACCGCGAGCAGGCGGGGCTTCTTGTCCTGCGCCATCAGCGAGTCGAACTCGAACTTGCCATTGTCCGGGTAGGCGTAGCTCCAATACCACTGCTTGCCGGTGGCCTTGATGGTGATGTCCGCCTTCGGCACGTCGAGCTCGAGGAACAGCAGCCGGAACGACGGCACCGCGATGGTGACCAGGATCAGCACCGGGATCAGCGTCCACGCCACTTCCAGCAGGGTGTTGTGGGTGGTGCGCGACGGCACCGGATTGGCGCGCGCGTTGAACTTCACCACCACGGCGACGAGCAGCGCCAGCACGAACAACGTGATCAGAGTGATGATCGTCAGCAGCAGGCCATGAAACCAGGTGATGTTCTCCATCACCGGCGTGGCAGCTTCCTGCAGCTTGTACTCCCACGGCGCCGGCTGCCCCGTCTCCGCGAACGCCGACCCACCCCCGACGAGCGTCACGCCCGCCATGGCCAAGCCCAGCAAACGGGCACTCAATTGGCCTTTCGACACCTTCATGTCGTCGCGCTCCCTTCAGAACTTTCCCCCTCAGCGCACGCGCTGTTGAAGCGGTACGCTGTTGTGATCCGCGCTCCTGACAAATGGCCTTCGGGCGGATGCATAGAGAAGCACCTGGGCCAGTTCACTGGAATGACGAAATCTTTCTTCTCAAACCATAATTCTTGATCTATCGCAATGCAGTCTTGAGCCGGATTTCGCCGGGGGCAGGATCTGCAGCAACGCGCGGATTTTCCGAGAAATTGCGACGTTGCGCGATTTCGCCGACAACGAGCGCTTGACAGGCAAGCTGCGCGATGTAGGCAACGCGCAGCGGCCGTCTGCGAGGCTGATTCGGTGAGGCGCGGCGGCGCGACCGGGTGCGGCCATATTTCGTCGCGGTTCGTGCCGTAGGCTTCCGACGCTGTCCTCAAGACGCCATCATTGCCGTATCTTGGCGTCAGACGCGCAGATCACCCACAGGAAATTGGCATGGCACCGACCCGGATCAGGGTTTCAACGGACAGGACAGCTGACATGTCCACCCCAGCTGCGAATGACTCGCGCCGTTTGAGCACTGTTTGGGCCCGACTCACCACCGGCATGGTTGCCGCTGGCGCGGCGCTGAGCTTGGCGATGAGCCTGACCCTCACCACGTCCGGCGCGGCGCAGGCACAGGGCGCGGTGCGCTCGGTGCATGGCGATTGGCAGATCCGCTGCGACACGCCGCCGGGCGCGCAGAGCGAGCAATGCGCGCTGATTCAAAGCGTCGTCGCCGAGGATCGCTCCAATGCAGGCCTCACCGTGATCATGCTCAAAACCGCCGACCAGAAGAGCCGGTTGATGCGCGTGGTGGCGCCGCTCGGCGTGCTGCTGCCGTCCGGCCTCGGCCTCAAGCTCGACAACCAGGATGTCGGCCGCGCCGGTTTCGTGCGCTGCCTGCCGAATGGCTGCGTCGCCGAGGTGGTGCTGGACGACAAGCTGCTCGGCCAGCTCAAGACGGCGAAGACCGCGACCTTCATCATCTTCGAAACGCCGGAGGAAGGCATCGGCTTCCCGCTGAGCCTCAACGGCCTCGCCGACGGCTTCGACAAGCTGCCCTGACACCAAGCCGGCCTGACACCAGCAAGCGCTATCGCCGAACGCCTGACACATTGCCGTGAACGACGGCGATCGTTGGCGCGCGCCGAGCGACCGTATCGATCAGCGTCCCGTGTCGAGCGCCAGCGCCATCACCAGCAGCGTCTTGTCAAACCCGTCGTCGCGAGCCTCGCGCGGCTGCACCGCCTTCAGAACGAATCCGGCCTTTTGATACAGCCGGATCGCATCCGTATTGCTGCGGTAGACATTCAGCTCGACGCGCGAGAACCCGACCCGCCGCGCTGCCTCCAGCGTCGCCGCCATCAGCCGGGTTCCGTTGCCCTGGCGCCGGAACTGCGGCAAAAGGCCCATGCCGAGCACGCCGACCCGGGCATCGATTGGCCCTGATTTCGGCGTCACATCGCACCAGCCGACCACATCGCCTGCCGACAACGCCACGAATTGCGGATATCCCTCCTGGATATTGTTCAGGATGAATGCCCGCGTGGAGTCGAGCGGTGGCGCCTGCACAAAGGACAGGTAGCGCCGTTCACGCGCGACAAAATCCAGCGTGCGGTGAAAGCTCTCGATGTAAGCGGCCGTGATTGGAACGATCTCAACCATGTCAATTCGGTAATCATCCAGCCCCTCGCGCCCCGACGTCAAAACAACTATCTTGGAATGACCGCTCCGACAACGGATTGACCCATGACGAATCCCGCCACCACCTCCCTGCTCGATCGCGCCAGTCTGGATCGTGACGCGGTCCGCAGCGAGATTGCGCGCGGCCTGGCCGGCGCCGACGACGGCGAGCTGTTTCTCGAATACAGCCAGACCGAGGCGCTGACCTTCGACAATGGCCGCCTGAAGCAGGCGACCTATGACACCAGCCAGGGCTTCGGCCTGCGCGCCGTCAAGGACGATGCGGTCGGCTACGCGCATTCCTCCGACGTCTCGCTGCCGGCGCTGATGCGCGCGGCGGACGCGGTGAGCGCGGTCAGGGGCGGCTATTCGGGCAACTTCGCCAGCCCGCCGCCGCATACGAATGTGCGGCTCTATGGCGACGACAATCCGCTCGACGCGCCGGGCTTCGAGAGCAAGGTCAAGCTGCTCGGCGAGATCGACGCCTATCTGCGCGACAAGGATCCGCGCGTGCGCCAGGTGACCGTGAGCCTCGGTGCGACCTGGCAGGTGGTCGAGATCATCAGGCCCGACGGTGAGAGCTATCGTGACATCCGCCCGCTGGTGCGCGTCAACGTCTCGGTCGTCGCTGGCCAGGGCGACCGCCAGGAGAGCGGCAGCAAGGGCTATGGCGGCCGCGAGGCCTATGCGCGCTTCATCGAGACCAAGGCATGGCGCGAAGCCGCTGATGGCGCGCTGCGCGAGGCGCTCGTCAATCTCGAATCCGTCCCCGCGCCGGCCGGCGAGATGGACGTCGTGCTGGGCGCCGGCTGGCCCGGCGTGATGCTGCACGAAGCCGTCGGCCACGGCCTCGAAGGCGATTTCAACCGCAAGAAGACGTCGGCTTTCGCCGGGCTGATGGGCAAGCCGGTCGCCGCCAAGGGCGTCACGGTGGTCGATGACGGCACCATGTCGTCGCGCCGCGGCTCGCTGTCGATCGACGACGAGGGCACGCCGACCAGCCGAACCGTGCTGATCGAGGACGGCATCCTGGTCGGCTACATGCAGGACCGCCAGAACGCGCGGCTGATGAACATGGCGCCGACCGGCAATGGCCGCAGGCAAGGCTATGCGCATGTGCCGATGCCGCGCATGACCAACACCTACATGCTGGCCGGCGACCGCGATCCGGCCGAGATCATCGCCTCCGTCAAGAACGGCATCTACGCCGTCAATTTCGGTGGCGGCCAGGTCGACATCACCTCGGGCAAATACGTCTTCCAGTGCACCGAGGCCTATCGGATCGAGAACGGCAAGGTCGGTGCGCCGGTGAAGGGCGCGATGCTGATCGGCAATGGCCCGACCGACCTCAACCGCATCAGCATGATCGGCAACGATCTGTCGCTCGACACCGGCATCGGCACCTGTGGCAAGAACGGCCAGGGCGTGCCGGTCGGCGTCGGTCAGCCGACGCTGCGCATGGATCGCATCACGGTGGGAGGCACGGGCCGATGAGCCTCGACAAGATGTCGGCCGAGAAGACCGTGACCAAGGCCGCGCGCAAGGACACCGCCACCTGGGGCGGACAGCTCGCACAGCTCGCCGCCGTAGTCCTGGTCGTGTTCGTCGCCAAGGGCGCGATCGCCGAGCCGTTCTACGTGCCCTCGGGCTCGATGGAGCCGACGCTGCTGATCGGCGACGCGCTGCTCGCGTCGAAATTCCCGTATGGCTATGGCACGTCCTCGCTGCCGATGCAGATCACCTTGCCCGAGACCGGGCGGCTGTTCGGCGAGACGCCGAAGCGTGGCGACGTCGTCGTGTTCCGCTGGCCGGGCGACACCTCGCAGGCCTGGGTCAAGCGCGTCGTCGGCCTGCCCGGCGACCGCATCCAGATGCGCCAGGGCCAGCTCTACATCAATGGCGAGGCCGCCGCGCTGAAGCCGGACGGCATCGGCGACGCCGAGGACGACACCGGCCGCAACGAGCCCGCCTATCGCTATGTCGAGACGCTGCCGAATGGCGTGTCGCACCTGATCTTCAAGATGCGCGACAATGGCCGTCTCGACAACACGCCGGAAGTCACCGTGCCGCCCGGCAAACTGTTCGTGCTCGGCGATAACAGAGACAACTCCGCCGACAGCCGCGTCTCGTTGCGCGATGGCGGCGTCGGCCTGCTGCCGATCGACAATCTGGTCGGCCGCGCCGACGCGGTGGTCGGCTCGTGGGATCTCGGCTTCAAGAACCAGCCGGTGTGGGCCTGGCTCTCAGGCTTCCGGCTGGATCGTTTCTTCACCGCGGTGCGCTGAGCGCGCCGCACCGTGACCTTCGACGATGTCAGCGCGCTCGCGCTGGCATGGCCGGAGGTCGAGGACGGCATCTCCTATGACTGCCGGGCGAGCGCGGCGATGTCGCGGCGCTACTGCGCCCGCACTGGCGGATACAGGTTTGCCGAAAGGCGATCCCGGCCTTCGACCTCGGCTGAGGCAGTGTCCTCATGTTCGTTGCGCAGCACCGCCAGGGTCAGCATGATCCGAAGGTATTTGCGTGTTATAAGGGCGCATGACCGAAGAGGGCTTCGTCACGTCAGCGCTACGCAACCCGATCAACAGCGCGATCATGGACGTGCTGCGGGCGACGGGGTTGCCCGATGCCTGGATCGTTGCCGGTTGTCTGACACAGACCGTGTGGAACGTGCGCACGGGACGTGCCGTCGACCACGGCATCAACGACTACGATATTTTCTATTTCGATCCGGACACGTCGTGGGATGCCGAGGATACCGTGATCAAGCAGATCGCTTCCGCGCTCGGCGGCATCGACGCCAAGGTCGAGGTGCGCAACCAGGCCCGCGTCCACCTCTGGTATCCCGCCAAGCACGGCCGCCCCTACCCGCCGCTGACGCGCTCCACCGACGGCATCGACCGTTTCCTCACCACCAATACGCAGGTCGGCCTCCGGCCTGTGGCCGGCGGATACGAGGTCTATGCGCCCAAGGGCTTCGATGACATCGCGCAGATGATCGTGCGACCGAACATCACGGCCAATTTTTCGGCGGCGAACTACGCGGCCAAGGCGTCGCGCTGGAAGGCGCTATGGCCGGAGATCACCGTGATCGCCGCAGAGGAATGATTCACACTTGGCTATGCGGAGCCACCGCTCTCCCCGCCTGTCATTCCGGGCGCGCGGTTTGTCCGCTGTAGCTCGAAGAGCGAAGCCCCGAATCCGTAACCACCAGCGTGAGTAATGATTCCGGGCTCGCGCCGCTGCGCGTCACACCCCGGAATGACACTGAGTTTGGTGCACTGTCGGCGCCCGAAGCGTCACCGTCGTAACGGCTTCCATCGGCAGATCGACGCTCTCCGGACGCTACCGCACCACGCCCGAGGTGAAGCCGGCCCGCCGCCGCGGCGGCTTGATCTCCTTTTTCAGGAAGCAGTGCGCCTCCTTGCCGGCATAGCCGGGCCGGGCGAAGGTCCAGGCGCGGCATTTGTTGTCGCCGGTGCAGGCGGCCTTGCAGATCTCCTCGGCGTCGGCGGCCTTCTCGTCTTTCTTGTCCGGCGCCTTGTCGCTGCTCTTGTCTGCGCCTTTGTCGACGGGCTTCTCGACCTTGTCGTTGGCCTTCAGGTCCGTGGTCTTGATGTCGAAGCTGCGATAATCGCCGCCGGGACGGTCGATCGAGGTTTCGACGGCGTCGTTGCGGATTTCGACGACGCCGGCGCCGCGCACGCCGGAGACGCAGCAATTGTCGGGCACCCGTGCCGGCACGCTGTTCTTCAGCCAGCACACCGCGCCCGCTTCCATCACGGTCGGATAGTTGAAGCTCCAGGCGCGACAGCGCCGGTCGTGCTCGCACAGCAGCGCGCAATCGGCCGGGTCGCCCGAGGCGATCGGCGCGCTCATATAGTCGCCGCCGGGACGATCGGAATAGGTCTGGGCGTCAGCTGGCTCCGAACGCACGGCCGCGAGCAGGCACGCCAGTGCCCACAGCCACACCCCCATGAGGCGCCCCACGCGCCGCCGCTGAACCATCAGACCCATTGTTAGACTTGAGGTTTTCTTGAGTATTTTGAAGCGTCATTTGATCGCCACGAACCTGTATGGCGGATGAACGGCTCTCACGGACACGACGCGCCCACGGCCACACCGGGGCGCGCCGGCGCCAGACCGGGCCGAAGACACAAACTGCAACAAAAAAGCCGGGCCCATCCGCCAATTCCCGCCAGGCTTGGAACTCCGGCCCGGACGAAGAGCGGCGCGACGACGCTGCGGCATCCGGCCGGCCGGATGCGCCGAGCCCGCCCGGCTCAGCCAGGGCTGCGTCCGTCAGAACGCGTATTCGTCATAGGCCGGCTCGACCGAGCCGTGCCAGGGACCGTTGAACTTCTCCAGCATTTCCTCGGCCGGCGAACGGCCGGAATCGATGATCTGGTCGAGCGGCTCAAGATAGCGGCTTTCGTCGCGGCCGAGATGGTCGATGCGGCCGCGCCGGCGCAGGCCGTGATGCGCCAGGGTCAGGCATTCCTTGGCGACTTCGAACACGTAGCGATTGCGGATGCGCGCCTTGAAGCCCAGACGGGGCACGTCGTCGCGCAGGCTCTGGCGCTCGAACGCGGTCCAATCCTTGACCAGGTCCCAGGCGGCATCGAGGCTGACATCGTCATAGAGCAGGCCGACCCAGAACGCCGGCAGCGCCGGCAGGCGGCCCCACGGCACGCCATCGGCCCCGCGCATCTCCAGATAGCGCTTCAGGCGAACTTCCGGGAAGATCGTGGACAGGTGATTGGCCCAGTCCGACAGGGTCGGGCGCTCGCCGGCCATCGCCGGATTCTTGCCCGCGAAGAAGTCGCGGAACGAGGTGCCGGAGACGTCGATATAGGTTTCGTCGCGCTTGACGAAATACATGGGAACATCGAGCGCGTAGTCGACCCAGCGCTCGAAGCCCATGCCGTCCTCGAACGCCCAGGGGATCATGCCCGAGCGCTGATTGTCGGTGTCGCGCCAGATCTCCGAGCGGAACGACAGATAGCCGTTCGGTTTGCCTTCAGTGAACGGCGAGTTGGCGAACAGCGCGGTCGCGATCGGCTGCAGCGCGACCGAGACCCGGAGCTTCTTGATCATGTCGGCTTCCGAGGAGAAGTCGAGATTGGTCTGCACCGTGCAGGTCCGGAACATCATGTCGAGGCCGTAGTGACCGACCTTCGGCATGTAGCCTCTCATGATATTGTAGCGGCCCTTGGGCATCACGGGAATGTCTTCGCGCGACCAGGATGGCGTCATGCCGAGCCCGAGAAAACCGATGCCGAGCGGGGTCGCGATCTCGCGCACCTGCGCCAGATGCGCCATCAGCTCGGAATGTGTCTGGTGCACGGTCTCGACCGGCGCGCCGGACAATTCGAACTGACCGCCGGGCTCCAGCGAGATCGCGCCGCCTCCGGTCACGTCATAGAGCCCGATGATGTTGCCACGCTCCATGATCGGCTCCCAGCCGAGCAGGAGCTTCATGCCTTCAAGCAACGCACCGATGCCGCGCGGCCCCTCGTAAGGAACGGGACGGTGACCGTCGAGCGTGAACGGCGTCTTCTCGTGCTCGGTCCCGATGCGGAAGGCGGACGGCGGCTTCACGCCGGCTTCGAGCCACGCCACGAGTTCGTCGCGCGACTGCAGCGGGGTCATATCGATCTGGTCACGCGCCATGTGAGTCTCGGAGGAAGCGCGCGTCAAGGATCGCGCGTGGTGACAGGAAGGGCCGCGGACCCGAGGGGACCGCGGATGTGAAAGGGTACGAGTAACTCATCGGGTCGACGCGCCCTCTCCGGCAGAATAGGGAACGGCCTGACCGCAGGAGCAGCCGAGCCGATCGAGCAGCGCGCAGAGCTTGGCGGCGTCGGCATCCGACAGCTTGGAGCCGACATGCTTTTCGATCGCGGCCGAATAGGCCGACCACATCCGCTTCTGCAGCTCGCGCCCCGCCTCCGTGATCTCCACGAATTGGCCGCGCTTGTCCATCTTGCATTCGCGCCGGACAACCAGGCCTTCATCGACGAGACGGTCGATCAGCCGCGAGGTTGAATATTGCGGCAGCAGCATCTGCCGTTCGAGCTCAACCGGCCGCAGCTCCCCGGTCGGCGCGCGGGACAGCTCCAGAAGCGCATCATACCAAGCGAGCGGCGGGAAACCGGCCTTTTTCAGCTCCTGCTCGACGGCGTCCAGCACCCGGCTCTGGACCCGCATCAGGCGGATCCAGGCGGCGGTCGCCTCGGTCGATGGTTTGCGTTTCATGGGCCGGCTCGTATTCTCGATGTCCTCGTTCTAGCGCATTCGATGCAGCTGCATCAATCTTGACTATTCCATGCAAGTGCATTTAAGGGCCGTGCGCGAGAGCCCGGTTCCACCAGGAAACAACGGTCTCACGGAGGGAATACAAGATGAAGCTTTATTATTCACCCGGCGCATGCTCGCTCTCACCCCATATCGCCCTGCTCGAGGCCGGCCTGCCCTACGACCTCGTGAAGGTCGATCTCCGCGCCAAGACCCTGGAAAATGGCGACGATTATCTTAAGGTCAATCCGAAGGGCCAGGTACCGGCCCTGGGGCTGCCGAGCGGCGACATCGTGACCGAGGGACCGGTCATCGTCCAGATCATCGCCGACCAGGCTGCGGACAAGCAGCTCGCTCCCGCGCGCAACAGCGGCGAGCGTTACAAGCTGCTGGAATGGCTGAACTTCATCACCTCGGAGCTGCACAAGAATTTCGGCCCGCTGTTCTCGCCGGTGCTCGCCGACGACGCCAAGGCGTTCTTCAAGGACCGCGTGATGGGCAAGTTCAAGTATATCGACAGCCAGCTCGCGGGGCGCGATTACCTGATGGGCAGCCAGTTCACGGTCGCCGACGGCTATCTGTTCACCATCCTGACCTGGGCCGACCGGATGAAGTTCGACCTGTCGGCGCTGCCGAACCTCGTCGCCTACAAAAACCGCGTCGCCGCCCGGCCGAAGGTGCAGGAGGCGCTGGCGAAGGAAGGGCTGATGCAGGCGCGGTGAGCTGGCCAGACCTTTAAGAAGCGATCATTCAGCCGCGAAGTCAGTAAACTCCCCTCCCCCTTGCGGGGAGGGGAGCGCACCGTCGATGCGGTGCTATCGAGACTTCATCAGGCAGGCCGCAATCGTCAGGCCGCCGCCTTCTTCGGCGGGAAGCGGCCGTAGAAGGTTTCGCCCTTGGCGGCCATTTCCTCCAGCAGCTTCGGCGGGGCGAAGCGCGAGCCGTATTTCGCCGTGAAGGTGTGGCACAGCTCGACGAACTTCTTTGTCCCCATGAAGTCGATATAGGACAGCGTGCCGCCGGTGAACGGCGCGAAGCCGAAGCCGAGGATCGAGCCGACATCGGCCTCGCGCACGTCGGTGATGACATGGTCCTCGACGGTGCGCGCGGCTTCCACCGCCTGCACCACCAGGAAGCGCTGCTTCAGCTCCTCGACATCCAGCGTATCCGGATCGAGATGCTTCGGCTGCAGCTTGGCCAGATCCGGCCACAGGCTCTTCTGACCCTTGCCCTTCTCGGGATAATCGTAGAAGCCCTTGCCGTTCTTGCGGCCGAAGCGGCCCTGCTTCTCGACCAGCTCGACCATCAGCTTCTTGTGGTCCTGGTTGATCGCGTTGGGCCCGAGATCGTGCTCGGTCGCCTTCATGATCTTCAGACCGAGGTCGAGCGCGACCTCGTCCGACAGCGACAGCGGTCCGACCGGCATGCCGGCCATCTTGGCGGCGTTCTCGATCAGCGCCGGCGGCACGCCTTCGAGGAACATCTCGTTGCCCTCGGCGATGTAGCGCATCACGCAGCGATTGGCGAAGAAGCCGCGGGAGTCGTTGACCACGATCGGGGTCTTACCGATGGTGCGGACATAGTCCAGCGCGGTCGCCAGCGCGACGTCGCCGGTCGCCTTGCCCATGATGATCTCGACCAGCATCATCTTCTCGACCGGCGAGAAGAAGTGGATGCCGATGAAGCGACCCTGGTCCTTGAACTCCTCGGCCAGCGAGGTGATCGGCAAGGTCGAGGTGTTGGAAGCGAAGATCGCGCCGTCCTTCAGATAGGCCTGTGCCTTGGCGTAGGTCTCGGCCTTGACCTTGCGGTCCTCGAACACGGCCTCGATCACGAGGTCGCAATCCTTCAACGCGGCGTAGTCGGCGGTCGCGGTGATGCGGCCCATGATCGCCTCGGCCTCGCTTGGCTTGGCGCGGCCCTTCTTGACCAGGCCGTCGATCACGCTCTGCGCATGCGCTTTGCCCTTGTCGGCGCTCTCCTGGTCGCGATCGATCAGCACGACATCGAGGCCGCCGCGGGCCGAGACGTAGCCGACGGAGGCGCCCATGAAGCCGGCGCCGATCACGGCGATCTTCTTGAGCTTGGTCGCCGGCACGTCCGCGGGGCGACGCGCGCCCTTGTTCAATTCCTGCATCGACAGGAACAGGCTGCGGATCATGGCCGCGGCTTCCTTCGAGCGCAGGATCTTGGTGAAGTAGCGCGATTCGACGCGCAGCGCGGCGTCGATCGGCAACTGCAGGCCTTCATAGACGCAGCTCATGATGGCGCGCGCCGCCGGATAATTGTCGTAGGTCTCGCGGCGGTAGATGGCGTTGCCGGCCGGGAACATCATCATGCCGTTCTTGGAGAACACCGGGCCGCCGGGCAGCTTGAAGCCCTTCTCGTCCCACGGCTGAACCGCCTTGCCGCCGCCCTTGATCCAGTCCTTGGCCGCCTTGATGAGATCCGCCGCCGGCACGATCGCGTCGACCAGCTTCAGCGCCTTGGCCTTGTCGAGCGTGAGCGCCTCGCCCTTCAACAGCAGGTTCATGGCGTCCTGCGGCTGCACGATGCGCGGCACGCGCTGGGTGCCACCGGCGCCGGGGAACAGGCCGACCTTGATCTCGGGCAGGCCGAGCCGCGTCTTCGGATTCTCGGCCGCAACGCGGTAGTGGCACGACAGGGTGATCTCGAAGCCGCCGCCGAGCGCGAGGCCGTTGATCGCGGCGACCCACGGCTTGCCGGACGTTTCCATCGCCCGGTTGATCTGCGAGAAGCGCCGGCTGGTGTCGAACAGCATCTGGTTGGCGGCTTCCTCGCCCTTGCTCTTCAGCACGTCGGCATAGAGGCGGTTCATGCCCTCGAGCATCGACAGATCGGCGCCGGCGCAGAACGCCTCCTTGGCCGAGGTGATGACGACGCCCTTGATGGCGGCATCGGCGGTGGTTTCCTTCACGAGAGCCTCGAGCTCATTCGTCGAGGTCTCGTCGAGCACGTTCATCGAACGGCCCGGAATGTCCCAGGTGATCAGCGCAATGCCGTCGGCATCGGTTTCCAGTTTGAAGTTCTTGAAGGCCATGTGGTGCTCCCTCGGTGCCAGCAGCCGGTCGGCGCGGCGTTGTCCTGTATTCGTAGGGTGGGCAAAGGCGCCCTTGCGCCGTGCCCACCCACAGTGTGGATGAAGAAGGCGGTGGGCACGCTTCGCTTGGCCCACCCTACGTTTGTTCGTTGCGCGTCATTGCGAGGAGTGAAGCGACGAAGCATTCCAGGGCTCGGGTCGGACTCTGGATTGCTTCCGCCTACGCCCAAGATGGCTTCGGCGGACGCGTCGCTTCGCTCGCAATGACGGCTTAGACCCGCTCGATGATGGTCGCGGTGCCCATGCCGCCGCCGATGCACAGCGTGACAAGCGCAGTCGCCTTGCCGGTGCGCTCGAGTTCGTCGAGCACGGTGCCGAGGATCATCGCGCCGGTGGCGCCCAGGGGATGGCCGAGCGCGATGGCGCCGCCATTGACGTTGATCTTGTCCTTGTCGATTTCGAACGCCTGCATGTAGCGCAGCACGACCGAGGCGAACGCCTCGTTCAGCTCGAACAGGTCGATGTCCGACGCCTTCATGCCGGTGCGCGCGAACAGCTTCTCGGTGACGTCGACCGGGCCGGTCAGCATCATCGCCGGCTCGGAGCCGATATTGGTGAAGGCACGGATTTTCGCACGCGGCTTCAGGCCGTATTTCTCGCCCGCCTCCTTGCTGCCGAGCAGCACCGCGCCGGCGCCGTCGACGATGCCGGAGGAGTTGCCGGCGTGATGCACGTAGTTGACGCGCTCGATCTCCGGGTGCGACTGGATCGCGACCGCGTCGAAGCCGCCCATCTGCGCCATCGCCGCGAAGGACGGCTGCAGCTGCGCCAGCGACTGCATCGTCGTCGACGGGCGCATGTGCTCGTCCTTGGCCAGGATGGTCAGGCCGTTGATGTCCTTGACCGGCACGACGGATTTGTCGAAGCGGCCCTCTTCCCAGGACTTGGCGGCGCGCTGCTGGCTCTGCACCGCATAGGCGTCGACGTCGTCGCGCGAGAAGCCGTATTTGGTCGCGATCAGGTCGGCCGAGACGCCCTGCGGCATGAAATAGGCTGGCACCGCCATCGACGGATCCATCGGCCAGGCGCCGCCGGAGGCGCCGATGCCGACGCGGCTCATCGATTCCGCACCGCCGCCAATGACGAGCTCATGCTGGCCGCTCATGATCTGCGCGGCCGCGAAGTTGACGGCATCGAGGCCGGAGGCGCAGAACCGGCTGATCTGCACGCCCGGGACGGCCTCGCCAAGGCCGGCATTGAGCGCGGCGAAACGGGCGATGTCGGAGCCGGCCTCGCCGACGGGGTCGACGACGCCGAGCACGACGTCATCGACGGCATCTTCCGGAATGTTGTTGCGGTCCTTGAGCGCCTTCAAGGGCACGGTGGCGAGCGCGAGCGCGGTCACCTCATGCAGCGCGCCGTCGGCTTTGCCGCGGCCGCGGGGAGTCCGTACGTGGTCATAGATAAAGGCCTCAGGCATCACGCCCTCCTCATCTGGTCATCTTCATGTGTTGTCAGTAGCGACGAGGGCCGGCGCGCGACGCACCGGCTCTCGTCTCGTCCTCAGAAGGCTTCCGCCGGCAGTTCCATCACAGTCGCGCAGCCGGCCTGCAGGCGGGCGAGATGCGCCGCCGTCTCGGGCAGGATGCGCTCCATGAAGAAGCGGCCCGTCACCAGCTTGGTGGTCAGATAGGTCGAGCTGTCACCCGCGGCAATCTTGTCCTGCGCCACCTTGGCCATCTTCGCCCACATGTAGCCGAAGGTGACCAGCGCAAAGAGATGCATGTAGTCGGTCGCGGCGGCGCCGGCATTGTCCGGCTTGGTCATCGCGTTCTGCATCAGCCAGGTGGTGGCCTGCTGCAGATGGCCGAGCGCGGTCGACAGCGGCGCGACGAACGGCTTCATCGCATCATGGCCGCCCTGCTCCTTGGCGAAGCTGCCGACCTCGTTGAAGAACGCCATCACGGCGCGGCCGCCGTCGCGCGGCAGCTTGCGGCCGACGAGGTCGAGCGCTTGGATGCCGTTGGCGCCCTCGTAGATCATGGCGATGCGCGCATCGCGCACGAACTGCTCCATGCCCCATTCGGCGATGTAGCCGTGGCCGCCATACATCTGCTGCGCGGCGACCGCATTGGCGAAGCCCATGTCGGTCATGTAGCCCTTCATGACCGGGGTCATCAGACCCATATGGTCGTCGGCGGCCTGGCGGTCCTTCGGATCCTGCGAGCGGTGGGCGACGTCGCTCTTCAGCGAGGTCCACACCACCATGGCGCGCGCGGCCTCGTTGAAGGCGCGGATCGACAGCAGCGTGCGGCGCACGTCGGGATGCACGATGATCGGATCGGCGGCCTTGTCCGGCGCCTTGGGCCCGGTCAGCGAACGGCCCTGGATACGCTCACGCGCATAGGCGACCGCGTTCTGATAGGCGACCTCGGACTGCGCGAGCCCCTGCACGGCGACGCCGAGCCGGGCCTCGTTCATCATCACGAACATGCCCTGCATGCCCTTGTTCTCTTCGCCGATCAGCCAGCCGGTGGCATTGTCGTAGTTCATCACACAGGTCGAATTGCCGTGGATGCCCATCTTGTGCTCGATCGAGCCGCAGGTCACGCCGTTGCGCTGCCCCACGCTGCCGTCCGGATTGACCAGGAATTTCGGCACCACGAACAGCGACACGCCCTTGATGCCCGCCGGCGCACCCTCGATGCGGGCGAGCACGAGATGGATGATGTTGTCGGCGAGATCATGCTCACCGGCGGAGATGAAGATCTTGGTGCCGGAGATCTTGAAGCTGCCGTCGGCCTGGCGCACCGCCTTGGTGCGCAGCAGGCCGAGATCGGTGCCGCAATGCGGTTCGGTCAGGTTCATGGTGCCGGTCCATTCGCCCGCCACCATCTTCGGCACGTAGGTCTTCTTCTGCTCCTCGCTGCCATGCACGATCAGCGCCGCGGTCGCACCCATGGTGAGGCCGCCATACATCGAGAACGCCATGTTGGCGGAGCACTGGAATTCGTTGACCGTCTGGCTCAGCGTCACCGGCAGGCCCTGGCCGCCATATTCGGTCGGCGCCGACAGGCCGAGCCAGCCGCCCTCGGCGACCTGCTTATAGGCCTCCTTGAAGCCCTTCGGCGTGGTGACGCTGCCGTCATCGTGACGCTTGCAGCCTTCGAGATCGCCGACGCGATTGAGCGGTTGCAGCACCTCCTCGGCGAGCTTGGCGGCTTCGCCGATGATCGCCTCGCGGACGTCGGCCGAGGCATCGGAGAAGCCCGGCAGATTGTCGTAGCGATCGATCTGGAACACATCGTTGAGCAGGAAGGTCACATCTTCCACGGGGGCTTTGTAGATGGGCATCGGCGTCTCCGGCAGGAAGGCTGAAGTTTCAGACGGAATGTTTGGCGGACGCGGCGGGCAATGCAGGCCGCGGACTGTAGCGAGTTCTAAGGGCTTACGGCAGCCGTAGCTTTGCGGCCGGTGGTCGCGTCACGATGGTTTGTTCATGGCGGCGAGCTGTTCGCCCATCAGGCGGTGCAGCAGATTGATCGCCTTGAGCGGGCGCACCATGACCTTGAAATGCGTGATCAGACCAGCGTCATCGAAGGTGATGATGTCGACTCCGTTGAGCTTGATGCCTTCGATCTCATTCTCGAATTCGAGCACGGCGCCCGTGGCGTTACGCCACTCCCCGACATACTTGAAGCCGGGACCGCCTAAGACTTTCTCTGCACTCGCGAGATATTTGAAGGTGATGTCGCGGCCGCGCTGCGGGGTATGCACGACGGGACTTTCGAACACGGCGTCCGGGTGCA
Organism: Bradyrhizobium denitrificans; assembly: GCF_013179005.1. Lineage (NCBI taxonomy): Bacteria > Pseudomonadati > Pseudomonadota > Alphaproteobacteria > Hyphomicrobiales > Nitrobacteraceae > Bradyrhizobium > Bradyrhizobium denitrificans. The sequence goes on along the minus strand of NZ_JABFDP010000001.1, from coordinate 254,601 downwards.
AGAGCTCCCACAACCCGCCGAGATCGTGAGACCTCATATAGCCGTACCATCCGTCGAGGCCGGTCTTTGTCATTGGGCGTCTCCTCGGGGTGGAACAGGCCAGCACCACAACCACCCCATATGCACATTGACGCATATGCGTCAGTGTGCATAATGTCAAGCGTGGAACGGGGCAGACAACGATCAGAAAAACGGGAGCAGTTTCCGGCCATGGCCCTCGGCGACGCCATCCTTGCCTGCCTCACCGAACATCCCATGACGGGCTACGAGCTCGCCAAGACCTTCGATTCCTCGATCGGGTTCTTCTGGAAGACCGACCATCAGCAGATCTATCGCGAATTGTCGCGACTGCGCGATCGCGGCTATATCCAGGGCCGCGAGGTGGTGCAGACCGGCAAGCCGAACAAGCTCGTCTACACGCTGACGCCCGAAGGGCGCGCAGCCTTCCGCAGCTGGGCGGCACGGCCGAGTACGCCGGCCTCGGTCAAGGACGATCTCCTGGTTCGTCTCTATGCGCTGGGCGCGGCCGACATCGCGCCGATCCGGGCCGATCTGATGGCGCGGCTCGAACATCATCGCGACCGCGCCGAGCGCTACGATCGCATCCTCAAGAAGCATTATGCGGACGGCAGCGTTGCGCCGGCCGACATGGGCAAGCTGCTCAATCTGCGCCTCGGGCTGCGTCACGAGCGCATGGTGGCGGAATGGTGCGAGGAGGCGATCACCGCCCTGTCGGCCATCTCCAACAGCGGCAGCGTGCGGCCGCTCGATCCCCCGTCACGGGAAACTGCGGGCTGATGCGCGGGGCTTACGTGCGCCTGCAAAACTTATGACGGCGACGATGGTAAACTTAACCCGATATTTACCGTAAAAGCCAAAAGTCCGGACCTGGAGCAGACGATCTGCGCGGTTCCGTTCATCTTCTAATCCGGGACGCGTGGGGAGGCTGGAGGCGCTGGGTGGAGCGCTGGAAGCGGAACCGGACGAGACATGAATTCGCGCGTACCGTGGAGTAATGAAGGCATCGACCCAACCGTCCGCGAGAGGGCCGAGGCCGCGGCGCAGCGCGCCGGGATGACGCTGAACGACTGGATCAACTCCACGCTCGGCGCATCTGCTCCGCCCGATTTCCGCAGCAGCTATCCGCCGCGCGCCACGCCGCCGGCGAATCGCGATGCCCGTGAAGTCACCGACATTCATCAGCGGCTCGACTCCATCGCCCGTCAGATCGAGCAGATGTCGCGCCCGGTCGCGCGCAAGGACACGCCCCGCGACGAGCAGGGCGTCGCCCGTCAGCTCAACGAGGCCATTTCCCGGCTCGATGCCCGCCTGTCGCAGATCTCGACGCCGCTGCGCAAATCGGCCACCGAGGAGCGCTATCGCGGACCGGACGGCGTGGAGCGCGCGGCGTCGCAGCTCTATCGCCCGGCTCAACCATTGAACCCCGGCGCGTTCGACATCGCCGTCGCCGAGATCAGCGCCCGGCAGAGCGAGCTCGACAATGCGCGCGCCCTGCCGTCGCATCAGGCGCCGCCGACCGTTCCCACGATGACTCCCGCCGCGGCACCGTTGATGACGCCACCGCCGGCCGCCGCGCCCGGCCCGGATTTTTCGCAGCTCGAACGCCACCTCCTCAAGATCACGAGCCAGATCGAGTCGCTGCAGCGGCCTGAGGACGGCATCGAACAGTCGATCGCCGGCTTCCGCAACGACCTCGCCGAGATCCGCCACGCCATCACCGAGGCAATGCCGCGGCGCGCGATCGAATCGCTCGAGAACGAGATCCGCTCGCTGTCGCGCCGCATCGACGAGAACCGCCAGAGCGGCGTCGACGGCCATGCGCTGGCCGGCATCGAACGCGCGCTGACCGACATTCGCGAGGTCGTGGGCTCGCTGAAGCCGGCCGAGCAGCTCGCGGTCTATGACGAGGCGATTCGCAATCTCGGGACCAAGCTCGATCTGATCCTGCGCGCCAATGACGACCCCGGCACGGTGCAGCAGCTCGAAAGCGCGATCACTGCCTTGCGCGCGATCGTGGCCAACGTCGCCTCCAACGATGCGCTGGAGCGGCTCTCTGACGATCTGCGGCAATTGTCCTCGAAGGTCGACCAGGTCACGCAGGCCCGCGACACGCACGACTCCTTCCACGATTCGTTTGCGGCGCTCGAGCAGCGCATCGCGGCACTGACCTCGACCTTGGAGAATCGCGAGCGGCCCGCCGCGGCGCCTGACAATTCCGCCCAGATCGAGGACGCGCTGCGCGGCCTGTCGGACCGCATCGACCGGCTGCAGGTCGGCAATGACGGCTCGTCGGCGATCACCCATCTCGAGCAGCGGATCAGCTTCCTGCTCGAGCGGCTCGAGGCGGCCAACGATCCGCGCGGCGGCAATATGACCCGCGTCGAGGACGGGCTGCAGGACATCCTGCGCTATCTGGAGCGTCAGCAGGCGACCTTTGCCGCACTCGCCGAGAGCAGGTCGCAACGCGAGACGTCGCAGGACGGCGGCCTGATCGACGTCGTCAAGCGCGAGCTGTCGGATATCCGCTTCAGCCAGACCGAAACCGATCGCAACACCCAGGACTCGCTGGAAGCGGTCCACAATACGCTCGGCCACGTCGTCGACCGGCTCGCCATGATCGAGGGTGATCTGCGCAATGTGCGCGCGACCTCGAGCCAACCCGCCGCCATTCTGGCTCCCCCGATCGAGGCGCCGATGCCGGCGGCGCGCGCGCCTGCGCCGCAGACCTATGCCGAGCCGGCCCGGCCCGAACCGGCTTATCGGCCCGAACTGCCGAACCCGGCGACCGAGCAGCCTTCGGCGCAGATCGTGAGCCCGGCTGCCAACCAAGCGGCCTTCGCGGCAGCGCCGCGCGACTTCCATGCGGCGGCCGCCCCGGCCGCGCCTCCACCGCCGATCCCGCCCAAGGCGATCGCCGAGATCCTGGAGCCCCACGCGGCCCAGGCGGCGCGCCCGACCCCCATCGTCCCCGAATTGCCGCCGGATCATCCGCTGGAGCCCGGTACGCGTCCGCTCGGCCGCACCGCCTCCCCTGCGGAACGGATCGCGGCCTCCGAGGATGCGCTCAGCGAGCTTCCGGCCGGCAAGCGCGAACCGGTTTCGACCTCGAGCTTCATCGCGGCGGCCCGCCGGGCCGCCCAGGCGGCAGCCGCAGCCCAGCCGGTCGACGCGAAGAAGGCGGACAAGGCCAAGAAGGACAAGCCGAAGGCCAAGGAGCCCCCCAAGGAAGCCGTCAAGGACATTCCAAAGGAAGCTGCAAAGGCCAAGATCAAGGACAAGCCGACGGTCGCCCTCACGGCTGAAGGCGACGAGGAGGTCTCGACGATCGGATCGAAGATCCGCTCGCTGCTGGTCGGCGCCAGCGTCGTCGTGATCGTGCTCGGCACCTTCAAATTCGCGATGTCGCTGCTCGACTCCGGCAGCACGCCACCGCCGATCACCCCGATGGAGAGCCAAGGTGAGGCGCCGCGCGCACAGATGCCGTCGGCGACACCGAGCCTCTCGCCGCGGCCGGCGACACCGGATCAGAGCGTCCCGTCATTGACCTCGCCGACGCCGATGGACCGTCAGTCCTACAACAGGTCGATGCCGACCGAGGCCGAGACCATCGCGATGCTCGCGATCCCGCAGGATACCGACAAGCAGGCAGCCGCTGCCGCCGCGCCCGACGTCACCGGCACGGTGCCGACCGCGGCCAACGGCCAGAAGCTCGGCCTCGTGCAGGTGCCGACGTCCGAGAAGCTGCCCGACGGCATCGGCGGGCTGGCGCTGCGCAATTCCGCCCTGAAGGGCGACCCGACGGCGGCCTACGAGGTCGGCGTGCGCTTCGCCGAAGGCAAGGGCATCGCCGCGAACTACGAGGAAGCGGCGAAATGGTATGACCGCGCCGCGCAGGCCGGGCTCATCCCGGCGGTGTTTCGTCTCGGCACCTTCTACGAGAAGGGCCTCGGCGTGAAGAAGGACGCCGACATCGCGCGCCGCTATTATGTCGTCGCCGCCGAACGCGGCAACGCCAAGGCGATGCATAATCTCGCGGTGCTCGACGCCGATGGCGGCGGCAAGGGCGCGAACTATAAGAGCGCGTCGCAGTGGTTCCGCAAGGCGGCCGAGCGCGGCGTGGCTGACAGCCAGTACAATCTCGGCATTCTCTATGCCCGCGGCATCGGGGTCGAACAGAACCTCGCTGAATCCTACAAATGGTTCAGCCTCGCGGCGGCACAGGGCGATGCCGATGCCGGCCGCAAGCGCGACGATGTCGCCAAGCGGCTCGATGCCCAGTCGCTCGCCGCGGCGAAGCTCGCGATCCAGACCTTCACCGTCGAGCCGCAGCCGGACGACGCGGTCAATGTGCCGGCGCCCGCCGGTGGCTGGGACGGCGCCCAGACCATCGCCAGGGCGGCGGCTGCCAAGGCCGCCATGGCGAAGCGGACCGCAGCAGCGGCGCCACGCTGAGCGCCGTGCTCCGAGCCGCCGCCGGACATTGGGATGAAGACCGCCCGGCCGGGCGGCAAGATTCTGAACGCCCGCGCTCGCCCGCCATAGTGTCGCGCCGCCCATCCGTATAGCTAGGTGGGCGGACCATCATGGGGCGCCCGAGGGAGTGCGAGCGTGTCGGCCGAAGACGGACAGCAGGACGGGGCGCGCTTCCGGCAGTCGCCGACGGGTCCCCGCGTTGCGCCGCGGCCGGCCTCGACGGTGACCTCCGCTCCTCCGCCGCAGCCGCCGGACATGACCGACCGCCTTCCGTCAGGGGTCCGGTGGCGGCGGATCGGCTCGGTGATCTTCTTCGTCGCCATCGTGCTCGGCACCGGCATTTGCGCCTATCGCGACCTGTCGCGTCCCGATGCCTGGTCGTTCTGGAAGGATCAGTATGTGTCGCCCAGCCTGTCGTCGCGACTGATCGCCGACGCCGCGATTCCCGGACTGGCGCCAAAGCGCGCCGTGCTCGCTGTTCGCGGCAGCATCGGTCCTGCGGCGGCGGGCTGGCTGCGCGCGCGCATCGACGAAGCGCAGCTGAAGCCCGGCGACATCGTGCTGCTGGCCTCGCCCGGCGGCAGTCTCGACCAGGGCGTGCTGATGGGCGAGATCCTGCGCGCTCATGGCCTCGCCACCGCCGTGGGGGCCGTGGACGATGCCGGCCGGATTCGCCCCGCCACCTGCGCCAGCGCCTGCGTTTTCGCCTTTGCCGGTGGCCAGACCCGGTACGGCCTCGATGGCTCGGCACTCGGCGTGCACCGGTTCACGTCCGCCGCCCAGGGCGAGGACGCCGTGGCCGATACGCAGCGCGTGACCGGCGCAATCCTCGGCTACATGACGCGGATGGGGGTCTCATCCCAGGTGATCGAGGCCATGTCGCAGACTCGCGAGATCCGCTGGCTCGACCCGAAGGACGCGGAGGCGATGAAACTGGTCAGCGTCCAGCTCAAGCCTCTGTGATCGCCGGCCGTCATCGGTCAATATACTCCATAAAATCAGATGCTTAGGATGTCGCTGGGTGATGAGCAGCGGCCGGAACATCTCTTGACGTATTGAAAAACACGTTTAATAAACATCAATAATAAACGCGTTTATGATTGTTTGGAGATGGCATGGCCCGGCCCGCGCTCACACCGGACGAACTCGACAGCACAAGGCGCCGCATCCTGGCGGAAACCGCGGCGATCGTTGCCAGCGAGGGCTATGCGGCGCTGTCGATGCGCCGCATCGCCAGCGCGATCGGACTGACGGCGGGAGCCCTCTATCGCTATTTTCCGACCAAGCAGCACGTGCTGATGGCCCTCTGGTCGGATGCCATTGCCGAGCTCGACGCCCGGATCGTCGCCATGGACGCCGCTCATGACCACGATGTCGATGCGATTGCCGGCATACTGAGGGCCTATGCGGAATTCGCCCTCGCCGATCCCGCCCGCTTCAGGCTGATGTTCCTCGAAAACGATCTCGGGCAGTTCGACGAACTCGCGCGCGAGCAGGACTTCTTCGCCTCCTATCTGCGGCTGCAGGCGCGCGTCGAGCAGGCGATCCGCGCCGGAGCGTTGCAGGCGATGCCGGCAGAGGCTGCGACGCAACTGCTGTGGGGCAGCGTCCACGGCATCGTCACGCTCGGGGTCACCGTCAACCAGATCGATTTCGGCGACCTGCTTCGGCTGGCCGCTACCGCCGCGGACACGATGCTCCGCGGCTTGTCTGTCCCTCCCTCAACGACGAGGTAAACTCCCCATGACGTTCAGTCGGCACGCGCCTTCAGGCGCCACCCTGTTGCTTGCCCTGTTCACACTGGCGGCCTGTCAAGAGCCGCCGCCGGCCGCTGAAAAGCCCCGCCCGGTCAGGACGGTCAAGGCAACGCCCATCGACGGCGGTGAAGAGATCACCCAGACCGGCGAGGTTCGTCCCCATGTCGAGACCGATCTCGGTTTCCGGATCGACGGGCGCGTCACCTCCCGCCAGGTCGAGATCGGAGCCAGCGTGCAGAAGGGCGAGTTGCTCGCCACGCTCGACGATACCAACGTCGCCAACGAGCTGCGTGCGGCGGAAGCGGATCTTGCCAGCGCCACGGCAGCGGAAAGCCTGGCGAAGACCACGCTGGAACGACAGCAGATCCTGCTCGACAAGCAGATCGTCGCCCAGGTCCGGGTCGATGAGGCCGACGCGAATTGGCGCTCGGCCAAGGCGCGCCTCGACGCGGCCGCCTCCGCGCTCGCCAATGCCAAGGCGCGGCTGAGCTACACGCGGCTGCTCGCGCCGGAGACCGGCGTGATCACCGCCATCGGCGCCAATGCGGGGCAAGTCGTGCCCGCCGGCCAGATGGTGGTCCGGCTTGCCTCGTCGCGCGAGCGCGACGCGGTGTTCAACGTCGCCGAAAGTGTGATCAACAACGCGCCGCCCGATATCGAGGTGAAGGTCACGCTCGTGTCCGATCCATCGGTGGTGTTGAGCGGACGCGTGCGCGACGTGAGCCCGACCGCCGATCCCTCGACCCGGACCTACCGCGTCCGCGTTGCCCTCCCCGACACGCCGCCGCTGTCCTATGGCGCCGTCGTGACCGGCTCGGTGCGCTATCTGGCCGGGCGCAGCATCGCATTGCCCGCCTCGGCGCTGACCGCTGAGAACGGACAACCGGCGGTCTATGTCGTCGAGCCGCGCAGCAAGACGCTCAAGCGCAAGCCGGTGACCGTCAGCCGCTACACGGCTTCGACCATCTACGTCACCTCCGGGCTTGCGGCCGGCGACGACATCGTCACCGCCGGCGTCAGCAAGCTGCGTCCCGACCAGATTGTCGCCTTTGATGGAGATGTGAAATGAGCGCGCCCGACACCCACTCCGGTCACGGCTCCGGCTTCAACCTCTCGGCCTGGGCGCTGCGCCAATCATCCCTCGTCATCTTCATGATGATCGTGGTGCTGCTGGCCGGCGCGTGGAGCTACACTAAGCTGACACGCAACGAGGACCCGCCCTTCACGATCAAGACCATGGTGGTGTCGGTGATCTGGCCCGGCGCCACCGTCGCGGACACGACCAACCTCGTCACCGACCGCATCGAGCAGAAGCTCGAAGAGACGCCCTATCTCGATCGGCTCGACAGCTATACGCGCGCCGGCGAGTCCGTGATCATGGTGAACCTGCGCGACGATACGCCTCCGCAGGCCGTCTCGGACGTCTGGTACCAGGTGCGCAAGAAGGTCGGCGACATCGCCCCGATGCTGCCGTCAGGCGTGCGCGGCCCGTTCTTCAACGATGAGTTCGGCGATACGTTCGGCATCATCTATGGCTTCACGGCCGAAGGCTTCTCCGATCGCGAGCTGCGCGACCGGCTGGACACGATCCGCGCCGAGGTGCTGCGCGTCAAGGATGTCGGCAAGGTCCAGCTGCTCGGCGTGCAGGAAGAGCAGATCGCGGTCGAATTCTCGCCACGCAAGCTCGCCGCCTTCGGCCTTAATGCGCAGCAGGTGATGAACGCGCTGGCGGCGCAGAACGCGGTGCAGCCGGCCGGCGTCACCCGCACCGGCGAGGAGAAGATCGCACTGCGCGTCAGTGGCGCGTTCGCCTCGGAGGCGAGCCTTCGGGCGGTGACCCTGCACGTCGCGCAGCGCTACGTGCCGCTGACCGACATCGCCACGATCAGCCGCATTCCAGTCGACCCGCCGGCGGCCGCGTTCCGCGTCAATGGCGAGAAGGCGCTCGGCCTCGCGATCTCGATGGCGCCGACTGGCAATCTCTCCGAATTCGGCGCGGCGGTCCGCGAGCGCATGACCGAGATCGGCGCCCGCCTGCCGCACGGTATCGACATGGTGGCGGTCGCCGATCAGTCGAGCGTCGTGAAGGATGCGATCTTCGGCTTCCTCAAGGTGCTGGTCGAGGCGATTGCGATCGTGCTCGCGGTGTCGTTCCTGTCGCTCGGCGCGCGCGCCGGCCTGGTCGTGACCTTCTCCATTCCGCTGGTGCTCGCAATGACCTTTGTCGGCATGGAGCTCGCCGGCATCGGGCTGCAGCGCATCTCGCTCGGCGCCCTGATCATCGCGCTCGGCCTCTTGGTCGACGACGCCATGATCACCGTGGAGGCGATGGTGTCGCGGCTGGAGGCCGGCTGGGATCGCGCCCGCGCAGCGTCCTATGCCTACGACTCCACCGCCTTTCCGATGCTCACGGGGACGCTCGTGATGATCGCGGGCTTCATTCCGGTCGGCTTCGCCGCCTCCAGCGCCGGCGAATACTGCTTCTCGCTGTTCATGGTGGTGCTGATCTCGCTGTCGGCGTCATGGATCGTCGCGGTGCTGTTCTCGCCGATCATCGGCACCTGGATCCTGCCGAAGAGCATGGCCGCGCACGGCCATGAAGACGGCCGGATCGGACGCGCCTACAACCGGCTGCTCGAGCTCGTGCTGCGCCGGCCGGCCGCCACCATCATCGTCTCGCTGACGGCGCTTGTCGTCTCGGGCCTTGGCGCGATGCGGCTGGAGCAGCAGTTCTTTCCGCCGTCGGACCGGCCCGAGCTGCTGGTCAGCCTGACACTGCCGCAGAACGCCTCGTTCGAGGCAACCGATGTGCAGGCCAAGCGGCTCGAAGCCATGCTGAAGACGGATCCGGACATCGACCGCTTCTCGACCTATGTGGGCGCCGGCGCCATCCGCTTCTATTTGCCGATGGACGTGCTGCTCAGCAATGACAACGTGACTCAGATGGTGGTCGTGGCCAGGGATCTGGATGCCCGCGACCGGGTGAAGGCCAGGCTCGATGCCGCGTTCCGCACCGAGTTCGCCGACCTGATCACCCGCGCCAACCCGCTCGAATTGGGGCCGCCGGTCGGCTGGCCGCTGAAATATCGTGTCACCGGCCCCGATGTCGGCAAGGTGCGCGAGATCGCCATGCAGCTTGCGAACATCGTGGCCGGCAATGCCGAGACACGCGACGTCAATCTGAGCGCCGGCGAGCCGCAGAAGAGCGTCGAGGTCAAGGTCCGCCAGACCGAAGCGCGCGCCGTCGGCCTGTCGTCGCAGGACGTCGCTGCCGCGCTCGCCACGATCTTCTCCGGCAGCCCGGTCACGACGGTCCGCGACGCCAACCGGCTGGTCGACGTCGTCGTCCGCTCCGCTGGGCTCGAGCGCAACGATCTGGCGACCGTGGCCAATCTGCAGATCACCGGCCCCGACGGCGCGGCGATCCCGCTGCGCCAGATCGCTGACGTCGCCTATGGCGTCGAGGAGCCGATCATCTGGCGCCGGCAGCGGCTGCCGATCATCACCGTGCAGGCCGACGTCGACGCAGCCGTCCAGCCCGCCACCGTCTCGGAGGCGCTTTCGCCTGCCGTGGCCAAGTTCGCGGCGGGGCTGCCGGACGGCTATCGCATCGCCGAGGGCGGCGTGGTCGAAGAGGCGGCCAAGGGCAATGCGTCGATCTTCGCCGTCATCCCCTTGATGCTGCTGGTCATGGTGTCGCTGCTGATGGTCCAGCTGCGCAGCTTCTCGCGGACCGGCATTGCGCTGGCCATGGCACCGTTCGGCTTGATCGGCGTGGTCGGCGCGATGCTGCCGACCGGCACCGCGATGGGCTTCGTCGCCCAGCTCGGGGTCATCGCGCTTGCCGGCATGATCATCCGCAACGCCGTGATCCTGATCGAGGAGGCGGACATCAATGTCGCAGGCGGCATGGCCACCGATGACGCCATCAAGGCGGCCGCAAGGCACCGCGCGCGACCGATCCTGCTGACGGCGCTCGCCGCCATCCTCGGCATGATCCCGATCGCGCCGCAGGTGTTCTGGGGACCGATGGCCTTTGCGATCATCGGCGGACTGGCAGCAGCGACCTTGCTGACCCTGACCCTGCTGCCGGTGATCCTCTCGCTGCTGTTTGCGGCCGAAGCCCGCCGCCAGGAGGGCGCAGACCGGGCCGCCGCGCCGTCGGGACAGGCCGTCTGACCGGCGCGGCGAAAACTTCAGCAGCCGCGCTCCCGACCGGGCGCGGCTGCACCGTTTCTGACGCACAAAACCGACCGGGAATCCCTGATCCATTTGCCGCGGTTTTCGGCTATGCAGGATCACGGCACCTGCTTCGGACGCGCGGGATGCTCTAATGGACCGTTCGCAGGGCCGCGCGAATGCAGATTTACCTCCCGATCGCCGACATACCCGTCAACATCTTCCTGTTGCTGGCGATGGGCGCGGCCGTCGGCTTCGTTTCCGGCATGTTCGGGATCGGCGGCGGCTTCCTGATGACGCCGCTCTTGATCTTCGTCGGCATCACGCCCGCGGTCGCCGTCGCCTCGGTGTCCAGCCACATCGCCGCATCGTCGTTTTCCGGCGCGCTGTCCTATTGGCGGCGCCGCGCGATCGATCCCTCGCTGGCTTTGGTGCTGATGATCGGCGGCACGCTGGGCACCGCGCTCGGCGTGTCGACCTTCACGCTGCTGCGTTCACTCGGCCAGCTCGACCTGATGATCGCGCTGTCCTATGTCGCGCTGCTGACAAGCGTCGGCGGCGTGATGTTCTGGGAAGGCCTGCGCGCCATCATGCGGGCGCGCCAGGGCGCGCTGCCGACGGTGCGACGGCCGGGCAGTCACGTCTGGATACACGGCCTGCCGCTGAAGATGCGCTTCAAGCGATCCAAGATCTACGTCTCCGTCATTCCCGTCATCGGAATCGGGCTGCTCATCGGCTTCCTCGGCGCCGTGATGGGCATTGGCGGCGGCTTCATCCTGGTGCCGCTGCTGATCTATATCCTGCGTGTGCCGACCTCGACGGTGATCGGCACCTCGATGGTGCTGACGCTCGCGACCATGATGATTGCGACCATGCTGCACGCGGTGAGCAACCATCTGGTCGACGCCGTGCTGGCGCTGATCCTGATGGTCGGCGGCGTCACCGGCGCGCAATTCGGGGCCCGCGCCGGCCAGATGATCCGCGGCGAGCAGCTGCGGCTCCTGCTCGGCCTGCTGATCCTCGCGGTCGGCATCCGCTTCGCGGTCGAGCTCGTGATCCGCCCCGCCGACCTGTTCACGATCCGTGAAACCGAGCAGAGCCAATGAGGCCGCTTCGCACCGCCAGCACGACGCTGCTGCTGCTGCTTTCGGGAGCGGCGGGGGCCCACGCCGAGCGCCTGATCGCCTCCGTCTCCAATCACCGCGTCACGGTGACGCCAAATTATTCCGGCGAAGAGCTGGTGCTGTTCGGCTCGGTCGAGAAGGACGCGCAGACGCCAGCGAGCCGGTCCGCCTATGATCTCGTGGTCACCGTGCGCGGGCCGCGCGCCGACATGGTGACCCGGCGCAAGGAGCGCAAATTCGGCATCTGGATCAACACCGATTCCCGGCAATTCCTGAAGGTGCCCGGCTATCTCGCGCTGTTCGCCAACCGTCCGTTCGACGCGATGGCCGCGCCTGAGGTGCAGCGCCGGCAGCAGCTCGGCCTGAACAACGTCCTGCTGACCCAGCGCGTCGGGCCGGATTACGCCGACGTGGTGCCGAACGATGCGTTCCGCAGCGCCTTCATCAGGCTGCAGTCCCAGCATGGATTGTATCGCGAGGACACATCCGCCGTGACCTTCCTGACGCCGACCTTGTTCCGCACCGGCATTCCGCTGCCCGCGGCGGTGCCGATCGGCACCTATGAGATCGAGATCAAGCTGCTCGCCGACGGGGCGCTCGTCACCAAGTCCGAGACGGCGTTCGAGATCGTCAAGGTCGGCTTCGAACAGTTCGTAGCGACGTCGGCGCGGCAGAACGGTCTGGTGTACGGCCTGGTCACCACGGCAATGGCGCTGCTGACAGGGTGGATGGCGTCGATCGTGTTCCGGCGGGATTAGCCATTCTTCGGCGCCGGCGTGCGCGTCACCAGATAGATGCCGATGGCGACGGGGACGACGCCGAACAGGTCCTGCAACGCGACGTGCTCGCCGAGCACGACAAAGGCGAAGATCATCGCCAGCGGCGGCATCACGAAGTGATAGGCGCTGGCGGCGGTCGCGCCACACACTTTCAGGAGATGGAACCACAGCACATAAGCGAGGATCGAGCCCCCGAGCACGAGGAAGGCGAAGGCGCCGAGCAGTTGCGGATTCGGCACGATGTCATGAACGCTGGAGACGCTGAGCGCGACCGGCCACAGCACGAGGCCGGCGGAGAGGTTCTGGATGCCATTGCCGACCCACAGGCTGCCCTTCGGCGCGAGCTGCTTGAACAGGATGGTTCCGGTGACGATCGAGGCCAAGGCCGCCAGCGTGTAGAGAATGCCTTCGAGCTGGTCGGTCCCGACCGACATGCGGTGCCAGACGATCATCGCAACGCCGATGGTGCCGAGCGCCAGCCCTGCGACCTTGCGCAGGGTCAGCGGCTCGCCGAGCAGCAACGCGGCGAACACCGCGGTGAACACCGGATTGGCCGAGACGATCAGGCCACCCAGCCCGGCCGACACCGTCTGCAGCCCAGTGTAGCCGAGGCCGAGATACAGCGCGTTGTTAGCGATGCCGATGATCGCAAACACCGCGGCATCACGAAAGCCCATGCGCAGCTCGCCGCGAATGACGGGGACGAGCAGGATCAGGACGCCGGCGAGCGAAAAACGCGCTGCGAGCAGCAGCAAAGGCGGGCAATAGGTGACGCCGATCTTGCCGGCCACGAAGGCGAAGCTCCATAACAGGCAGAACAGGCCGATCTCGAGCGGCAGCAGGGTCGACTTCATCGGGGTCACGGCAGCCGGGGACGAAACAGACGACATCGGGGAACTCCTCTGGCGCCGATGTAGGGCTGTTCTTTCGCATTTGGAAATTAAATGATAGACTGAAACTCAGTGGATTTTTGAATGACGGTTCCCGATGCTCGACCTGGAGCTCTTGCGCAGCTTCGTCTCGGTGGTCGATGCCGGCGGCTTCACCCGGGCCGGCGAGCGCGTCCACCGCACCCAATCGACCGTCAGCCAGCAGATCCGGCGGCTGGAGGAGGACCTCGGCCAGACGCTGCTCAATCGCGACGGCCGCGCGGTGACGCCGACCGAGGCCGGCGAGCGGCTGCTGTCCTATGCCCGCCGCCTGCTCGCGCTCGCCGAGGAGGCCCGCGATGTCGTGGCGCGGCCGGGACCTGACGGCGCGGTGAAGCTCGGCATCCCCGAGGATTTCGCCGCCTACCGGCTGGCCAAGCTGCTCGCCGCGTTCTCGCGCGCCCATCCCAATCTGCGGCTCGACGTGCGCGCCGACCAGAGCCTCAACCTCAAGCGCGACATCGAGCGCGGCGAGCTCGACCTCGCCCTGCTCAAGCGCGGCGTCGACGACACCAGGGCAGCGATCGCCGCGTGGCCGGAGCAGGTGCATTGGGTGACCAGCAAGAGTCATCCCGTCAATCTCGACAGCGGCTCGCTGCCGCTGATCGGATTTCCGCTCGGCTGCATCTACCGCACCCGCGCGATCCATGCGCTGGAGAGCGCAGGGCGCGCCTGGCACATGGCCTACACCTCGTCGAGCCTCGCCGCCATCCAGGCCGCGGTCGCGGCCGGCATGGGCCTCAGCATCCTCTCGGAGATGTCGGTACAGTCAGACCATCGCGTGCTGACCGCCCGCGAAGGATTCGCGCCGATCGACCGCACCGAGGTGGCGCTGGTCGCCTCGCCCGATGCCAGCCCGGCGACGTTGCGCCTGGCCGACCGGCTGGCCGAGTTCTGCGACAAGGTTCAGGCGAAGGCGGCTTGACGGCTGGCGTCCGCGGCTTCTCTGACCATCGCGCCACGCGGTACATTCCCTCCCCCGCTTGCGGAGGAGGCTAGGGAGGGGGCCGCTCCAACGGCGGTGCCCGTGGCGCCCCCCTCTCCAACTCTCCCCCGCAAGCGGGGGAGAGGGCGCAGCAGAAGTCTTGGTGGGCATCGTCACGTCAGATTCAGACGTGCCGACGCAAGATCACGAATCCAACTAATAACACCTCGCCGCGGCGATGCTGTGCAGGCGAGTATCCCCTAGCACGTGCGCGATGAAGGCGCGCTTCGGGAACAGTTTTGCGAACGCGGCGTCGCGCACGCTCAAGCCCCCGGCATAGGCGCCGAAGGCCGGCATCACCGCGCGCTCGCCGTCGGAGACGAAGCAACGGCGCTCCAAGGTGCGCGCCCGCGTCGCCACCCGCGCCTTCGGATGCAGATGACCGGCGATCTCGCCGCGCGCACCGGTCGGCTCGTGGCGGAACGTCACGGCACCGAGCGTGATCGCGTCGGCGACCTCGCCGCCGACGCCGCGTGGCGCCGGATCATGATTGCCGGTGATCCAGATCCAGTCGCGGCCGACCTGCAGATTGGCGATGCAGGCCCGGTCGTCGCCGGTGAGACGCTGATGTGCCTCGCGGTCATGAAAGCTGTCGCCGAGCGCGATCACGGTGCGGGGATCGTAGTGCGCGATCACGGCGGTAAGCCGCTGCAAGGTCGCAACCGTGTCGAACGGCGGCAGAAGGGTGCCGCGCGCGGCGAAGCTCGACCCCTTTTCCAGATGCAGGTCGGAGACGACGAGCAGGCGCTGCGCGTCCCACACCAGCGCACCGGAGAGATCGACCCGCAGCGCGGTTCCGGCGACGTCCATCATCCCCGATGAGCAGATCGTCCCCCGCAATTCCGCCTCGCTGCTACTACCCCATCGCCTCCTTGACGAGTTCCTCGGCGGCCTCGGCCAGGAGCTCGTCGGCTGCCTCGCCATAGACGGATTCGCGGCCGATTTCCAGCATCACCGGCACCGCCAGAGGCGAGACGCGATCGAGCGGACGATGGGTGATTCGGCTCTCGATGCGCTTAAGCATATCACCGAGCCGGCGCAGATCGAGCAGGCCGGTGGCGGCATCGGCGCGCGCGGCGCGCAACAGCATGTGATCGGGCTGGTGCCGGCGCAGCACGTCGTAGACGAGATCGGTCGAGAACAGCACCTGGCGGCGCGTCTTCTCCTCGCCGGTGAAACGGCGGGGAATCAGTCCGGAAATGATGGCGCAGGAGCGGAAGGTGCGCTTCATCAGCGCGGATTCAGCGAGCCACGCCTCGAGATCGTCGCCCAGCATGTCCGGATCGAACAGCGCGGCGAGATCCAGCCGGCCTTGGCTCACCATCAGCGACATGTCGCCGAGCCCCCACACCGCCAGCGCATATTCATTGGCGACGAAGCCGAGCGGCCGGGCGCGCGCGCGCTCCAAGCGGCGCGTCAGCAGCATGCCCAGCGTCTGATGCGCGAGCCGGCCCTCGAACGGATAGCAGACGAGGTAATGCTTGTTGGAGCGAGGAAAGGTCTCGACCAGCAGCTCGCGCCGGGCAGGGATCCGCGAGACATCGGTCTGCAGCGCGAGCCAGTCGCGCACCTGCTCCGGCAATTGCATCCACGCCTTGCGATCGTCGAGCAGGCCGCGGACGCGCTCGGCGAGATAGGTCGACAGCGGGAACTTGCCGCCCATGTAGGATGGCACTTTCGGATCGGCGTCGTTGGCGCGCGACACGTAGACCTGATCCTCGGCCAGCGCCTCGTAGCGCACGATCTCGCCGCCGAACACGAAGGTGTCGCCCGGTGTGAGACCCTCGATGAAGTATTCCTCGATCTCGCCGAGCAGCCGGCCGCCGCGCGCGATCGCGCCGGTCGTCCCTTTGGCCCCGCCGCGCGAGCGCACCAGCCGCACCTTCAGCATCGCCTCCTCGACAATGGTGCCGACGTTCAAGCGATAGCTCTGCCGCACCTTGGGATTGGCGACGCGCCAGCGTCCTTTAGCGTCCTGCTTGATGCGCGCGAAGCGCTCATAGGTCTTCAGCGCGTAGCCGCCGGACGCGACGAAGTCGACGACATCGTCGAAATCGGCACGCGACAGCTGTGCATAGGGCGCGGCCGTGATCACCTCGGCATAAAGCTCATCGCTGGCAAACGGCTCGCCGCAGGCGCAGCCGAGCACGTGCTGGGCCAGCACGTCGAGCGCGCCGGTGCGCAGCGGCGGCGTATCCTGCGCATTGTCGGCGATGGCCTCGATCGCGACCGAGCATTCCAGCACCTCGAAGCGGTTGGCCGGTACCAGCACCGCGCGCGAGGCTTCGTCGAGCCGGTGATTGGCGCGTCCGATGCGCTGCATCAGCCGCGAGCAGCCCTTGGGGGCGCCGACATTGATGACGAGGTCGACGTCGCCCCAATCGACGCCGAGGTCGAGCGAGGATGTGCAGACCACGCCGCGGAGCCTGCCGGCCGCCATCGCATCCTCGACCTTGCGGCGTTGCGCGACGTCGAGCGAGCCATGATGCAGGGCAATGGCGAGATTGTCGTCGTTGATCCGCCAGAACTCCTGGAACAGCATCTCGGCCTGGCTGCGGGTGTTGACGAAGACGAGCGTGGTCTTGTTCGTCTTGATGAGCTCGTACATCTCGGCCAGCGCGTGCCGGGCACTATGGCCGGCCCAGGGCAGGCGCTCCTGCGTGTCCAGCATCTCGACCAGCGGCGGCGCAGCGCCCCCGGCGACGACGACGTCGGCGGCGACGCTGCTGCCATTCGGCTGCGGCACCAGAAAGCGCGCGAGCTGCTCCGGCTGCGCGACGGTCGCCGACAGGCCGATCATGCGCAGACCGGGCGCGAGGCGCCACAGCCGCGCCAGCCCGAGGGACAACAGATCGCCGCGCTTGGAGGTGACCAGCGCATGCAGCTCGTCCAGCACCACGCGCTGGAGCGAGGAAAACAGATGCGGCGCGTCGTCCGACGACAACAACAGCGCCAGCTGCTCGGGTGTCGTCAGCAGGATGTCGGGCGGATAGCGTCGCTGCCGCTGCTTGCGTGACGCCGGCGTATCGCCGGTCCGGGTCTCGACCTTGATCGGCAGGCCCATCTCGGAGATCGGCGCCTGGAGATTGCGCGCGATGTCGACGGCGAGCGCCTTCAAGGGCGAGATGTAGAGGGTGTGCAGGCCGGCGGGGCGGGCGATGAATCTGGCGGGCTGCTTCGCTGCGGTGTCGGCAGTTGCCGATTGCTGAGAAGCGGGCTGTTGCGGAGCGGATTCCACCATTGGCGCCGCCGCCGGCGGCCCCCCTCCTCGCCCCTCCCCCACGAGGGGGAAAGGAGTGGAGAGAGCGGCTTGCTTGGCGAGAGCCGATCGGTGCGGTGTCGCAACCGCGGAGCCGAGCTCCACCAGGGTCGGCAGGAACCCGGCCAGCGTCTTGCCGGCACCGGTGGGGGCGATCAGCAGCGCCGAGCGCTGCGCGCGCGCCTTGTCCAGCAGCGCCAGCTGATGCGCACGCGGCGCCCAGCCGCGCGCCGCGAACCATCTATTGAGATGGTCCGGCAGCGCGGCGCTGTCGTCAGGCGGGACTGGTGAGATGCGGGGCGGCACCGGGGGAAGGTAGGCAGTCGCCCGCGGTTCGTCGAGGCCCGAGGCAGCCGAGCCGCCGCGGGAAACACCGCTGGCATCCGGCCCTTGCTGGGGCGGACCAGCGCCTCCCCGATTTCCGCCGTCGTCCCTGCGAACGCACGGACCCATACTGCGGAATCCATCCGTGAGGCGCAACTGCAGTCATAGTCCCACCACGGCCGGTGGTTAGGGGGTCCTGCGTTCGCAGGGACGACAGCAGAATGTCAGGCTGCAGCTCTGCCCACCTCGTCACTGCGAGGAGCGCAGCGACGACGAAATCCAGGCTCTATCCGTAGAAAGACTCTGGATCGCGTCGCTGCGCTCGCGATGACGACTAAGCGCGCCCCCTACTCGGTCATCGGCTTCTCGGAGATGCTCCAATCCTTGCCGTCGAAGATCGAGATATAGAGCGTCTTCATCGGCGTGTAGTCATCGGGCGTATAAGCGAAATTGACGCCGTCGAGGAAGAAGGGCGAGTGGAAGCCGGCCAGCGTGGTGGCCTGCTTCAGTACATTTTCGCGGGTCAGCGTGTCGCCGCAGCGGCGCAGGATCTCGCCCATCGACACCGCCTGGCCATAGCCGGCATAGGCGATGGTGTTGTCGGGGTCGATGTTGGGCAGGTACTTGGCGCGCAGTGCCTCGAAACCCTTGACGTCCGGATCGTCCTTCCATTGCGGCACGCCGGCATCCTTGGAATAGCGGATGGCGACGATGTCCTTGGCGTTCTCGAGACCGGCAGCCGACAGGATCGAACGGCCGGTCGAGCCGGCAGACAGCAGTTGCAACGGCTTCCAGCCGAGCTCGGCCACTTTCCGGATCGACTGCGACGTCGCCTTGCCGGTGGTGATGTTGTAGAATACGTCGGCGCCAGACTTCGACAAATTGATCAGCTGCGAATCGACCGTCGGCTCGGTGAGATCATAGGTCTGCTCCATGATCACCTGGGCCTTGCCGCCGGCATCGGCCAGCACCTTCTTGAAGGGGCCGAGGAAGTCGCGGCCGAAATCGTCGTTCTGATAGAGGATGCCGATCTTGGCCTCGGGCTTCACGCTCAGCACATGCTTGGCGAGGATGCGCGCCTCAGTCGGATACAGCGGCAGTCCGGCCATGGTCCATTTGTAGTTCTTGGGATCGTTCCACTTCGAGGCGCCGGTGTTGAGCAGCAACTGCGGCACGCCCTTCGAATTGAGGTATTTGTGGACCGCAGTCTGCGGCGCGGTGCCGAGCGAGCCGTACAGAGCGAGCACCTCCTCCTGCTCGACGAGGCGCCGCGTCGCCTCGACGCATTTCGGCGCGCTGTAGGCGTCGTCCATGGTGAGGAACTTGACCTTGCGGCCGTTGATGCCGCCCTGCTCGTTGAGCATCTGGAAATAGGCTTCGCCGACGCGACCGAGCACGCCGTAGAGCGAGCCTGGGCCGGAATGCGGCACGGTCTGGCCGAGCTTGATCTCGGTATCGCTGGCGCCGGGATCGTATTTCTTTTCGGCCGCCCAGACATAGGGCGAGGCCATCGTCGAGGCACCGATGGTCGCAAGCGCGGTGGCGCAGAAATCGCGCCGCGTGAGATGTTTTTTCATTGTTGTCTCTCCCTAGACTGCCGGCATTTTTTGGCATCGGGAGAGCTGCGGCAAGAGCGAAGTTGCCGCATTCGACGCTGCGTGCAGCGCATTCAATAGCGTGTAGACTCAAGTCCTGGTCGCGACCACCGCAAGCCCGCGCACCGGCAGCTGTTCCTCGGTGCGCGGCGAGGCCGGTTCGAGATGCTTGAGCTGCAACCCGGTCGATTGGATGACGCCGCGGACATATTCCGCACCATGGGCATAGCGCAATCCCTTGCCCATGATCACCCCCTCACCATCATGGGTCTCCACGGTGAAGGTCACGAGCCCGCTGGGTCTCAAAACACGATGGGCCTCGGCGAGCACCGGGGCGAGATCGCCGACATAGACCATCGCGTCGGCAGCCAGGACGAGGTCGGCTGACAGGTCGGGCTGCCGCTGCAGGCCGGCCGTCATGTCGTCGACTTCGAGCGCGGCATAGAGCCCCGTTTCGCGCGCTTGCGCGATCATTCCGGCTGACAGGTCGATGCCGATGAAGCTGTCGACATTCTTGGCGAAGGCCGCGGCGCCAAGGCCCGTCCCGCAGCCGAGATCGATGGCGCGCTGAAAATAAGCCGGCTTCTTCTCGGCCACGCGCACCGCGAGCACCGCCTTGAACAGGATCGCCGGCGCGCGGTAATTGAGCCGCTCGATCAGCTCGGCCTCGAAGCGCGGCGCATATTGGTCGAACAGCGACCGCACATAGGCCTTGGGCATATCCGACAGCGGCGCGGCACCGAGCTGCATCAGCCGCACGCCGGCGCCGTGGCGGTCATCCGGATCGGCGGCGCAGGCGTTCTGGAAGGCGGTGATCGCCTTGTCCGTTTCGCCGAGCGCGATCCTGATCTGGCCGAGTTCGAACCATGCGGAAGCAAAGTTGGGGGCGACTTCGATGGCCTGCTCCATCACTTCGGCGGCCGCGGCCAGATCGCCCTTGAGCTGCAGGTCGCGGGCAAACTCGTAGCGGCGGTCGGCGATCAGGTCGCCGGAGGAGAGGAAGAAGCGGTGGGGCATTGGGGAACCACGGAGTCGTCATGGCCGGGCTTGCCCGCCCGCCGTAGCTTCAGCGAAGGCGGGACCCGGCCATCCATCATCGAACGAGTCATTCCAAAAGATGGATGCGCGGGTCAAGCCCGCGCATGACGAGTGGAGCGTTGAGAGGCTGAATTCTTCCAACGCGAGACCTATATGACCGCCATGCGTCCGCAAGACATCCTGCTGCCGGTTCCCGCCGGCCTGTGCTGCAAGGCCGGCGGCTTCCACATCGATCCCGTGCGCCCGGTCGAGCGGGCGCTGATCACGCATGGCCATTCCGACCATGCGCGGGCCGGCCACGGCGCGGTGCTGGCGACGCAGGAGACGCTGGACATCATGCGACTGCGCTACGGCGAGAATTTTGCCGGCAGCACGCAGGCGATCCGCTATGGCGACGAGATCCGGCTCGGCGAGGCCACGGTCAGCTTTCATCCCGCAGGCCACGTGCTCGGTTCAGCGCAGATCAAGGTGTCCTCCGGCGGCACCTGCATCGTCGCGTCCGGCGACTACAAGGATGCGCGCGATCCGACCTGCGCGCCGTTCGAGCTGGTGCAATGCGACGTCTTCATCACCGAGGCGACGTTCGGCCTGCCGGTGTTCCGCCATGGCGACGCCGCGGCTGAAGTGAAGAAGCTGCTGGCGTCGGTCGCGCTGTTTCCGGAGCGCGCGCATCTGGTCGGGGCATATTCCCTGGGCAAGGCGCAGCGCGTGATCGCGCTGATCCGCGAGGCCGGCTACGATGCTCCGATCTACCTGCATGGCGCGATGGAGAAGATCACGCGCTACTACCAGGACAAGGGCATCGCGCTCGGCGAGCTCAGGCCGGTGAAGGGCGTCAAGAAGGCGGAGCTTGCCGGCACCATCACGCTCGCACCGCCAAGCGCGACCTCCGATCTGTGGACGCGGCGTTTTCCCGATCCGGTGACCGCCTTCGCCTCGGGCTGGATGCGGGTGCGCGCCCGCGCGCGGCAGCGCGGCGTCGAGCTGCCGCTGGTGATCTCGGATCATGCCGACTGGGACGGGCTGACCGCGACCATCGCGGCGACCGGCGCCGGCGAAGTGTGGGTCACGCATGGCCAGGAGGACGCGCTGGTGCATTGGTGCCGGAGCAAGGGCCTCGCGGCACGGCCGCTCGACCTGGTCGGCTATGGCGACGAGGAGGAGAGCGAGGCGGCGGCCACGGAGGACGCCGAGGCATGAACCGCTTCGCCGAGCTGCTCGACCGCCTCGCTTATGAGCCGGGCCGCAACAACAAGCTGCGCCTGCTGACGTCGTATTTCCGCGAGGCCGAGGACCCCGACCGCGGCTACGCGCTGGGCGCGCTGACCGGCGCATTGTCGTTCAAGCACGCCAAGCCGGCGCTGATCCGCGACCTCATCGCCGCCCGCACCGACCCGGTGCTGTTCGCGCTGTCGTATGATTACGTCGGTGACCTCTCCGAGACCGTCGCGCTGATGTGGCCGAAGGGCGGTGCGCATCAGCAGCAGCACGTCGCGGGGCCCCCCCCTCCCCAGCCCTCCCCCACGAGGGGGGAGGGAGCGCAGTTGCGCGTGGCGCTTGCACCTGGGATGCCATCGGCAATGGGACCCACGGCATCGACAGGGCGTGCGGCATCCACCGCCGGCACGGCCTCGAACGTGGCTCCAACAGACATCCTCCGTTCCTCAGCGCCCGCCCTCTCCATTCCCTCCCCCCTTGTGGGGGAGGGTCAGGGAGGGGGTGTCCCCACGGGCAGTCTCCCGGAAGCGCTCCCACCAGGAGCTCACGCAGCAGGACACAACAATCCGCCACCCCCGACGCTCACCGAGGTTGTCACCACCTTGCGCACGCTCGGCAAGACCGAGATGCCGCGGCAGCTGGCGCAATGGCTCGACGAGCTCGACGAGACCGGACGCTGGGCGCTGCTGAAGCTGGTCACCGGCGCACTTCGCATCGGCATATCGGCACGTCTCGCCAAGACCGCGGTGGCCGCGCTCGGCGACAAGGACCCGCATGAGGTCGAGCTGGTCTGGCCGGGGCTGTCGCCGCCTTATCTCGACCTGTTCGCCTGGCTCGAGGGCCGCGGCGACAAACCCGTCAACAGCGATCCCGCGCCGTTCCGGCCCGTGATGCTCGCGCATGCCGTCGAAGACGACGATTTCGCGAGCATGAATGCGGCCGACTACATCGCCGAATGGAAATGGGACGGCATCCGCGTGCAGGCGGTCAGCGGCCGCGACAGCGACGGACGCATCGTGACGCGGCTGTATTCGCGCAGTGGCGAGGACATCACGCCGAGCTTCCCTGATCTGTTGCCATCCCTGCATCTGCCCGGCGCGCTCGACGGCGAGCTGCTGGTGGTGCGCGAGAAGCGCGTGCAGAGCTTCAACGTGCTGCAGCAGCGGCTGAACCGCAAGACCGTGTCGCCAAAGCTGATGAAGGAATATCCGATCCATCTGCGCGCCTACGACCTGCTCGGCGACGAAGGCAGTGATCTGCGCGAGCGGCCCTTCGCCGAACGGCGCGAACAGCTCGAGGCGTTCATCCGGCGGTTGGACGATCCGCGCGTCGACCTGTCGCCGACGATCGCCTTCGCGAGCTGGGAGGAACTGAAAGCGGCGCGCGCCAATCCCGCATCGGCCGGCGCCGGCGACGACGCCGAAGCGGTCGAAGGCGTGATGTTGAAGCGGCGCGACGCGCCCTATCTGCCGGGCCGGCCCAAAGGACAATGGTGGAAGTGGAAGCACGATCCGCACATCATCGATGCCGTGCTGATGTATGCGCAGCGCGGCCACGGCAAGCGCTCATCCTACTACTCCGACTACACGTTCGGTGTGTGGACGGCGGGTGAAGCCGGCGATCAGCTCGTCCCTGTCGGCAAGGCCTATTTCGGCTTCACCGACGAGGAACTGCTGCAGATCGATCGTTTCGTCCGCCGCAACACCACCGAGAAGTTCGGCCCTGTCCGCCATGTCGTGCACGAGCCCGAGCAGGGGCTGGTGCTGGAGGTTGCCTTCGAGGGCCTGCAGCGCTCGCCGCGGCACAAATCCGGCATCGCGATGCGCTTCCCGCGCATCAACCGCCTGCGCTGGGACAAGCCGCCGCGGGATGCCGACCGGCTGGAAACGCTGGAACGCCTGCTGAAAAGCGAGACGGCGGGGTGACGCGGTGCCGCGTCTTCCGTGCGACACCGTCCCTGAATGGACAGGGCGCCGTCTTGTTTCTCGTCATGCCCGGGCTTGACCCGCCTGCGCCGCCGAAGCCGCTTCGGCGCGGCGAAGGCCCGGGCATCCATCCGTCAAGCAAGATGGTTGGCCGGGGCAAGTCCGGCCATGACGACAATTCACAGCCGAAGGTCCAACATCGCGGGAACATTAAATGCAAGTAACCCGCTTGCGGCGCTGAGGCGGGTTCCCCACCTGCCCTGCCGTGCTTTATAATCGCGGCACGAATCCGCCGGCGAGCCGGCATTGGAGACGATGACATGTCGAATGACATCAGGGACTATCCGGCCCGCGCGCGCAGCTCGGATGGCCTGTATCGTTTTCTCGGCGGCTCGCCGCTGTCGGTGGCGTTCCGGCTGGTGCTGCTGTCGATCCTGGTCGGCGTGGTGCTGTCGGCGATCGGCTTCGATCCGCTCAACATCATCCACAGCATCCGGCTGCTGTTCATCCGGCTCTATGAGCTCGGCTTCGACGCCTTCAACTGGCTGTGGCGCTACTTCCTGCTCGGCGCGGTGATCGTGATCCCGC
This sequence comes from Bradyrhizobium denitrificans, assembly GCF_013179005.1. NCBI lineage: Bacteria > Pseudomonadati > Pseudomonadota > Alphaproteobacteria > Hyphomicrobiales > Nitrobacteraceae > Bradyrhizobium > Bradyrhizobium denitrificans. The sequence continues at coordinate 230,407 of NZ_JABFDP010000001.1, read as the reverse complement.
TCTGGTTCCTGTCGCGGCTGTTCGCTCCGCGCGGCAGATGACAAGACGCAGCCGATGCAGCTCCGCTTTGTCGGCTGTGGTGACGCGTTCGGATCGGGTGGCAGGTCCCACACCTGCTTCCACCTGACGGGCATCAGCACCAATCTGCTGATCGATTGCGGCGCCTCGTCGCCGCCGGCGCTGAAGCGGCTCGGCATCGCCTGCAACGATGTCTCGCTGATCCTGATCACGCACTTCCATGGCGACCATTTCGCCGGGCTTCCGTTCCTGCTGCTCGACGCGCAGTTCTCGAAGCGGACGCAGCCGCTGGTGATCGCGGGCCCCGCCGGCATCGCGACGCGGCTGACGCAGGTGATGGAGGCGCTGTTCGAGCATTCCTCGTCGACGCCACGGACATTCGAGCTGGCGGTGATCGAGCTCGCGCCGGAGCGCACGACGCGCTTCGGCGACATCGGCGTGACGCCGTTCGCGGTCGTGCATGGCGGTTCGGGCGGGCCGTTTCTCGGCTATCGCATCGCGGCCGAGGGACGCGTGATCGCCTATACGGCCGATACGGAATGGACCGACAGCCTGATCCCGCTGGGCCGCGACGCCGACCTGTTCATCGCCGAAGCCTATACGTTCGACAGGCCGGTCAAGAACCATCTCAGCCTGGCTGCGCTCGCGGCGCATCTCGACGCGATCAGGCCGAAGCGGCTCGTGCTCACCCATCTGGGCCCGGACATGCTCTCCCGGCTGGAGACCCTGCCGCATGCGGCGGCGCATGACGGTATGACGATTGATCTATAGCCTCATACCGGGAAGGCCGGCTAAGCTCGGGTCCTGACCGAGGCTGAGATCCGCCGCACCAGCGCGACGCATTGCGACCCGGCCAAGCGAGCGAGCAGTCCGTTGCATTCACCGGGATTCAAGAGGCCGGCCATCACCAGCCGGCAGGTGTTCGACATCGCAGGGCCTGCGATGATCGCGAACCTGACCACGCCCTTGATCGGCATTGTCGCGACCACCGCGATCGGCCGGCTCGGCGCGCCCGCGATGCTCGGCGGCGTGGCCATGGCCTCGGTGATCTTCGACTGCCTGTTCTGGCTGTTCGCATTCCTGCGCGCGAGCACGCTCGCCTTTACCGCGCAATCGCTCGGCGCCGGCGAACGCGACGAGATGCTGATGGTCCTGATCCGCGGCCTGGCGCTGGCGGGGCTGGTCGGGCTCGGGCTGATCGCGGTGCAGGTGCCGCTCGCGGCGGTGCTGTTCGAGCTGATGGGCGGCAGCGAGGCCGTGCGCGGCGCTGCCCGGACCTACTTCATGATCCGGATCTGGTCGGCGCCGCTGGCGCTCGCCAATTATGTCCTGCTCGGCTGGCTGGTCGGCCTGGCGCGGGCCCGGCTCGCGCTCGCGGTGCAGATCGCGATCAATCTGATCAACATGGCGGCGACCATCCTGCTGGTGCAGGTGATGGAGACCGGCATTGCCGGTGCGGCGATCGCCGCCGTGATCGCGGAGACCTTCGGGGTCGCGATCGGCCTGCTGCTGGCGCATCGGCTGGTCAGGCCCGCGGCCGCGCTGTCGCGGCGCGCGCTGTTCGACCGCGCCAAGCTGATGCACATGATGGCAGTCAACCGCGACATCATGATCCGCACCGCGGCGATGATCGTGGCATTCCTGTTCTTTACCTCGCAGGGCGCGCGCGCCGGCGACACGACGCTCGCGGCCAACGCAGTGCTGAACAATTTCCTGCTGGTCGCGGCCTTCTTCCTCGACGGGCTCGCCAACGCCGCCGAGCAGCTCTGTGGCTATGCCTATGGCGCGCGCAACAGAGACGCGTTTGCCGGCGCCACCCGCCTGGTGCTCGCCTGGGGCTTCGGCTTCGCGCTCGTTGTCGCCGTGGTGCTGGCGCTGTTCGGACCGGCGCTGATCGACGTGATGACGGCGAGTCCAGCCGTGCGCAGCGCCGCGCGCGACTATCTGCCCTATGTGGTGGCCTCGCCGCTGCTGTCGGTGTTCGCCTTCGCGTTCGACGGCGTCTATATCGGCGCCACCTGGGCCCGCGACATGCGCAACCTCATGGTGGCGGCGCTGGCCGTGTTCCTCGCGATCTGGTTTGCGCTGCGCGGCTTCGGCAATACGGGGCTGTGGATCGCGATGCTCGGCTTCTACGCCGCCCGCGGCGGCTTCCAGGCCGCGCGCTATCCAGCGCTGCTGAAGGCGTCGTTCGGCAAAGGCCCGGCTGGCCCAGCATCGTAAACTGTCATCGTCCGCAGGCGGACGATCCAGTACGCCGTGCCGTCTCGGTTCAATAACGGCCGCCGCGGCGTGCTGGATCCCCGGCTGCGCGGGGATGACAGCGGACAATGCCGCGACCGCTCGGCCACACCTAAACCGGCCAGTCCTCGGCGGTGATGGTCGCTGCGTCGGCGCCGACGATCTCCGAGAGCGAGTCACGCCCCGTGCGCAGCAAGGTCGAGGTCAGGTCGGCCTTGATGCTCTCGACCAGGCCGAGCCCTTTATAGACCAGCGAGGAATAGAGCTGGATCAGGCTGGCACCGGCGCGGATCTTGGTCAGTGCGGCGCCGCCGGTGTCGATGCCGCCGACGCCGATCAGCGGGAAGGCGCCTTCGACGCGGACGAAGGTCTCCGCCACCATGCGGGTCGACAGCCGGAACAGCGGCCGGCCGGACAGGCCGCCCTGCTCCTTGGCGCGCAACTGCTCGCGCAAACTATTCGGCCGCGCCAGCGTGGTGTTCGAGACGATCATGCCGTCGACGCCGCGCGAGCGCGCGACATGGACGACGTCGTCGAGCTCGGCCAGGCTGAGATCGGGCGCGATCTTGAGCAGCACCGGCGTGTCGCCAGCCTTGCGCCGGACGCGGTCGCGCGCCTCCAATACCTTGGACAAGAGCTCATCGAGCTGCGCGGCCTGCTGCAGATTGCGCAGGCCCGGCGTGTTCGGCGAGGAAATATTGACGGTGAAATAGCTCGCGACCGGCGCGAAGGTCTCGATCAGCCGGACGTAGTCGGCGACGCGGTCGGCCGAATCCTTGTTGGCCCCGACATTGACGCCCACGATGCCGCCCTGATTGGCGCGGCCGGCAAGCCGCCGCAGCACGATCTCGGCGCCGTCATTGTTGAAGCCCATGCGGTTGATGACGGCCTCGTCACGCTCCAGGCGAAACAGCCGCGGGCGCGGATTGCCGCTCTGCGGCCGGGGCGTGACCGAGCCGATCTCGACGAAGCCGAAGCCGAGCCGCAGCAGCGCGTCGGGCACCTCGGCGTTCTTGTCGAAGCCGGCGGCCATGCCGACCGGGTTCGGAAAGTTGAGCCCGAAGGCGCGCACCGCGAGCTTGGCATCGTCCGGCCGTGGCTTGATCGCCGGCAGCAGCTTCAGGCCCTGAATGGCGAGCCGGTGCGCGTCCTCGGCGTCGAGCCAGCGCAACAGCGGCAGCGAGAGCTGATCGAAGGCGCGAATCACGGCGTGAGTTCCGGAATGTCGTGGCCGCCATCGGCCCGGCTGTGCATCTGGTGAACCGCAGTCACCGCGCCCACATCGAGCTCGCCATACAGATGCGGGAACAGCTCGTCATTGCGGGACCGCTCCCAGCGCAGCGCGGCGCCCAGCGCGTCGGCCTCGACCTCGACCAGGAACAGCGCGTTCTGCCCGAAGAAGTGCTTTCGCGCGGTCTCCGGTACCTGGGCCGCGGTCGAGAAATGGATGAATCCGTCGCGCAGATCGTCGGCGCTGCCGCGATAGACGCCCGACCGCTCCGCCTCGCGCCAGGCCGAAGCTGAGCAGATTTTGTAGATTTTGGGCACCTTCGCGCGATCCTGCTCGATCTTGAGTTTGCTGATGTTTTTCGGGATGCGGACGACCGTATCGGCAGGTGTCGGCGAACTCAAGCATCGATTGTCCCGCGGCGGCCGGCGCCGGCTCGGTGAAGCTGCCCCGTGTCATCACGGGTTCACCCGGATGTGGCCCGTTCCTCAGCAAGGATTAACCGAATTCGGCTCTTCTGAGGCTTGCGATTCGCGATCGCGCTCAACGCTGCGCCGACGCCCCGCACCGATTGCATGCATCACACCCGTCGTTTTTGGAGATTGCCATGAACCGCCGCAACGCCTTGAAGGCCCTCGCCGGGCTCGCTCTCTGTCCTGTCTGCGCCCAGCCGGGCTTTGCCGCCGAGGGCGCTCCGCATTGGAGCTATGAGGGGGCGACTGGACCCGCCAAATGGGGCGATCTCGATGCGGCCAACAAGGTCTGCAGCATCGGCAGCCAGCAATCTCCCATCGACATCGAGCACGCGACCCAGGCCCGCTTGCCCGACTTCAAGCTGAGCTGGGCCAAGACCGCCGACACCATCGTCAATAACGGCCACACCATCCAGCTCAACTTCGCCGACGGCAGCGGCACCCTGAAGCTCGACGGCACCACCTACAAGCTGCTGCAGGTGCATTTCCATCGGCCGAGCGAGCACCAGATCGGCGGCAAGAATTATCCGATGGAGGCGCATTTCGTGCACCGCGCCGCCTCGGGCGGGCTCGCCGTGGTCGGCGTGCTCATGACGACGGGCCGTCCCAATCCTGCCTTTGCGCAGATCGTGGCGACGATGCCCGACAAGGAAGGCCCCGCGGTCAAGGCCGATGCGCGCATCAATCCGAACCAGATGCTGCCCAACCGCCGCTCGTATTATCGCTATGCCGGCTCGCTGACGACGCCGCCCTGCTCGGAAGTGGTCGAGTGGCTGCTGCTGGCCGATCCGATCCAGGTGGCGGAAGCCGACGTGGCGAAATTCGCCAAGCTCTATCCGATGAACGCCCGTCCGGTGCAGAAGCTCGACCGCCGCTTTGTGCTGCAGGGGGTGTAGTCGACCGCCCGTGCGGGGCAAAGGGCACCGCCAAACATTACGCTGTCGTCCCGGCTCAAGGCCGGGACGACACCTTTTTTGAGGCCAGCAGCATGGCCATCACGCGGAGCGCGCCAGCGCACCGTCGATCATCGCCACCGCGTTGTTGAGGCCGTAGACCGCGACGAAGGAGCCGAACCGCGGGCCCTTCTCCTGGCCGAGCAGCACCTGATAGAGCATGTTGAACCAGTCCAGCGACACGCCGGGCCGGCCGTCCTTGCCCTTCTTGGCGTGGTCGAGGAACGGCTCGCGGCGGCCGATCTCATAGACCACGTTCTGGATGTCCTCGGCCGGCGCCTCCGCCGGCAGGTTCGACAGCGCATCGCGCAGGTCCTGCAGCGCCACGCGCTCGCCTTCGGTCGGCTCGCGGAACGTCTTCGTCGGCGCGACAAAGTCGCGGTAATAATTGATGGCGTAGCCGACCATCGCGTCGAGCTTCGGATGCGTCTGCGGCGTCACGCCCGGCCGGTAGCGGCCGATGAAGCCCCACAGGGTCTCGGCATTCTCGGCATTCGACGACGACACCAGCGTCAGCAGCAGCTGGAACGTCACCGGCATGTCGGCCTTCGGCGGCGTCCCGGAATGGATGTGCCAGACCGGATTGCCGAGCTGCTGCTTGGGGTCCTGCTTCGGAAAGCCTTCCAGGAACTGCTGGTAGTCGTCGACATTGCGCGGGATGACGTCGAAATACAGCCGCTTCGCCGCCTTTGGCTCGCGATACATGAACAGCGACAGCGATTCCGGCGACGCGTAGCGCAGCCATTCGTCGATGGTCAGGCCATTGCCCTTCGACTTCGAGATCTTCTGGCCCTTCTCGTCCAGAAACAGCTCGTAGTTGAAGCCCTCCGGCGGCGTGCCGCCGAGCGCCGCGCAGATCTTGCCCGACAGCTTCACCGAGTCGATCAGGTCCTTGCCGGCCATTTCATAGTCGACGCCGAGCGCGTGCCAGCGCATCGCCCAGTCCGGCTTCCATTGCAGCTTGCAATGCCCGCCGGTCACCGGGACGGTCATCCGCTCCTTGGTCTCGGGATCGTCATAGGAGATGGTGCCGGCCTTGGCGTCGTGCGCGACGATCGGCACGTACAGCACGAGGCCGGTGCGCGGGCAGATCGGGAGAAACGGCGAATAGCTCGCCGCGCGCTCCTCGCGGAGCGACGGCAGCATGATCGCCATCACCTTTTCCAGTCGCTCCAGCATGCGCAACAGCGCCGCATCGAACTTGCCGGAGGTGTAGTACTCGGTCGAGGACGCGAATTCGTAATCGAACCCAAACCTGTCCAGGAAGGCGCGCAGCCGCGCATTGTTGTGCGCAGCGAACGACGGATACTCGTTCGAAAACGGATCGGGGATGCGCGACAGCGGCTTGCCGAGATGGCTCGCCAGCATCTCCTTGTTCGGCACATTGTCCGGCACCTTGCGCAGGCCGTCCATGTCGTCGGAGAACGCCAGGAGCCGGGTCTTGATCTTGTCCTCGGTCAGCACGCGAAAGGCATGGCGCACCATCGTGGTGCGCGCGACCTCGCCGAAGGTGCCGATATGCGGCAGGCCGGACGGGCCGTAGCCGGTCTCGAACAGCACCTCATCCTTAGGGGTCTTCTTCAGCCGGTTGACGATCGCTTTCGCCTGTTCGAACGGCCAGGCGTTGGAGTTTTCGGCGAGCGCGCGCAGATCGCTCGGGCTGGTTGGGACAAGGTCGATCGTGGACATCTGAACTACCGGTTCTTCAAAGGAGCAGAAAACTAACACAAGGCGTCATCGCGAGCGAAGCGAAGCGATCCAGTCTTCGTCAGACCCTTGGATGGCTTCGTCGCTCCGCTCCCGCAATGACGGTGGATGCGCAGCGACGATGGGCCCGGCGCGATACGCCTTTGCCCACCCTGGCGTGGAAACATCAGAACGGGCTGATCGAGAAATAGCGCAGCCACAGATCGGTGTAGCGGCCTTTTTCCCAGACCCGGAACAGCGCCCAGTTCAGGGCCTGGCGCAGCAGGTCATTGCCCTTGCGCACCCCGATCCCGACGCCCTCGCCGAAATAGCGGCTTTCGACGAAAGGTCCACCAGAAAAGGCGCAGCAATCGGCGGAATCAGTGCCGTTGACCCAGAACGCCAGCGAAATGCCGTCGCCGAAGATCAGATCGACCTCGGCCCGCCGCAACGCCTGCCGCAGCGCCTCATCATTCGGATAGGTCTTGATCTCGGCGTCGGTGAACATCGCCTTGAGATAGGCCTCATGGGCGGTGCCGGCGATCGCGCCGATCTTCTTGCCCTCGAGAAATTCCGGGCGGATCTCGGTCATGACGGCGTCGCGCCGGGACACGAAGCGCGCCGGCGCCCGGTAATAGGGATCGGAGAAATCCAGCCGCGCCCGCATTTGCGGCGTCACCGCCATCGACGCGATGATCGCATCGCCGCGGTTGGAGGAGAGCGCGTCCAGCAGGGTTTCGAAGCGGCGCATCTGGACGGTGCAGGTCACCTTGATCTCGTCGCAGATGGCTCGCGCCAGATCGACGTTGAAGCCGGCCGGATTGCCATCCGGACCGGTGAAGTTGAACGGGGGATAATCGGTCTCGGTTAGGAAGCGGATCACGGTGAGGCGGGAAAGATCCGGCCGCTCGGGACGGCGGCGCGGATCCCAAAAGCCGGGCACGGCCTGCGGCGCAGCCTCGACCGGCGGCTTGATCGGTGCCTGGGCATGCGCGTCCGACGCGGCACCGGCCACGCCAAGACAGAGCAGCAGGCCCGCAATGGCGGCGCGGGCGGTCCAGATCGACTTCGCAGCTTGTGACAAGACGGTCGGCATTTGCGGTCCCGAGGTCAGCGCGCCTTATAGACCATCCAAGCGCAAATTCGAGGCTGGATTCGGCTGGAAGACAACCCTCCGCCCTAAGCGTTAATGCTCAGAGGTATTTTTTCAGGTCGGCTGCCGCTTCCTCCGGGGTCCGCTTCAGGTTGAAAGGCGCAACAAACCGGCCATTGCGATCCATCAGATACACCAGGGCCGTATGGTCCATGGTGTAGTCGCCGTCCTTGAGCGGAACCTTCTTGGCATAGACGCGGTATTCGGTGAGCACCTTGGCGAGCACCTCGGGATCGCCGGTCAGCCCCTTCAGATGCGGATCGAAGCTGGAGAGGTAATCCTTCATCGTCGCCGGATTGTCTCGCTCGGGATCCACCGAGATGAAATAGGCGTTGACGCTATCGGCGTCCTTGCCCATGGCGCGCAGCACCTCGGAGATCTCGAACAGCGAGGTCGGACAGACGTCCGGACAATGGGTGAAGCCGAAGAAGATCAGGGTTGGCCGTCCCTGCAGGCTCTGCTCGGTGACGACCGCGCCGCTCTGATCCGTCAGTTGAAACGGGCCGCCGATCGCGGCCGGCGCCGCGATATTCCGCCCGCCCCCCATGATCAGGAACATCAGTGAGAGCCCGACCACCAGGCTGGCGGCAAAGGCGCCGACGATGACGAGCGGGCGCGTGACATTACGCGGCATGCCGAGTTCCTTCACTCTCTCTCAGAAGCAGGCCCGAAGGCCGGCAGCCATGATCTCGAAGAACACAGCCGTCCCATACTTCCCCCACAGACCGACCGCCCCCGTCAGGAGAACGAGCCCCGCAACGCCAGCCAGCACCGCCGTCAGGCGGCGGCTGGCCGCTGCGGACACGCTTCCTTGCGGTGCTGATTCTTGCGGCGCTGAAAGAGGCTGCATGATGGCCTGCTCATTCGGCGGGGCCACTGCCCCAGAATGGCACAAGCAGCCGCCCGCCTCTCGCCCTCTCAGATAGGCCGCAGCGACGAGCGAGGCAAGCGCTACGGGACCGAGGACGTGACTTGGCCGGGGGAGAGGACGTCCGTTCAGTGCGCGGCGGACGCCTTGGCAGCCGCCGGCGACATCGCCGGGGCGTTCGGCGCCACCTGAGCCGGAGCTGGCGAGGAGGCCTGGGCATCCATGTAGCAGGGCTTGTACATCGCCTGCAGCTCTTTGCCCTTCAGAAAGATCATTCGCGGGGTCAGGCCGCCGCGCTGCGAGATCCAGCGGCGAATCGGTGACGGATACATCGAGTAGAGCATCTGGGTCGCCTCGGGATTGGTGACGGCCCGGCCGTTGGCACCGAAATCCCAGGCAGCATGGAAGCCGAGATTGGCATGCGAGGTGACGCAGATCTTCTCGTGGGGGATGGCACCCAGGACGATGGTGCAGGCCGAGGCGCACAGACCGTCGATGATGACGTACTCACCGGACGAGCGCAGCCCCTGATATTTGTCGACATAGGTACCGATCCGGCCACCGCGGTCATCGGCGATTCTGACAACGGCATGGCTCGCACCGACGCCGGACAGCAACAGAACAACCGCGAGCAACCCCGTCCAGAATTTCATGTCGAGCCCCAGTTCAACCCGGCGAAGCCGATCTGACCGACTGTGATGCGCTTCTTGTGATGCTTGGATTGCGCCGACCTTACCGACGCACCCCGCTCCCCAGAACCGGAACACGACAGTCAGATCCAAATCGCTAACGCAGCGTGTTTCGAGATCGCGTTTTTGTCCAGGACAGCGCAGCCAACAGAGCCAAATTCAGAGCAAGTGTTGCAAGCCGGCTGCACCAGCGGTTGCCGTAGCAAGAAAATCGCCCCACCCGGGTTCCGAGCATGGCCTGCGCGCCACGAGCAGGGCGGGAGCCCGCCATCATCGCCATATTGCGCGACATGCGGATCACGGAGCGCAGAGCACCGGGGAATTACGGGCTTCGAAGCTCACGTCGGCCGCCCAGCGAGCGACGCGCGATCTCCGTTATCGCGCGCTCATGATGATCACGCTGCGGACAATCGTGCGTTGACGACATTTGCGCGGCCTGATCACCGCACGGCGATTGCCGTCCTGCGGATCGACGACCCGACCGTCACCAAGCGCGAATCAGACCGACGCGCAGCCCGTCACGCTTCGTGGCCTGAGTCGCGGCACATTGCCGGCTGCAGTCGGTTGCAGCGCAACGCAGCCGACTTGCGCGGGCCAGGAGCGCGCAGCCGCGGCTCGGGGTAGACCTCGCTTGGACGGGACTCACTCGGACAGGAATCACTCGGGCTGGAATCGTCCCAACCTCCCGCCGAGGTCGTGGCTGAGGATGCAGTTCCCAACCATATGTCGCGCAGCGACTAATCGTTCGGCAAACGAATGCGTGCACCGAAGGTCACGAGTGCAGCATCGGCAGACCCGAGCTGGATCTGCCGGTCGGGGACTTCCTGATAGCTGCCGTCTTCAGTTTTCCTTAACGCATATTGCCAGACCGTTAACGTCTCTCCACGCGCCAACGCGTCGCGGATGCGGCTCGCGCCGGTGCCCGGCAGCTTGCGCAAATCATCGCGCATCATGCCGATCACCGTCGGGCTCTCGCCTCGATGCAGCTCGAAGAACACCATGCGATTGGGCTTGTCCTGCGGTTTGAGCACCGTATCGGCCGTGAACAGCACGAGACAGATCGCAACTGCGATCAATTTCCAAGTGTCGGACAACATGCAACGCGATCTCCGCACCGTCTCTGCGCGCTCGTATGCGCGGCGCAGCAGATCGGCAACTTACAGTTTCGTCATGCGATATGAGATGACGTCCGACGTAATCGATTCGCGACACGGCGGGCGCGATCATCGCCTCATCATCGTTCACAACATGGAGAGCACCGATGACCGACATCGCCGCCATCGCCGATAGCTACATCGCGCTGTGGAATGCGCGCACATCCGCACAACGGCGCGAGCTGCTCGCGCGGCATTGGACCACCGACGCGACCTATGTGGACCCGCTGATGCGCGGCGATGGGCACGCGGGCATCGAGGCGCTAGTGGCCGGCGTGCAGCAACGCTTCCCCGACTACAGCTTCAGATTGATCGGGGCGGCCAATGGCCATGGCGATTATGTCCGCTTTCGCTGGGAGCTCGGCCCGACAGGCGAGAGCGGTCCGATCGAGGGCAGCGACGTCGCGGAGCTGAAGGACGGCCGCATCCATCGGATCATCGGCTTTCTCGACAAGGTGCCGGAAGGCGCCTGAGACTCGTCGGCGACCGACAGCGCTCCGATCCGGAGCGCTGTCGCATCCGGATGCGATCGAGCCGTCCCGCTGGCGCCGATCTCCCATGCCCGAGCGCGGGGGCTGGCCATGCGCAATTGCGCTACGTCAAGGTCGGTCGCGATGCGCCGCTGCAAGAGCGGCGCATCGCGACACCTTCAGATCGCCGGAGACGGGCGTGCAGCAATCAGGTCCCATCGATCATCCCCCCGTGGCGGCCGGCGCGCTGGCCGACATCGCGACGCTGCCCGAGCTGTGGCGGTGGCGGTGCCTGCGGAGCCCCGACACGCAGGCCTATCGTCATTTCGACTCACGTCGCGGCGAATGGACCAGCCTCTCGTGGCGCGAGATCGACGCCGTCGTCGATCGCTGGCGGCAGGCGCTCGCGGCAGATGGATTCGGCCCGGGCGAGCGCGCAGCCATCCTGATGCCGAACGGCGTTGCGCATCTCGCGATGGATCAGGCGGCGCTGTCGCTCGGGCTGGTGCCGGTGCCGATGCACGCCGTCGATAATGCCGACAGCATCGCCTACATTCTCGCCGACTGCGGCGCCCGGCTGCTGCTGGTCGATTCGGACGAGCGCTGGAACGAGATCGCCGCCGTCGGCCAGGCGCTGCCCGACCTGAAGCGGATCATCTGTGCCGAGCTGCGCGCCAGCCCCGGAATGGCCGGCGACCCGCGCCTCAAGGCTCTGGACGCGTGGTTGGACGCGGCTGGCGACACCATGCCGCGCGACAATACCGTTCCCGTCGCGCCGCACGACCTCGCCGCCATCGTCTATACGTCGGGCACGACAGGCCGGCCGAAAGGCGTGATGCTGTCGCACGACAATGTCGTCTCCAACCTCAAGGCGATCCATCAGCGCCTCGCGGCGCGTCAGGACGATGTGTTCCTGTCATTTCTGCCATTGTCGCATACGTTCGAGCGGACCGCCGGCTACTACTACCCGATCGCGATCGGCGCCTGCGTCGCCTATGCACGCTCGGTGAAGCAGCTGGCGGAGGATCTGGTGGAGGTCCGCCCCACCATCCTCATTTCAGTGCCGCGCATCTATGAGCGCATCTTTTCCCTGGTCATGCACCACCGCGCGCTCGCCAACCCGATCGAACGGGCGCTGCTCGATCTGACGATCGCAATCGGCAACCGCCGCTTCGATGCGCAGCATGGCGGCGCGCAGCTCGGGACCTTCGATCGCCTCGCATGGCCGTTGCTCAAGCGCGTCGTCGCCGACAAGGTGCTGGCGCGGTTCGGCGGACGCCTGCAGGTGGCGGTCAGCGGCGGCGCGCCGATTGCCGAGCCGGTGGTGCGGCTGTTCCTCGCGCTCGGGCTCGAGGTGCTGCAGGGCTACGGCATGACCGAGACCTCCCCGGTGGTCAGCGTCAACACGCCCGACGATAACGACCCGCGCACGGTCGGCCGCGCCCTGCCGGGCATCGAGGTTCGTATCGGCGACAATGACGAGCTGATGGTGCGCGGACCCAACGTGATGCTCGGCTATTGGCACCGGCCGGAGGAGACCGCGCGGATCAAGCAGCCCGACGGCTGGCTGCATAGCGGCGACCAGGCGCGCATCGACCACGGCCGCATCACGATCACCGGGCGGATCAAGGACATCCTGGTGACGTCGACCGGCGAAAAGATCGCGCCGGCCGATCTCGAAACCGCGATCCTGACCGATCCGCTGTTCGAGCAAGCGATCGTGATCGGCGAGAACCGGCCGTTCCTGACCGCGATCGTCGTGCTCAACCCGAAGGGCTGGGCCGAGCAGCAGGCACGGCTCGCCGCCCATGGCCAGCGCGGGACCGAGGCCGAGGCAGCCTCCTTGTTGCGACACATCGCGCGCGCGGTGAAGGCCTATCCGTCCTATGCGACGCCGAGAGCGGTGCATTGGACGCTGGAGCCCTGGACCGTGCAGGCCGGCCTGATCACGCCGACGCTGAAGAACAAGCGCCCGGCCATCGAGCGCGCCTTTGCCAAGGAGATCGAGGCGATCTATGCGAGGCGGCCGGTCGCGGCCGCGTAGCCACCGGCGCGGGTCGCCGCGAAAGCCGAAGCCAGAACGATCCGATCCATCCGACTATCGCAACAGGCTGATCCGACGCTGGCGGTTCATCGCGCGATCGATCAAAGCGCCATGCAGGCTGCCGCTGCAGGCGATTGTTATCGATATCACTGGCGATGTATCCTGCGCGGAAGCGACCCCGCCCTGCCGCGCTTGCAGCTCAGGCATGCGGGCATCCCACGTCCACCCCGGAACAAGCGCATGCGATGAAGCAGACCCGGACGACGATCAACCGGAGCCCGAGACGGCCGGCGACCATGGCGGAGGTCGCGGCGCGGGCGGGGGTGTCCACGATGACCGTCTCGCGCGCCTTGAAGCGAGACGGGGCCGTCTCCGAGGAGACGCGGCGCCGCATCCTCGCCGCCGTCGAGGAGCTGGGTTATGTGCTGGATCTGTCGGCCGGCGCGCTCTCGTCGAAGCGGACCGGCTTCGTGGCCGTGCTGGTGCCCTCGATCAACAATTCCAACTTTGCCGACACCGCCCGCGGCATCACCGAGGTCATCGATGACCAAGGGCTACAGGTGCTGCTCGGCGCCACCGACTACGACATCGAGAAGGAGGAGCATCTCGTCCAGACCATGCTGACGCGCCGCCCCGACGGCATCATCGTCACCGATGGCCGGCATACGCCCCGGGCACGCCGGATGCTGCAGGCCGCCGGCATTCCGGTCGTGGAGATCTGGGACCTGCCGGCAGAGCCGATCGATCACGTCGTCGGCTTCTCCAATGCCGAGGCGTCGCGCGCGCTCGTCCATCGACTCTATCAGAAGGGCTACCGCAAGATTGGCTTCATCGGCGGCGCAAGCCGGCGCGACAGCCGCGGCGCCGATCGCAGGCTGGGCTATTTACGCGCGATCGAGGAGCTCGGCCTGCCTGTCGGCCGCACCATCGCGTTCGGCGACCCGCCGATCTCGGTGGAGCAAGGCGGTCAGGCCATCGTCCATCTGATCGAGCAATGGCCCGATATGGACGCCGCCGTCTGCGTCTCCGACCTCTCCGCATTCGGTGCCATCATGGAGTGTCATCGCCGCGGCTGGGCGGTTCCGGGCCGAATCGGCATTGCCGGTTTTGGCGATTTCGAGGTCTCGCGCTGGGCCTGGCCGCGGATCACGACGGTCGCCGTGAATTGTCGCACCATCGGGCTGGAGGCCGGCCGCATCCTGCTGGGCGCACTCGACGACGTGCAGAGAAAGCGCACGCCGATGCCGGCGACGCTGATCGTGCCCTTCGAGGTGATCGAGCGCGAAAGCACCTGACCCTCATGCTTCAACAGCGTTGACGACGCCGCTCAAAGCGAGGCGGTGATGCCGCCGTCGACATAGAGCACGTGCCCGTTGACGAAGGACGATGCAGCCGAGGCGAGGAAGATGCAGGCGCCGACGAGCTCTTCGACCTTGCCCCAGCGCCCCGCAGGGGTGCGTTTTTCCAGCCAGGCAGAGAAGGCCGGATCAGCCACCAGCGCCGCGTTGAGCGGCGTGTCGAAATAGCCGGGCGCGATCGCGTTGACCTGGAGGCCACGCTTCGCCCAATCGGTCGCCATGCCCTTGGTCAGGTTCGCCACTGCGCCTTTCGTTGCCGTGTAGGGGGCAATCGAGGGACGGGCGAGCGCGGACTGGACCGAGGCGATGTTGATGATCTTGCCGGCGCGCCGCCCGATCATATGGCGGGCGCAGGCCTGGCCGACGTTGAACACCGAGGCGATGTTGGTCTGCAGCAGGCGCTGAAACGCCTCGTCCGGAAACTCCTCGAGCGGCGCCCGATGCTGCATGCCGGCGTTGTTGACGAGAATATCGATCGGGCCGATCTCAGCCTCGAAACGATCGACCGCGGCTCTCGCAGCCGCATGATCGGTGACATCGAAAGCGAGCCTGCGTGATCCCGCAATCGCGCTTTCAGCGCGGGCGAGCTTCGTCTCGTCGCGGCCATTGAGCACGATTTCGGCGCCGGCCGCGGAGAGACCGTGCGCGAGCGCAAGGCCGATTCCTTGAGAGGATCCGGTCACCAGAGCACGACGCCCCGTCAGATCGAACAAGTCGACCGCCACCTGTGTCCTCCCGCCAATCGAACGCCGATGAGCCGAGACTATGTTATCGATAACAGGAGCTGTCAATCTCGCCTGGCGACGACCCGTGGCGGGGAATATCTTGGGCTGCCGGTTGGCGCCGCAGCAGGAGGAATTGGGGAAGGCTCGCCGCAAACCAGGAGATCAACTCTGAGGCGGACGCCGGACCGGTCGATGTCGACTGGAGCGGGCGAAGGGAATCGAACCCTCGTATGCAGCTTGGGAAGCTGCCGTTCTACCATTGAACTACGCCCGCGCGGGCTCATGATTAGCCGAGAGCATGCGTTTCGCCAAGCGGCTTCTTGTCACCTGCCCCGGGCTTTCGCCGGCCGGCGACATCCCGCCACGCCACCTTTGCGTCTCGCCATTGTGATCGACAGTCCCGTCCATCCTGGGAACGAATCGCGCCGATCACGCTTTCCCTGTCGAATGCGGCGCCGTCGCTCGCAGCGGCACGGCCGCCCGAGTCCCTCGGAGGGACGATCATGCGAATCCACAGCCACACTCTCACGGCCCACAAGGCAGACATTCTCGCGGTCATGTCGCGCCCCGCCGCACTCGATCTTTATACGCTCGGCTGTGGCCTCTTTCTGATCGGTGCTCCCTGGCTGTTCGGCTTCGCCCACACCGCCGGCCGAGTCGATGCAGAGCTCGTCGGCGCAGCCGTGATCGCATTGTCGATCGCCGGGCTGGTCGCGTTTGCCGATTGGGAGGAATGGTTGAAGGTCGCACTCGGCGTCTGGCTGATCGCAGCACCGTGGCTGCTCGGCTTCGTCCATAGCTCGGCGATGCATGTGAGCATCGCGATCGGAATCGCGGTCATGTTCCTGAGCCTGCTGGAACTGTGGCTGGCGCATGATCCTGATTTCGCTGATACGACGACGACATAGCTCGCCACGCGGCGTGCTTCGCCTCCCAAGCAGATGAATGCCGGGTTGCTCTTGCGCGAGCGAACAGACGTCTTCCGTCAGCGCACTTGACAACCACGACCCAAATCAGGGCAAACCCGCCTCCGTCGTGCCGCGCTGTTAACACGTTGTTAACACCATCAAGGCGGCGGTCGCGACAGGGTGTGGCGTGGGTTGGGGTGGCGTCATGAGGCTTGGGTATACGATCTTTGATACGGCGCTCGGCCGCTGCGGCATCGCCTGGAGCGACGCCGGGATCACCGGCGTGCAATTGCCGGAGGCGCGGGAAATCGAGACGCGGCGGCATCTGTTTCGACAATTCCCGGAGGCGCGGGAGCAGCGCCCTTGTGCGAACACCGAACTTGCCATCGAGGGCATCGTCGCCACGCTGCGCGGACGCGATGTCGACTTTTCCGACGTCGTGCTCGACCTCGAAGGCGTGACACCGTTCAATCAGCGCGTCTATGATTGCGTTCGCGGTATCCCGCGCGGTGAGACCCGCAGCGCCGAAGATATCGCGGACGAGTTGCACGTCCCCGAAGCGTTGCATGAGATCGCGCAGGCTTTGACCAACAACGCGTTCGTCCTGATCGTGCCCTGCCATCGCGTGCGCGACATCGGAGGCGGACTGGACAAGCCGTCTCCTAACAGCGGCATCATCTCCAAGCGGCGCCTGCTCTCGCTCGAAGGTGCACGGCCACATGCCGGCCTGACCCTGTTCGACGCCCTGCTCGCAGCCGATCGGCCGCGCGCGTCCTAGAGCCGGCCTCGCGCGCTTCGCCAGATTATCTCGCAGAGGCCCTGCTCTTTTCGGCCTGATGCGCTAGATTGGCGCCATGGCCGCGACCATCCTGTTCGAAAGCCGAGACGTAACCGTATCCGAGTTCCGCTGTGAAGCGGCCCGGGGCGCGCGTCCTTTTGTCGAGCAGTATGGCGGCTACTCGCTCTCTTATGTGCGCAAGGGCAGCTTCGGCTGTCATCATCGCGGCCGCCTCTTCGAGCTGGTGACCGGCGCGCTGCTGGTCGGATATCCCGGCGACGAGTTCATGTGTACACATGATCACGTCTGCGGCGACGAATGCCTGTCGTTCTCCTTCGATGGCGCGGTCATCGATGACATCGGTGGCGGCCAGGCATGGCAGGCCGGAGCGATTCCGCCGCTCCCGGAGTTCATCGCACTCGGCGAGCTTGCCCAGGCCATTGCCGCTCAGAAGCAGACGTTAGGACTTGACGAAGTCGGTCACATGATCGCCGGCCGTTTCGTGGCGATCGTCACTGGCCGGGAGGAACGGCCGGCCCGCCCAAGCCTTCGTGACCGCCGTCGTGCCGTCGAGAGCGCCCTGTGGATCGACGACAACGCTCACGAAGACATCAATTTGGCGGAGACGGCGCGGGCCGCCGGCATCAGCCCGTTCCATTTCCTGCGACTCTTCGCAGCCACGATCGGCGTGACGCCGCACCAATATCTGATCCGGTCCCGGTTGCGGCGCGCGGCCCAGCGCCTGAGCGCCGAGAATACTTCGGTCACCGATATCGCTTACGATGTCGGCTTTGCCGATCTGTCCAACTTCACCCGGACGTTCACGCGTGCCGTCGGCGTGTCGCCGCTGAAGTTTCGCCGAGCCTCGCGTGGCGAGCGCAAGATTCTCCAAGAACGGCTCCGCCGCCATTGATTAGCTGATCCCGGAGCGTGCGCTGGCGCATGCGAAACACGGGAGACCAGCGATGTACGATCATATTGGACTCAAGGTCGGGAATCTCGACGCCAGTGTCCGCTTCTACGCGGCCGCCTTGGCCCCGCTCGGCCATATTCTCTGCTGCAAGGACGAGACCTCGGCCGGCATCGGCCCGAAGGGCGAGCCGCGACTGTGGCTCTATCTCAACGGCAGCGCGGCCAAGGGCCCTGTCCACGTCGCGTTCCGCGCCGCCGACCAGGCGGGCGTCGCCCGATTCCACAGCGAGGGACTGAAGGCCGGCGGCCGCGACAATGGTGGTGCCGGGCCGCGCGCGGATTACAGCCCGACCTACTACGCGGCATTCCAGATCGATCCGGACGGCAACAACATCGAAGCCGTCTGTCCGTGAGACCGAAGCCAAGGCATCCATATAAAGGCATCCATTCAATGGCATCCGTCTGCAAGGATATCCCGATCTCCGCATCGGCAGCCGCGGTCTGGGACGCCGTCCGCGACTTTGGCGCGGTGCATACGCGGCTGGCCCCCGGCTTCGTGATCGATACGAAGCGCGACGGCGACGTCCGCATCGTCAGCTTCGCCAATGGCAAGGTGGTTCGAGAGCATCTCGTCGACTGCAGCGACGCACGACGGCGTCTCGTCTATGCCATCGACGATGCGCGCATGCAGCGGCACAATGCCTCGATGCAGATCATCCCCGACGGCGAGCAGCGCTGCCGCATGATCTGGATCACCGACGTTCTGCCGCACGACATCGCGCCCTCTATCGAGCAGCAGATGGAGCTCGGTGCGGCGGTCATGCAGAGGACGCTTGCCGATCCGGGCCGCTAGACGCCGATCAGCGCGATGACGGCGGAACGCCCTTCAGCTCGGCCGCCACGACGGCCGGGCGCAGTTCGGCGACCACCGGCTTCGGCCCCCAACGCGTCAGCATGACGCTGGCGAGAGTGAGCACGCCGAGCAGCACCATCGAGGAGGCTGCCAGCAGGAAGAACCCCGTTTCAGTCGCCGCGCCCGCCAGCAGATAGCTGCCGCCCGCGGCGATGAACACCAGCCGCACCGTTTGCACGAGCACGGGGCCGATCACCTTCGCCGCCCCCTGAGAGGCGAAATACAGCGCGATCGCGAGACCGATGAAGGCATACATCGGCGCGGCGATTCTCAGATAATGCGCTCCCGCCGCCCGCGCGCTCGGGTCCTGCGTGAAGATGTCGACCCACAATTGCGGAAAGATCGCGATCACGGTCGAGAGCGCCCCCACGGTGACGAACGAGACGAGCGCCGCCGTCCAGGCGATCCGGCGAGCCCTTGCGATCCGCTCGGCGCCGACCGCCATGCCGACCATCGGCACCGAGGCCATGCCGAACGAAAACGCGACGGTCGTCATCATGAATTCCAGGCGCGCGCCGATGCCGTAGCCGGCGAGCACGGCCGTGCCGAACGTCGCCAGCATATGCGTGAAGATCGCGATCGACAGCACCGATTGCAGCGGCGAGAAACAGGCGATCGCGCCGACCTTGAGGATATCGGCAAACATCGCGCGGCTGATCTTGAGACCGTACAGCTTCGGCCGCACACGGGCGCGTCCCGAGAGCAGATACCAGCCCATCACCGAGATGCTGGCGCTGAACGCGAGCAGCGCACCGGCCGCGACGCCGCGCATGCCGAGCCCGAGGCCCAGGCTCAGCGTTCCACCCAGCACGATCTGCAACACCGCCGCGTTCAGGATCATGAACGATGGCAGCTTCATATTGCCAGTGCCGCGCAGAATGCCCGCCATCGCGTTCATCAGCCACGGCAGGATGGCCCCACCAAAGAACACCTGCAGGTAAGCCGCGGCATGTTCGAGCACCGCACCGCGGCCGCCGAGCACTTGGAGCAGGCGGGGACCGAACATCAGCATCCCGACCATGAAGGTTGCACCGAAGCACAATGCGATCAGCAGCGCATGCGCCGCAAGCGTCGAGGCCCGCTCGGTGTCGCCGGCGCCGAGCGCACGCGCGATCGCCGAAGCGACGCCACCGCCCATGGCGCCGCCGGACATGGTCATCGTCAGGATCACCAAGGGGAAGACCAGCGCCATCGCGGCGAGCGCCTCGATGCCGAGCCGGCCGATATAGGACGTCTCAGCGATGACGACGCAGGTGCCGGCCGAGTTCGCAATGATGTTCGGCCATGCCAACGACAACAGTGTCCGCAGGATCGGTCCGTCAGACAACGCGCTGCGCGGCTGTCGTTCCGCTTGCTTCGGTGTGGCCCGCTCGACCGAACTTTCGGCGAGGCTGTATTCGGACATTTCTTCTCCCAATCCGATCCGCCGTGAAGAGCTGAGTTGTCATCGGGGCCGGAGCAAGGGTGTCTGTAGCACGACGCAGCAGAGCGCCACACGCGAGCTCGCTCATGGGGCTCTGACGAGGACGCAGACACGCGTCATGCAACTCTCGCAGATATCGCGCTGCAGCGAGGCATGCCTGATGCCATAGCGGCGCGCTCGGATTTGTGCGTGAGCATCGCACTCTCAGTCGATGTCGCAACTATGTGCGCACTTCACGCGCGCAAGACGCCGTCCTGCATGTCAGTCACCAACCCGCATCGGAGAATGACTCCTCATACAACCACAACGTTTGTTGACCAAATTCTATGCGGAGAGGCTCAAACATTTTGCTCGGCAGAAATGACCTACGGCCCCTATGATCCTACCGTGCAATGTTTACGGAGGAGCGCCGACATGCCGCCAAAAATACAACCTAAGGATGTTTTTCTGCCCGCTGAACTCGATATCTTTCGATCGACCGATTCGATCTTCGATCTGTGGGGCGACGGATTGGACTCGCTGCGGCAACTGATCGAGCTACAAAGTACCGCAACCGCGTCCACAGCGCAGACGGCCAGCTCCAGCAACCTCAGCAACGCCAGCGGCGCGGCTGCAGCTAGTGGCCTTTATTCGACCTATCTCGACCTCAGTGGCGCTGAACTCACTCCCTGGAACGCCGGCTTTCGGCTCCCGAGCACCGCGTCACGCGAACACACGTCCTTCGTCCACGACGGTGATCAAACGCCGCCCTCCGCCTTCGAGCAGAGCGCGGGCAACTATGGTCCCGGATGGTCCGTCAGCGCGCTGGCTGCGTCTTCGGGCGAGACGTCTTCTCCGCTCACCGCCTTGATGGGCGCTCTTGCCGGCCCCATCCCCAGCACCACGGCTAAGGCCGGCGAAACGTCAGGCATCTCAATCCTTGCCCCCTTCACCGACAACTGGACCTTCTTCGCTGCTGAAAGGGAAGCACCCGCAAATAGGCATGATGCCGTGGCCGTCGCGCCGCATCACGACGTTGCCGCGCACACCGATACGGTCGGCGCGCCAGCCCTCGACACGGCTCCGAGTGTATCCAAAATCTCGGCCGAAAGCCCGACGCCGGCAACGCAAAGTCAGACATCGCTCTTGCACCAGGCGTGGTCGAACGGAGACACCATCGACACCACCGGCAAGGTCGGAGCCACGCCTCAACAGCTGCGTCAAGCGATGGACCAGACTGCGGCCAGCGGGGACGGAAAGGGAATCAAGATCGGCCTGCTGTCGGACAGCTTCGATTTCCTGAAAGGTGCCGATGCTGACAAAGCGAGCGGCGCGCTGCCATCGTCGGTCGAGATCCTCAAGGAGGGGACGTCCGGAATCGACGAGGGCCGCGCGATGCTGCAGATCGTGCATACGATCGCGCCGGGCGCGAGCCTCGCCTTCTACAGCTCACCTGGGAGCGAGCAGGACTTCGCGGACGGAATCCGCAAGCTCGCGGATGCCGGGTGCAAGGTCATCTGCGACGACATCTTCTACTATCACGAGCCGATGTTCCAGAACGGCCCGATCGCCAAGGCGATTCAGGAGGTCGTCGCGAAGGGCGTGACATACGTGACCCTTGCCGGGAACAATGACGGCGCCGGCTATCAAGGTGCCTGGAAAGGCGTATCGGGCGCATACGGCGGCATGACGTTCAAGAACGCCATGAGCTTCAATGGCAGCATTGTTCAGAATATCACCGTCGATCCCAAGCCAGGGAGCGAGACGCCGCTCCTGCTGTGGTGGGACGAGGCTTACGGGCAGGCGAAGGCCAACCTGCAGATCCATGTTTTCCAGGACGGCAAGTGGCAGGGAACGACCAATCATATTCGCTTCGGCGTTCCCAACGATCCATGGACTGAGTACTTTTTCGACAAGCCGGGCACCTACCAGGTGGTGATCGACAACGCCTCCGACGTCGATCCGGGCATCATCAGGGAGGTAGCGGCTCACAACGGCCGCCACTACGCCACGCTGCAATATTCCAACATCGGAACCGTCTACGGCCATTCCATGGTGCCGGGCGCGATCTCGGTGGGCGCCGTCAACAGCGCCAATACGCCGCCGTTCGGAAGCGAGCTCGTCAATGAGCGGTTCTCGTCGTCAGGCCAGGGCACCCAGCTTCTCTTCGATGATCACGGCAACCGGCTGCCATTTCCCATTCAGCTCCATCCGGTGACTGTCTCGGGCGTCGACAATATCGCGACCACTGTGACAGGGCCGCTCAGCGACTTCTACGGCACCTCGGCCGCGACACCGACGGTCGCAGCACTCGCCGCACTGATGCTGGCGGCAAACTCTCAACTGACGCCCTTCGCAGTGTCGGACGTCATGCAGCAGACAGCGCTGGAGATGAAGGACACGGACAAGGCCGGCGCCGGCCTGGTCCGCGTCGACCCCGCGGTCGCCGCGGCCAAAGCCTATGCCGACGTGCTGGTGGAGTTCAGCGGCAACACCAGCCTGTCGCAGCACGGCATCAACTACTTCATCACTCAGATCGGAGGATGGGGCAGCATCGAGCTGAAGGCCAACGGCAAGCCGGTCATCGCCGGATTGCAGAACGGCTGGGTTCCGATCGGCGCCGAAGCCACGGCGAACGGCTATCAGGTCGCGTGGAAGCTGCAAGGGTCTGAACTCTACAGCGTCTGGACCGTCGACCCGCTCGGCAATCTCGTCAGCAAGCCGTTCGAGAAAGTGGCCGGCACGAGCGCCGAGCTCGAGACGGCGGAGCTGGCCTTCCATCAGGATCTCAACCATGATGGTATCATCGGCGTGCCACTGAACCTCAATGCAGCCGTGGTCTGGTCGACCGGCTGGCGGGACAATGCGCCCGCAAGCTATGACGGCCATAGCCTGACATTGAGCGCCTCGGCGAGCTATGATGGGCTGCACACGCTGGACCGCTTCCACTTCGCTGGCGACGGCAAGGGTGGAGCCACGATCAGCGTGGCGGGCGCAGGCACGGCGTCGGCCATCGCAAGCGTCGGCGATCCGTTGGTGCGATTCGACGCCGGGCATGATGCGTTCGTCTTCGCCTCGCATTTCGGGGATATCCGCATCACCGACTTCGATCCGGCGCGCAATACGATCGCATTCAGCCCGGGCCTGTTCGCAAGCCAGCAGGCTCTGCTGGCCGCGATCCATGACGATGGCCACGGCAACGCCGTGATTGCGGACGCGGCGCACGACACGTTGACGCTCGATCACGTTTCGGTCGCGGCGCTGCTGGCACATCAGTCGCAGCTGCATATCGTCTGAGGCAGAGAGCCGACAGCACAGCCCGGCGTCAATGGCGCCGGGCGTGCTCTTGACCAAGAGGACGATCTTCAGCTGCGGAAATGCTTGGAGAGCTTGAGCCCCTGGGCCTGGTAGTTCGAGCCGATGCGACTGCCATACATCGCATCCGGGCGCGCCAGCATCTTCTCATAGACGAGACGGCCGACGATCTGGCCGTGCTCGAGAATGAACGGCACCTCGCGCGAGCGCACCTCGAGCACGGCGCGCGCGCCCTGCCCGCCCGCACCGGCATAGCCGAAGCCGGGGTCGAAGAAGCCGGCATAATGCACGCGAAACTCGCCCACCAGCGGATCGAACGGCACCATTTCCGCGGCGTAGTCCGGCGGCACCTGGACGGCCTCTTTGGAGGCCAGGATGTAGAACTCGCCGGGATCGAGTATCAGGCTGCCATCGGGCCGCGCCCTGATCGGCTCCCAGAACTCCTCGACCGCATAGCCGCCACGGCGGTCGACATCGACCACGCCGGTATGACGCTTGGCGCGATAGCCGACATAGCCATTGGCATTGGCGCCCGACAGATCGACCGACAGCGCCACGCCGCCGGCGAGATCGGCATCATCGCGATCGACCAGCCGCTCGGCCCGATGCAGCGCGTTCAGCTCCGCCTCCGTCAGCACCGCGTCGCGGTAGCGGAAGCGGACCTGGGACAGGCGGGAGCCTTCGCGCAACAAGACGGGAAACGTCTTGGGACTGATCTCGGCATAAAGCGGGCCATGATAGCCGGCGCCGATCATGTCGAAGCGGCGGGTGCCGTCGGCGATCACGCGGGTGAACACGTCGAGGCGGCCGGTCGAGCTCTTCGGATTGGCCGCAGCCACGATATCCTTGGGCAGCGCCAGGCTCTCCAGCAGCGGCACGATGTAGACGCAGTTGGTCTCCAGCACCGCGCCATCCGCGAGCGCGAACTCATGCAGCTTCAGCTCGTCGATGCGTTCGGCCACCGTCGATCCCGGCCCCGGCAAAAAGCTCGCGCGCACCCGGTAGGCGACGTCGCCGAGCCGCAGGTCCAGGCTCGCCGGCTGGATCTGGCTCTCGACGAAATCATATTCCGGGATGATCAGGCCGGCCTCGGTCATCGCCACGATCATGCGATCGGGCAGGATGCCATGGGCGTCGGGAGGGAGCGAAAACGGCAAGACCTGATCCTTTGCAGGCGCCGGAACGGCGGCTTATCGAGCCTATATAGGGTCTTTTTACCGGTTATCCGATGGCTGGCTTGACGGAAAGGTCGGTTACGACTAAGAGCAGCACTTATCCCGTGGTGATTTGAGCCGGCCGGCTTGCAGCCACGTTAAATAAGTCGCTAAACAGGCCGGGGACGAATGTGATCCCGGCCGTGAGGAGTTATCCCAGGCCGGTTTTTTTGTGCCCGTCGCCGGAGGCGGCGGTCACGATGGAGGTCACATGTCGAAGTCCCCCGCGAAGGCGCCCGCGTCGTTCGCCCAATATCGCCCCGAAACCCGGCTGGTGCATTCCGGCAGCTTGCGTTCCGAATTCGGCGAGACCGCCGAGGCGCTCTACCTGACGCAAGGTTTCGTCTACGCCACCGCCGAGGAATGCGAGGCGCGCTTCAAGGGCGAGGATCCCGGCTTCATCTATTCGCGCTTTTCCAACCCGACCACGGCGATGTTCGAGCGCCGCATGATCGAGCTCGAAGGCGCCGAGGCCTGCCGTTCCGCGGCCACCGGCATGGCTGCAGTGACCACCGCGATCCTGGCCCCGCTGCGCGCCGGCGACCACGTCGTTGCCGCGAAGGCGCTGTTCGGCTCCTGCCGCTACGTCGTCGAGGACCTGCTGCCGCGCTACGGCATCGAGTCGACGCTGGTCGACGGGCTCGATCTCGACCAGTGGCAGAAGGCGGTCCGGCCGAACACGAAATCGTTCTTCCTGGAGAGCCCGACCAATCCGACGCTCGACGTGATGGACATTCCGGCGATCGCCGAGATCGCGCATGCCCACGGCGCGCGGCTGATCGTCGACAATGTGTTCGCAACGCCGATCTGGCAGAGCCCGCTCGCGCTCGGCGCCGATGTCGTCGTGTACTCCGCGACCAAGCATATCGACGGCCAGGGCCGCTGCCTGGGCGGCGTGATCCTGTCGTCGGAGGCCTTCATCGCCGAGCACATCCACAATTTCATGCGCCAGACCGGCCCGTCGATCTCGCCCTTTAACGCCTGGGTGCTGCTCAAGGGCCTGGAGACGCTGGCCGTCCGCGTTCGCGCGCAGACCGAGAACGCGGCGAAGGTTGCGGATTTTCTCGCGACGCATCCGAAGATCTCGCGGCTGATCTATCCGGGCCGCGAGGACCATCCGCAGGCCGCGACCGTCAGGAAGCAGATGCGCGCCGGCTCGACCCTGGTCGGCTTCGAGGTCAAGGGCGGCAAGGCCGGCGCGTTCCGCACGCTCAACGGCCTCAAGCTCGCGCGCATCTCCAACAATCTCGGCGACTCCAAGACGCTGGTCACGCATCCCGCGACGACGACGCATCAGCGGCTGTCGCCGGAGGCGCGCGCCGAACTCGGCATCAGCGAAGGCTTCATCCGCTTCTCCGCAGGCCTCGAACATGCAGACGATCTGATCGCGGATCTCGACGCTGCCCTGGGGGCGGCGTAGCGAATGGCGAATAGGGAGTAGCGAAGAGCAGGATAGGACCTCTTCCCTATTCGCTACTCGCGATTCCCTATTCGCCGCTCATCACATCGGCCGGTAGGTCGGCACATTGGCCGGGGCGTTGACGCCGAGCTTGACCTGACCGACCGAACGGATGATGTCGTCGCCAAGAAGCTGGGCGAAGCAGGCATAGCCCCAATCGCTCATGTGCAGGCCGTCCGAGATCACGAACTCATTGATCGGGATCGCCTGGCGCTCGTGCCAGTCGCGCATCACCTCGAAGCGCGGGAAGATGCCGGCGTGATGCAGCTCGGCAATGCGGCCGAGCAGCTTGTTCATGCGGCTGGCATTCTCGGAACGCTCATTGACGCGCGGCGAATATTGCAGATCGACCAGCACGACGTCGGAGGCCGCCGCCTGAAGCTTGGCGACGCCATCCTCGACCAGCTTTGCGGTTTCGGCCGGATCGAGATCGCGCAGCACGGCATTGGTCCCGACCTGCCAGATCACGAGATCGGGATGATGATCGATCACCGACGTCTCGAGCCGCTTCATCATCTCCGGTGCGTCCTCGCCGCCGACGCCGGCGTTGATGACGCTGATGTCGGCCATCGGATATTGACGGCGCAATTGCGCCGCGAGCCGGTTCGGATAGGTGTAGTCCGGCGCACTCGCACCATAGCCCTGCGTGGAGGACGAACCGAACGCGACGATGACGACCGGCAGTCCCGAAGCCAGCTTGTTGGCCACGTGCGGCAGCGAGATGAAGTTCTTCTTGGCCACACCCTTCGGTGGCAGGCACGGCACGCGGTTGAAGATGTCGGTCGCCGACTTCGCGACCTGCTTGACCTTGTCGATCGCCCGATCGGTGATGCTCCTCTGCTGCGACGCGGGTTGCGTGGCCGCGACAGGCTGAGCGGGCGTGCCCGGCGCGCTGATCTCCGGCGTCGCGGGCTGGGTCGGCGGCGGCGATGGCTGAGCGGCGGCCGATGGGCGCACCGCGGCGATCTGGCCGGATCCCTGGCTGCCGGCCTGGGCCAGCGTGATGTGGCCGATGGTCGGCCGGAGCTCACCGATCGAAACGGTCTCTGCGTCAGGCGCAGGCGGGGCAGCGCCGTCGGCACGCGCCAGTTGCGCGCTCATCGAGAGCGCGAGCACCGTAGCGACGACGGCGGACAGCGTCTTCCAATGTCTGGATACGCGGTCTTTACAGGGGGAAGTCATGAACAAGACGGATCCTAGTTCTGCTGCGCCGGCCCGAGATGCGCCGCGTCGATGATGAACTTCGACAGCGCCCGGCCGAGACAGTCGTGAACCTGCTTGGCCAGCTCGATCCCGTGCGTCGGATTGAACAGGTCGAAATCGCCCTGCTCGTTCCATTGCCGCATGATGGCAAAGCGATCGAACAGCGGAATGTCGCGCTGCTGCGCCACCACCCGCATGTTGTCGATATAGGGCGGCACGGAGATCAAGGTCTCCGTGCGCGGGCTGTATTGCAGGTTCATCAAGATGACATCAGCCCCCGCATTCTGCAGCGTCGCGACACCGTCATTGACTGCCTGACGAAACTCATCGGGATCGATGGACCGCATGGCGTCGACCGTACCGGTTTGCCAGATGACCAAATTAGGCCTTTTTCCTTCCACCAGTTTAACAAAATTGGCAGCCGTTTCCTCTGCTGTTTTCTTCGGCTGCAGCTCGACGCTGATATTGACGGGGACGGACGGCAGCCTCTCTTTCAGGGCCGCCTGCAGCCGGGCGGGGTACGCATTGGCGTCGGAGGCGCTGACAATGGCGGATGAGCGGCTCCCCACCACCAGAATATCAAGCGGACGGCCATTCTTCACGGCATCTGCAACTTTTGAGAGTGGGCTCTCGGTCGTCAGCAGGTAGGCCGGCACCTCGCAGTTTTGCGGCGCATCTTCGGCCCGCGCGACTCCGGCCAGCGAGATCGCCAGCGCCGCGACACCAAACCTTAACCACGAGACGGACTTCATCAGCCCCCTCCCGCCATATCAGCGTTGCTGCGCGCACCCTTCCGCGCCGCACCCTTATCGGCCTCACGCTTGTACCACGAAATCAGCGAGGCAACTCCCCACATGGCGAGAATGCCACTCAGACTGATCAAGGCGTGCATCATGGCGCCGCCGGACACTTCGGCAAGTACGAAGTGTCCGGCAAACGCCAGAAACACGCCGAGACAGAAGATCTCCAGCGAGTGTTGCCCACAAACAATCAACGGACGCAGCCAGCGCGACTTCAGCGGCGGCCAATCCTTGGGCAGATAATGGACGGTGAGTGCTGCGAGTGCGAGGAAATGGGCAAAACGCAACACGTCAAGGTCTGTTTTGTCGATCGGATACATCCATTGCTCGATTCGCCGTGGCATCAGATGGCCGAGCTGCGGGATGTACCAGGTCAGCGTGACGAAGAACGCCGCCACCAGATAGGCGACGCAGATGCCGAGCGTGACCGGGGAGTTCAGGATGCGTGACATACGCTTGGCACCGCCCAGCGCACACCACGCGCCGAACACGAACAGCAGCTGCCACGCAAACGGATTGAAGGCCCAGAAGCCGTTCGGATAGGCCGAAAGATAGAGATCGAATTCCCAGGTGACCGCGTAGAGCACGACCGATAGCCCGAGCGTCACGTCAGGGCGCCAGCGCATCAGCCACAGGATCAGCGGCAAGAACAGCATCAGCACGATGTAGAGCGGCAACACGTCCATATTGACCGGACGGAAGCGCAGGATCAGCGCCTGGACGATCGTCACGTCCGGCTGCTTCAGGAAGTCCATGATCCCCATCTCTTCGGTGTAGAGCGGGTTCTCGAAGCTGGTCGCGACGTAGGAGATCTCGGCGAGGAAGATCGTGAACAGGAAGACGTGGGCGACGTAGATCTGCCAGACCCGGCGCAGGATGCGCGCGGTGGCGACGATGAAGCCGGCATCCTGCATCGCCCGCCCATATACGAAGGCCGCGGTGTAGCCGGAGATGAAGATGAAGATCTCGGTGGCGTCGGAGAAGCCGTAATTGCGGATCGTGAACCAGGTCAGCAGGTTCGGCGGCAGATGGTCGATGAAGATCAGCCACAGGGCCAGCCCGCGAAACAGGTCCAGCCGCAGCTCGCGCTCGCCGACCGCCGGGAAGGTGATCGCGGGGGCCGCGACGCTCGCGGGCGCAGCCGTCTCTGCCGGCGCAGGCGCGGCAGCGGCTCCGGGGACGGACGGTCCGGCAATGCGATCGGCAATCGACGTCATCAGGCACCACGTCAAGGCTGCCCGCCCGGGAGGCACGGCAGAGGGAATGTAGGGCTGCGCAATTTTTGCGCAAGCGATGAAGGACTTATCAGCTCGGCCGTGCCCCGGTTTTTGATCGACGCCGGGGCCTGGCCCGGGGGCGTCAATTCAAGATCCGGTTCCGGTTCTGATGGCGACCGCGTGACGCACAACCCGATCGCTTCGCCACCCCATACAACCTGCGCCGGACGTCACGGTCTCCGGTCCCGACCAAGGACCGGCGTGCGCGAACGGCGGAGTCCGCGATTCTGGTGCCATAATCTGGAACTGTGTTGAAAGCTGGGTGGGCCCCGGATTGGTTCCCCGGCAAGTTTCCGCTACAATGCATTCATGTACCGCGCCGTGACTCGCCAGATCGAAGTGACCGTCGAACCGAACTTTCTGCCCGAGAAATCCTCGGTCGCGGATGGCCGCTGGTTCTGGTCCTATACCGTCGTCATCACCAACACCGGCGAGGACACGGTGAAGCTGCGAAGCCGGCACTGGATCATCACCGACGGGGTCGGCCGGCAGCAGGAGGTCCGCGGCGAGGGCGTGGTCGGCGAGCAGCCAGTGCTCGCGCCCGGCGAGCGCTTCGAATACACCTCCGGCGTTCCGCTCACCACCGCGTCCGGCTTCATGGCCGGCTCCTACCAGATGGAGAGCGCGAGCGGCGAGCAATTCGATATCGCGGTGCCGGCGTTTTCGCTCGACAGTCCGGATGGCGGCAAGAGGGTGCTGAACTAGCCGCAGCGGGATCCGGTTCAGTTAACGCCCGATCGTGTGCCCCCGCGTTTTCCAGATCAGCGCGACGGGCAGATTGATGGCGCGCCGCGGCGGATTGCACACCGACGATGACGAATTCACGAGCTCTGTCCGGCGCGGGCGGGACGCTTCACATCACGCGGATCGGCGCGGTGAAGCGTACGGCGCGGCCGGCCGGCCAGAACGCCTCGATCACGACCATGTCCATCCCTGTATAGCCGCGTTGGGAGACGTAGACGGCCTGCACGCCGGGCACACGGCGGCGATTGCAGGCGCTGCGCACATTGTGGTCGGGGAAGGTTGGATAGAATCCGGCGCGGCGGATAGTGACCTTGCCATGCTCGGGCTCCTGGATCACGCGCAGCACGACCTCGCCGGCGGCGGTGCAATCCGGGTTGGTAGCGCCGGCCTGATACAGGATCACCGGCCTGCCCGACAGGACGAACTTCGTGGCGGCTTGCGCTGCGCCCGGCGACGCGAGCAGACCGGACACGAGCAGACCCATCACGACCAACACCACACGCATTCAAATCCCCCGCACTGACTTTCGCGTGGAACTTAGCCGCGGAGATTGCGCCCGTCGAGCGTGTTCGGACGATGTGAGATCGCGTGCGAACGACGAACGATCCGCGACGTCCGAGGCTATCAGAGCAGCCGGCTGCTCAGACCACGCGAATGGCGATGGTGGTGCGCTGGGCGCGGCCGTTCGGAAAGAACACCTCGATGACGACGAGATCGTCGCCGACATAACCGCGCTGCGACACGTAGGTCACGAGCACGCCGGCCACCCGGCGCGCGTTGCACGCGCTCCGCAGATTGACCGCCGCGTAGTTCGGAAACACCCGGGTCCTGCGGATCGACACCTTGCCGTGCTCAGGTCCCTGCGCGACGCGGACCTCGACATTGCCGAGCGCGCTGCAATCGGGATTGACCGACGTCGCGTTGAACAGGATCAGTTGCTTGCCGGATGGGATGACCCTCTCGGCATGCGCCGCCACCGCGGACAGCAGCAGCCCGACCACGACCAACAAGATGCGCATTCTGTGATAGCCCCCGGCACGCCATTCCCCGGCCGAACTTAGCCGCAGAGGTTGAGTGCGTCGAGAGCCGTTTCAATGCCGCCGCGCGATGCGCGCGAACGAGAGACCCTCGCGCATATCGCATAGACAGAGGACCCCGTTGCGTCGGAAGCATTGGGTCAAGCGCCGCGCCCGCCGCATCCGGGCCGCATGTTAGTTCTCCGTCACGCCCGCTTCATGCGGGGTGAACTGATAGACCGAGGAGCAGAACTCGCAGGTAACGACGACCTTGTCGTCCTTGACCATGTCGGCGCGGTCCTGCGCGGAGAAGCTCTTCAGCATGTTGGCCACGGCATCGCGCGAGCACGAGCAGCGTGCCTGCAGCGGCACGAGGTCGAACACGCGGACGCCGCGCTCGTGAAACAGGCGATAGAGCAGACGCTCGCCGGACAGCGCCGGATCGATCAGTTCGACGTCCTCGACGGTGGCGACCAGCGATTGGCCTTCGACCCAGGCCTCGTCCTCCTCGACAGCGTGCAGTTCGGTGCCCTCGGGCGCATCGCCGGGATGCAGATCGGCCTGACGCAGACGCTCGGGCGCCTGCGGCAGGAACTGCGTCAGCAGACCGCCGGCGCGCCAGCGCAGCTTGCCGCCGCTCCACTCCTCGCCGACGGCGAGGCGCACACGGGTCGGGATCTGCTCGGAGCGCAGGAAATATTCATGCGCGGCCTCCTCCAGGCTGCCGCCGGTGAGCGCGACGAGGCCCTGGTAGCGGCTCATGTCGGGACCCTGGTCGATGGTCATCGCCAGATGGCCCTTGCCGAGCAGTGCGCCGGAGTCCTTTGCCTCCGAGAGGCGCGCCTGGTCGTAGCGCGCATAGGCGCGCAGGCGGTCGGGCGCCTGGAAGTCGACCACCAGGAACGACACCGGCCCGTCGGTCTGGGTCTGCAGGATGAAGCGGCCGTCGAATTTCAGCGACGAGCCGAGCAAGGTCGTCAGCACGATGGCCTCGCCGAGCAGCTTGCCGACCGGCGCCGGATAGGCGTGCTTGGTGAGGATGTCGTCGAGCGCCGGCCCCATGCGGGTGAGGCGCCCACGCAGATCGAGGGCGGACACTTCGAACGGCAGCACGGCGTCGTCGACCGGCACGGCCGAGGGTGCCCGCCCGGTATCGAGATGGATGTCGTTGTCGGGGGAATTGGATGTCATCGGGCGTATTTGGGGATGATGCGGGCAAAGTGAAGGGGGTTGTGGAACTAGCGCATATGGCGGGCTCCGTAGGGAGAGGGTGCACCGAGTATGCCGCAACGTCTCTCGAACCAACATTGAACTGCTCGATTGGCAAATGCGATCGATCAGCCCCAACACGGCGCTCATGACTGCGTCCTCTCCCCCTGTGGGAGAGGGCTACACCGGCAGAAGCTCCAAGCTCGCTCGGGTGAGGGGTTCGTGCCGCAAACTCAGGCCTGCGCTCGGGGCAACCCCTCACCCGCATTCGCGGCTGCTAGCTTCTCACGCCACTAGCACGCTATGATCAGCACCCTACGCCCGTTCGCCGAAGCACCAGGCCAGAATGCCCTTCTGCGCGTGCAGGCGGTTTTCGGCTTCATCGAAGACGACGGACTGCGGGCCGTCGATCACCTCGTCGGTGACCTCCTCGCCGCGATGCGCGGGCAGGCAGTGCATGAAGATCGCTTCAGGCTTGGCCAACGACATCAGCTTGGAATTGACCTGATAGGGCTTCAGCAGATTATGCCGGTGCTCGCCGTCCTTGTCGCCCATCGACACCCAGGTGTCGGTGACGACACAGTCGGCGCCGGTCACCGCCGCCTCCGGGTCGTGGCCGAGATGGATGTCGGCCTTGGTGGCGCGAATGAAATCCTTCATCTGCTTGCCCGGCGACAGCTGCGGCGGCGTGGCGACGTTGAGGCGAAACTTGAAGCGCTCGGCGGCGTGCGCCCAGGAGGCCAGCACGTTGTTGTCGTCGCCGGTCCAGGCGACGGTGCGCCCCTCGATCGAGCCGCGATGTTCCTCGAAGGTCATCACGTCGGCCATCACCTGGCAGGGATGCGAGCGCCGCGTCAGGCCGTTGATGACCGGCACGGTGGCGTGCGCAGCCAGCTCGAGCAGCGCCTCATGGCTGAGGATGCGGATCATGATCGCATCGACATAGCGCGACAACACCCGCGCGGTGTCGGCGATGGTCTCGCCGCGACCGAGCTGCATCTCGGTGCCGGTCAGCATGATCGCCTCGCCGCCGAGCTGGCGCATGCCGACATCGAACGACACGCGGGTGCGCGTCGAGGGCTTGTCGAAGATCATCGCCAGCACCTTGCCCTCGAGCGGCTTCTTCGCGGGCTCGTTGGCCTTCAGCGTCTTCTTCATCCGGCTGGACAGCGCCAGCATGTTGCGCAGCTCCTCGACCGGCATCTCGGTGAGATCGAGGAAGTGACGCGGCGTATTGGCCATGGTCTTGCTCATGATGCGGCCGCCTGCTTCGCAGGACCGCCCGACAGCGCCGCGCAGGCGCGATCGAGCATCTCGACCGACTGTTCGATTTCAGCTTCGCTCACGATCAAGGGCGGCAGGAAGCGCACCACATTGTCGCCGGCGCCGACGGTGAGCAGCTTCTGCTCGCGCAAGGCCGCGACCAGATCACCGGACGGCACCACCGCCTTGACGCCGATCAGCAGGCCCTCGCCGCGGATCTCGGAGATGATGTCGGGATGACGATCGACCACGGCGGCGAGCTTCTGCTTCAACAGCAGCGACATCCTGCGGACATGCTCGAAGAAGCCGGGCGCCAGCATCACATCGAGCACGGCATTGGCCGCGGCCACCGCCAGCGGGTTGCCGCCGAAGGTCGAGCCGTGCGAACCCGGCGTCATGCCGGAGGCCGCCTCGGCCGTTGCCAGCACCGCGCCAATCGGAAAACCGCCGCCAAGTGCCTTGGCCAGCGACATCACATCAGGCGTGACACCGAGCCAGCGATGCGCGAACAGGTCGCCGGTGCGCCCCATGCCGGTCTGTACCTCGTCGACAACGAGCAGGAGGCCGTGATCGTTGCAGAGCTGGCGCAGCGCCTTGTAGAAGGACAGCGGCGCCGTGCGCACGCCGCCCTCGCCCTGCACCGGCTCGATCAGGATGCCCGCGGTGTGCGGACCGATCGCCTTCTTCACGGCCTCGAGGTCTCCGAGCGGAACCTGATCGAAGCCATCCATCGGCGGACCGAAGCCTTCGAGATATTTCGCGGAACCGGTGGCGGCGAGCGTCGCCAGCGTCCGGCCATGAAACGCACCCTCGAAGGTGATGATACGATAACGCTCGGGATGCCCCTTGGCGGCGTGATATTTGCGCGTGATCTTGATCGCGCCTTCCATCGCCTCGGCGCCGGAATTGGCGAAGAACACGTAGTCGGCAAAGCTCTGTTCACACAGCCGTGCTGCAAGTCGTTCGCCGTCGGGGCTCTTGAACAGGTTGGACATGTGCCAGAGCTTGGTCGCCTGCTCCTGCAGCGCCTTCACCAGATGCGGATGCGCATGGCCAAGCGAATTGACAGCGACGCCGGAGGTGAAGTCGAGGTAGCGATCGCCATTGGTCGCGATCAACCACGCGCCCTCGCCACGCTCGAAAGCAAGATCGACCCGGGCGAATACGGGGAGCAGATGCGTAGCGGCAACACTGGTCATGACAATCACATGAGCTGACGGGCTGGCCGAGACACGCGCCCTGCGGCGCCATCGCATCAGGGACCCCACCCTGGAAAACAAAATGTGCCGCCTTTTCAAGGCGGCACGTGCACCTATTGTATGCGGGCGGCGCTTGGAGTCAACTACGCGTCAGCTGATCCGCGCCATGGTGACCGTGACATTGCGGATGCATGACACAGCTCAAGACGGATCACAGGGAACCACGGAATGTGTGGACTGTGGCCTCCGACTCTTGCGCGGGAGTCACGCCATATTGTAGCGTTTTCAGCGTCGAGTACGACATCTCGTGCGGCAGTTCCGATCCCTCTAGAAGTTCTTTGTTCGCGTAACGTCCGGGTGCTTCACGCGCTCCCGGCGAGGGATAAGGGATTCTGCCGTCAGGGATTTTCTTGAGACAGATATCGCAGCGCCGTCCCAGAATTGGCCGGCGCAACGCGAAGGGAAAGGTTCGATGACGGTACTGACCTGGTCCGACGATCGCGTCGAGCAACTGAAAAAACTCTGGGAAGCCGGGCTTTCGGCCAGCCAGATCGCCGCGGAACTCGGAAACGTGACGCGCAACGCCGTGATCGGCAAGGTGCACCGGCTGGGTCTGTCAGGCCGCGCCAAGAGCCCGGCGACTGCAGCCCCGCGCCAGCGCAAGGCGGCCCGTCCGGCTCAACCGATGATGCGGGTGGCGCGTCCGGTGGCACGCGGCAACACCGCGCTCGCTCAGGTTTTCGAGGTCGAGGCAGAGCCCGATCCAGTTGCATTCGACAATGTCGTGCCGATGAATCAGCGGCTGTCGCTGCTGGAGCTCAACGAGGCCACCTGCCATTGGCCGGTCGGCGATCCGTCGAGCCCGGATTTCTTCTTCTGCGGCGGCAAGGCGCTGGCCGGCCTGCCCTATTGCGCGCAGCACTCGCGCGTCGCCTATCAGCCCGCGGCCGATCGTCGCCGCCAGCCGGCGAAGTCAAGCCCACGCTGAGGGCCCGGCACGCACGGGCGATGAGGTTGGATCCGCATCGCCCCACGCGCTTCACCTCCCCGGCCTCAATTTACAATGGCCGATGAGGATCGACCCGGCGCACGCCGGCTGGGCGCGCCTCGGTGGATTACGCCGCTCGCGCGGGCTTCGACTGCGGGAAGCACGCCGTGAAGGCAGCGCCCTTGCGCGGAACGCTTTCGATCAGCAGCCGGCCGCGATGGCGGTTGAGAATGTGTTTCACCAGCGACAGGCCGAGCCCGGTGCCGCCCTGCGCGCGACTGTCACCGACATCGACGCGATAGAACCGCTCGGTCAGGCGCGGCAGATGCTCAGGCGCGATGCCCGGGCCGAAATCGCGGACCTTGACCCGGATTTCCGGCGTCCCTTCGCCGGACACCGCCTGCTCCAGGGACACGATCACGCGCCCCCCCGAGGCGCCATATTTCAGCGCGTTCTCGATCAGGTTCTCGAACACGCGCAGCAGCTCCTCGCGATCGCCGGCGATCGTCACCGGCGCGTCCGGCAGGCTGGTCTCGATCTCCACCTGCCGCTCGCGCGCCAGCGGCTCGAGCCCATCGGTGACCTGGCGAATGATGGCGACCATGTCGACCATGGTGTGGGGCTGAACATGCGCCGACAGCTCCACCCGCGACAGCGACAGGAGGTCGTCGATCAGCCGCGCCATGCGGGTGGCCTGGGTATGCATGATGCCGAGGAAACGCTCGCGCGCCTTGGCATCATCCTTGGCCG
This sequence comes from Bradyrhizobium denitrificans, assembly GCF_013179005.1. Taxonomy (NCBI): domain Bacteria; kingdom Pseudomonadati; phylum Pseudomonadota; class Alphaproteobacteria; order Hyphomicrobiales; family Nitrobacteraceae; genus Bradyrhizobium; species Bradyrhizobium denitrificans. The sequence continues at coordinate 193,997 of NZ_JABFDP010000001.1, read as the reverse complement.
GCCCCTGCAGCGTATCGATGAAGCCGGACAGCGCCGCGAGCGGCGTGCGTAGCTCGTGGCTGGCATTGGCGACGAAATCGGCGCGCATCTCCTCGACCCGCCGCAGCGGCGTCAGATCGTGGAACGTCATCAGCATGCATTTGTCGGTGCCGCCAAACGCCGTGGGCACCGGGACGGGGGTGATGATCAGCTCCGTCCAGCGATCGACCGGCACGTGATCGTGATAGGTGGCGCGCCTCAGCTCGGTCGAAGCAATCGCCTCGCGCAGCGCGGTGATGATCTCGGGCGTACGCAGCGCGAATTGGGCCAGCTCGCCCTTGCGCAAGGCGGGCGCGAGTTGCGCCGCCGCCGCATTGAGATGGATGACGCGTCCGGCGCGGTCGAGCAGCACGGCCGGCACCGGGATGCCGGCCACCACGGCGCTGACCGCGGCGGCCTCGACCGGGTTGGCGTGGCGCTCCTCCTCGCGTTTGGCCACGGCGCTGTGCAGCCGCCACGGCACTAGGGCCGCCCCCGCAATGCATAGGAATACCGCCAGCGCCCGGAACGGCAACAGCTCGTCGAGCAGCACCAGCCCGGTCAGGGCCAGCGCGGCCGCGAGCAGGATGATCGCGGAATGGCGCAGCCGGTCCGGCCAAGGGGCGAAGAATGTCGGGGGAGCGTCCGAGGGAGAGTCAAGAGCCATCGCGTCCTACTCGTCTCCCATTGTTGCTTTCAGGCTCCGGAATCGCTGCGCTTCCTCACATAAGCGGCTTCGGGCGGGGGGCTCGGATCGAGGCTGAGCGCCGCCTGACGCAACCGCTTCGACCTCGCGCTGATGATGACCTCCCGAAACGTCAGCAAGATTACAGAAATGAGGAAGGGCGCCAAATAATACAGCATCCGGAACAGCAGCATTCCGGCCAGCAGCTCCTCACGGTCCATCTGCCAGAGCCCGACCAGCATCGCGGCGTCGAACACGCCGAGCCCGCCGGGCGAATGGCTGGCGAAACCGAGCAATGTCGCGGAGACGAAGATGACCGCGACCACGACGAAGCCGAGATTGGGCTCGTCCGGCACCAGCACATACATCGCGAGCGCGCAGAAGCCGAGATCGACAATGCCGATCGCGATCTGCAGCAGGGTCAAGGGGCCGCCCGGCAGCACCACGGTCCAGGGCCCGCGACCGACGACGCGCGGCTTGGTCCAGACCCAGGCGACATAGCCCATCAGCCCGACCAGGATGGCGATGGCCGCCAGCCGGTTGACCCAGGGCGGCAGTTGGTCGATCGAGGCCGCCGCCTCCGGATGGTAGCTGATGCCGAGGCCGAGCACGGCCGCATTGCCGAGCCAGAAGGTGAGGCCGGCGAGAAAGCAGATCTTGGCGACGTCGATCGCGTTCAGCCCATGCGCCGAATAGATGCGGTAGCGCACCGCGCCGCCGGTGAAGACGCTGGCGCCGACATTGTGGCCGATCGAATAGCTGGTGAACGCGGCGAGCGCATTGACGCGGTACGGCACATGGTCGTGGCCGATCGTGCGCACCGCGAACAGATCGTAGAATGTCAACGTGAAATAGCCGGCCGCGACGAACAGCGCGGCCAGCGCGATCTGATGCGGCTCCGTGCTCTTGATGGCCTCGAGCACCTCGTAAGTGTCGATGCCGCGCAGCATGTGATAGAGGACGTAGCAGGCAATCGCGATGACGGCGATGCTGATCAGCACACCGAGCTTGTGCAGGACTTGCTTCTCGCGCAGGAACGTGGCCGCTCCGCGTATGGCTTCAAGCATCTACACCTCTAACCGTGACAACATCACGATGACTGGGCTCGGCACGGGGCCCGAAAGCCGCCGCATCACCTGCGCATACAACGCCCTGGTAGCGCGTTTCGACGCATTGGGGAACACGGGCCATGTGAACCGAAACCACCGCATGGCTATACTTAGCAGGCTTCGCGGAAATGCGATGCACCGTTTTGCCGCACATGCGGCGAAGCTGCGGCGCCGACCAACTTGCGGATCCCCGGTTAAACTTCGGTGAGGAGCACCGCTCTCCGGGCTTTCCGGGGGGACGGGGATGGCCATGATCAGACGATAAGCGCCCGCTGCCGCTTTGACAGGCTCGGACGTCGTCAAACCTTCGTGTCTGCAGAGCACCGTCGGCCTTGCGCCGGCGATGACGCGGCGCAGCGCGAGCCGGGGCGCGACGCCTCGCCGGAGAATGGTCGCACGTCCCGCGGCGGCCGGACGGAGGGGATTTGCCGTCCCGAGGGGCTCAGGCAGCGGATTTGGTCCGCATGCTGCGGACCACGACCAGGGCGCGCAGCCAGGTGCCGATGGCGCAGCCGACCAGATAGGGCACGAACAGCAGCAGCAGCAGCTCGAGCCAGTAGCCGGCCCGGCCGGGGATCAGGCAGGCCACGGCGGCACCGACCAGGATGGCCGCGAGCGCCGACAGCAGCAGCATGACCGGGCGCGACACGCCGGGAGCCCGATGCACCACGGCCACCCACCCCATGGCGAGCCCGATGGCGAAGGCGCCGGCCAGCCAGCCCCAGTGGAAGGCAACAAGATAGGCCATGTCGTCACCTCACCAGGAATTCGATGCGCCGGTTCTGCGCCCGGCCGTCGCCGGTGTCGTTGGAGGCGACCGGCTGGGCGCTGCCATAGCCGACCGCCGTGAAACGCTCGGCCGGCAGCCCCGCCTTGACGAGATAATCCACCACCGCCTGGGCGCGCTTTTCCGACAGCGCCTGATTGGCCGCCGCGTCGCCTTCGGCATCGGTATGGCCGGCGATCTCGACATTGGCCGCGGGACAGCGCATCGCGATCTCGACCAGGCGGTCCAACAGGCCGGTGGAGTCGCGATCGAGATCGCTGCGGCCGGTCTCGAAGCGGATCCGGGCCTTGCCGAGCAGGTCGGCGAACAGCTGCTGGCACACCGTCGGATCGACCGGGGCCGCAGCGGGCTTGACGGTGATGTCGGCCTTCACCTGCCAGCCCTGCGGCACGTCCTTGGCGAGCCCGGTGCGGATCTGCCCCGCGGCCGCATCGTACAGCGCATCGCCGGAGATCTTGATGTCGCGATCCGACACGACCAGCGTGCCGGTCGACAGCCGCGACAGCGCGCCAAGCGCCGGCACCACCGCATTCACGAAATTCGCCGGCGCACCGACGCTGTTCTTGAGATTGTCGACGACCTTCTCGCTGAAGAATTTGCGCGACGACGAGCCGACCACGACAGCATGGATGTTCTCGTCGGGCACATTGCCCGACAAGGTCACCGTGACCGCCACCGGGTCCTTATAGGCCTGGAAGATGTAGGGCGGCGCCTTGACCTCATTGCTGGCGACCTTGAAGCCGTCCGGCAGCTTGGCCAGCGCCGCCGCGATGGCCTCGCGGCCGCCGAGCTCGCGCGCCATGCCCGTCAGCGACACCTCGCCATCGGAGATCGTGAACTTGCCGTCCTTCAGCCGGCCGATCTGGCCGATCAGCAGCAGCGCGGCGTCCTCGAAATGCGGCGGCGCGCCGCGCGCCAGGCTCATCTGATCCGCGACCTCACCGCCCTGCAGCGCGGAGCGCGTCGCCTCCACCAGCTTGCCCTTGAGCGCCGGCAGCGGCGCATTGCCGCCCAGGGTGACGCGGACGACATCGCGTTCGACCGACCACACGAAGGGCTTGGCTTCCGGCACCAGCCGGGTCTCGTCATTGACGAGGCGCACGCCGGGCACGGCATCGACGGCCGCCACCGCGTCACGGCGACCGGCCTCCGAGAATGCATTGGCACGCAGCGCCACGTCGCGGCCATCGACCGTGATGCTGGTCTTGTCGAGCACGGAGCCCTTCAGTGCGGCTGAACTGCGGCCGGCGAGATCATTTTCCAGGGGAACGGTGCTGGTCCAGGCCGCGAAGCCCCAAAGCACGACAAGCGGGATGACGCCGGGCCACCATTTGCCGCTCCACCTGAAAAGTCCGCGCATTCGTCATCCGTCGCATCGAGGAAGCAGAGAGAAAACAAACCCTTGCATGCCTGTCAAACCGAAATGAGACGAGATTTCCGGTATCCTGTAAGGCCGCGGCTAAGGTTTTCTTCAGCGGTTTGTCGGTAACGTTGTCCCGACCACCCACCGGGCCGCTTATTTCAGATGAGGCGATTTCGCAAAAGTTTTATTCGCGCCGGCCTGGAAGCGCTGTATCTCAGCGGCGCGCATGTCTGGTTGCGCCCGATTTTCTCCGGCGTGGGCGCGATCTACACGCTGCATCATGTGCGGCCCCGCCGCACGGCAGAATTCCAGCCGAACTGTCATCTCGAAGTCACGCCCGAGTTCCTGGGCCAGATGCTGTCGCATCTGCGCGACCATGAGATCGACATCGTCACGCTCGACGAGCTGCACCGGCGCCTCGTCTCGCAGGATTTCTCGCGCCGGTTCGCCTGCTTCACCTTCGACGACGGCTATCGCGACAACCGCGATTTCGCGCTGCCGGTCATGCGCGCTTTCGGCGCCCCTTTCACGATCTATGTGACCAGCGATTTCGCGGCCGGTGTCGGACGGCTCTGGTGGGTCGCATTGGAACGCCTGGTGGCCAAGGCGCAGCAGATCGAGGTCGAGATCGGTGGCCTGCGGCTCCGGCTCGACGCGTCCACCCAGAGCGCCAAGTGCGCGACGTTCCAGCGCCTGCACGATTGGCTGCGCTCGCTGCCGAGCGAGCATGACATCCGGCGCGAGATCAGCGCGCTGTGCGCCGAGCACGGCATCGACGAAGCGGCGATTTGCCGCGAGCTCTGCCTGTCCTGGGACGAGCTGCGCGCGCTGTCCGCCGAGCCGCTCATCGAGATCGGCGCGCACACCGTGAGCCATTGCAGCCTCGCCAAGCAGACCGAGGAGATGGCCCGCAGCGAAATCACCGAGAGCCGCGCGCGGATCGAGGCCGAATTGCAGCGGCCGGTGCTGCACATGGCCTATCCCTATGGCGACCGCGCGGCGGCCGGGCCGCGCGAATTCGTGCTGGCCGCGGCGAGCGGCTACAAGACCGCTGTGACGACCCGTCCAGGCATGATCTTCCCGGAGAGTGCCGATCACCTCACGGCGCTGTCGCGCGTGTCGCTGAACGGCCACTACCAGGACCCCCGCGTGCTGCCGGTGCTCACCTCCGGCGCCGCCACCGCGATGTGGAACGGCTTCCGCCGCATCGACGCGGCTTAGACCGTCCAGCGTTCCGGCGCGACTGCACGCCTCTCCTCCCGCGACTGCGTCTCACTTGACAGTGACGACAGGCAGCCTCCACAAGCGCAGCCGATAAAGAAAGGGAGGCACCATGCTCAAGAACCTGTTCTCACTCGATGGGCGCATCGCGCTCGTCACCGGCGGCTCGCGCGGCATCGGCAAGATGATCGCAGCCGGCCTGCTCGCGCAGGGCGCGGCGCGGGTCTACATCACCGCGCGCAAGGCCGGCCCGTGCGAGGAGACGGCCAAGCAGCTGACGGCCGAATATGGCGGCGAATGCATCGCGCTTCCGATCGACATCTCGACGATGGCCGGCATCGATAGGCTGGCGGCGGAGATCAAGCAGCGCGAGCCGAAGCTCGACATCCTGGTCAACAATGCGGGCGCGGCCTGGGGCGCGGATTTCGACGAATTCCCGGAGAGCGGCTGGGACAAGGTGATGAACCTCAACGTCAAGACGCCGTTCTTCCTGACCAAGGCGCTGGCAGCTCCCTTGCGTGCAGCCGCGAGCGCGGAGCGTCCGGCGAAGGTCATCAACATCGCCTCGATCGACGGCATCTTCGTCAATCCGCTGGAGACCTATTCCTACGCGGCCAGCAAGTCGGGGCTGATCCATCTGACGCGGCGCATGGCGGCGAAGCTGATCCACGACCACATCGTGGTGACCGCGATCGCGCCAGGACCGTTCAAGTCTGACATGAACAAGGCCGCGCGCGACCATGAGGACGAGGTCGCCAAGCGCGTTCCGGCGGGGCGCATCGGCACCGACGAAGACATGGCCGGCACCGCGATCTTCCTCGCCTCGCGCGCGGGCGACTACGTGGTGGGGAATACGATCGCAGTCGACGGCGGCATCGTCTACGCGAACCCGGGCATTCCGGGTGCGGGCTGGGATAGTTAAAAAAGGGCGAGTAGCGATTAGGTCATATCCCTATTCGCTACTCGCCACTCCCTATTCGCACCTCATCAGGTCTCGATCTTCACGTATTCGAAATCGCCCGGCTTGTTGTCGATGCCGACCTTCGGCGGGGCGATCCAGGAGGCGTATTCGCCGATCTCGGTGACGGGCCTCATCAGCGAGGTGATGTAGGCGCCGTCATCGGTCGAGGGCAACCAGTCGCCCTTGCGCTTGGCCCACGTGCCCTCGTCGATCAGGATGCCGTCGGGCGTCGCATGCACGTCCTTGAACTCGCCGATGGCGCGGTGGAAGGCGACGTGCGGCAGCTTGAGCTGGAAGTCGTAGCCGGCGGTGGTGATGATCTTGTTCCAGCGCAGCAGCCCCTTGATGCAGTCCTGCGAATAGTCATCGCGCAGGCGCATATTGAGCGCGGTCAGCGCCGGCTCGTCGACCAGCTTGATCTCGCCATCGACGAACTTCAGGACCGGATAGGTCGAGTTCTTGAGCTGGTGATCGTCCTGGATCTGGGTCTCGTGATAGCGCCCCTTGATGCCGGCATTGAAGGCGTTCGCGGCGTTGGTCGAAACCTCCGAGCCGAACAGATCCAGCGACAGCGTGTAGTGCAGGTTCAGCTTCTTCTGGATGGTCGGCAGATCGATGACGCCGAGCGCGCGCACGCGTGCGATGTCGGTGGGATCATCGATGCCGGCGGCGCGCATTGCGTCGACCGTGCGCTGGATGACGCGGCCGACACCGGTCTCGCCGACGAACATGTGGTGCGCCTCTTCGGTGAGCATGAAGCGGCAGGTGCGCGACAGCGGATCGAAGCCGGACTGCGCGAGCGAGTGCAACTGCATCTTGCCGTCGCGATCCGTGAAGTAGGTGAACATGAAGAAGGACAGCCAGTCCGGCGTCTTCTCGTTGAAGGCGCCGAGCATCCGCGGGCTGTCCGCGTCACCCGAGCGGCGGCGCAACAGCTCGTCGGCCTCCTCGCGGCCGTCGCGGCCGAAATATTTCTGCAGCAGATAGACCATCGCCCAAAGGTGACGGCCCTCCTCGACATTGACCTGGAACAGATTCCGCATGTCGTAGAGCGACGGCGCAGTCTTGCCGAGATGGCGCTGCTGCTCGACCGAGGCCGGCTCGGTGTCGCCCTGGATCACGATCAGGCGGCGCATCAGCGCGCGATATTCACCGGGGACCTCCTGCCAGGCCGGCTCGCCATAATGCTCGCCGAACGGGATCTTGCGGTTCTCTTCCTGCGGCGCAAGCAGAATGCCCCAACGATAATCGGGCATCTTGACATAGTCGAACTTCGCCCAGCCGCGCGGATCAACCGAATAGGCCGTGCGCAAGTAAACCAGCGACTGCTGGAAACCCTCCGGGCCCATATCGTTCCACCAGTCGACATAGCCGGGATGCCAGCCCTCCAGCGCCTTGAGGACCTGACGGTCCTCGGCCAAATTCACGTTGTTGGGGATCTTGGTGCTGTAGTCGACGTTCATGATATTCATATTCATCGCCGTGCTCCCTGGCGGGGCGAATAGCGAATGGCGAGTAGCGAATGGAGCAACGGCCCGCTTCGCAACACCCCCATTCCCTATTCGCTACTCCCTATTCGCTCTTCTCTGCTCGCTCAGACTCTTGTCATATCGTAGTTCGGCCGCTCGCCGGTGCCGTAGCGCCGGAGCGCGCCCTCCTCGCCGACCGCGTTGGGGCGCTGGAAGATCCAGTTCTGCCAGGCGGTGAGGCGGGCGAAGATCTTCGATTCCATCGTCTCGGGACCGGCGAAGCGCAGATTCGCTTCCAGACCCGTGAGACTGTCGGGCGAGAAGCTGGCGCGTTCCTCGAGAAAGACGCGGATCTCGTCCTCCCAGTCGATGTCGTCGAGCGCGAAGGTGACGAGCCCGAGCTCCTCGGCCTCCTCGGCCTCAAGCGGCTTGCCGACCTGCTCGTGCACGCGCGCGAGCCCGTTGGGATCGTCGAGGAAGCGCGACTGCAGCCGGGTCAGGCCGTGGCTCATCGGATAGGGGCCGAAATTCATCGCCGACAATTCGATCGCCGGCGCCGGACGGTTGTCGCCCTGGATGGTGCCGATCAGCATGTAGGAGCGGTCCGAGGCAAACACGAGCTCGGCGAGCGTCCCCGCGAAGCAGGAGCCGGGCTCGACCAGCGTCACCAGCGTGCGCGACGTGACGTCGATGCGCTTGAGCACGCGCTTCCAGTAATGCCGGATCTCGTTGACCAGCCAATGCGTCTTGTTGTCGTCCAGGAACGCATCATAAGCGAGGACCTGGGCGCGGTCGCCATGCGACTTGAACACCAGCATCGCGATGCCGAGCTCGTTGATGCGCAGGTGCAGGATGGCATCATCCAGCTCGCGCGCGACCTGCAGCGGCCAGAACGAAGCGCCCTGCCCGATCATTCCGTCGATATCGGCCGGCGGCGCGGCTTCAGGCGCCGCGATGGTGATGGTCGCGATCCGCGCCGTGCGGTCGATGTCGACGTTGACGAAGCCGTAGCGCACGCTGGTGGCGTCGATCACGCGCTTCAGCGGGGTAAGCTCGACGCCCTTGCCGCTGCCGTTGCGCTTGGAAGCGGCCGCAAACTCCTTGGCGCGCTCGGCCACCTTGGCCTCGACCTTGGAGTTCGGCGCGATCTCGTCGACCAGGCGCCATTGCACGGCGCGCTTGCCCTTGACGCCCTCCTCCGTCGTGCAGAACGCGTCCGCGCGATCGCGGCGCACCTTGCGCTTGTCGACGACACGCGTCAGGCCGCCGGTGCCCGGCAGCACCGCGAGCAGCGGCACCTCCGGCAACGACACCGAGGACGAGCCGTCATCGGCCAGAATGATGTGATCGGTGGCGAGCGCGAGCTCATAGCCGCCGCCGGCCGCGGTGCCGTTCACGACCGTGATGAAACGCTGGCCCGAATTCTCGGATGAATCCTCGAAGCCGTTGCGGGTCTCGTTGGTGAATTTGCAGAAATTCACCTTGTGGGCATGGGTGGCGCCGGCGAGCATGCGGATGTTGGCACCGGCGCAGAACACGCGCGGCTTGGCCGAGCGCAGCACCACGACCTTGACCTCGGGGTGCTCGAAGCGCAGCCGCTGGACGGCGTCGGCGAGCTCGATGTCGACGCCGAGATCGTAGGAATTCAGCTTGAGCTGGTAACCCTCGAACAGGCCGCCATTCTCGTCGACATCCATGGCAAGCGTCGCCACCTCGCCGTCGATCGACAGCTTCCAATGACGATAGCGGGAGGGATCGGTCTGGAAATCGATGAACGTCTTGCCTCCCGCGAGCACGCGGTCTTCCCCGGCCATGAGTCACCCTTGCGTTGGTGGGCTTATCGTTAAGATGCACAATAATTCATGTTAAGACCTGCGTCTACCGCAAAAAGCCGAAACATGCATTTTGTTTCATGTTCCAGACAGCGAGGCCGGCAAGGTGGCCGCGGCGAAATCGGCGATGACGCGCAAGGTGGCGTCCGGCGCCTCGCGATGCGGGGAATGGCCCGTCTTGGGCAGCATGGTCAGCTCGACCGGGCAGTAGCACTCCTCCTGGATGATCTCGACCTGGCGGATGGTGCCATACTGGTCATCGATCCCCTGGATCACGGCGACCGGCACGCGGATGTAGGCGAGGGCGTCGGTGATGTCCCAGGCGCGGAAGGCCGGATCCAGCCAGGCGCCGTTCCAGCCGTAGAACGCGTTGTCGACATCCTTGTGCCAGCGTCCGAGCTTGGCGCGCAGCTCGGTGGTCTCGTAGGCGGTCTTGATCGCCGCGATCGAGGACACCGAGACGTCCTCGACGACGACATGCGGCGCGATCAGCACGATGCCGTCGAGGCGATGATCGGCGTGGCTGCCGGCATAGATCGCGGCGATGGAGGCGCCGTCGGAATGGCCGATGAGCAGGCCGCGCTGGAGGCCGATCCGGTCGAGCAGTTCCGGCAGCACCTCGCAGGCCTCGCGCTGCATGTAATCGAGCGGCCGAGGCAGCGACACCGGGCTCGAGGCGCCATAGCCGGCGCGCGAATAGGCAAATACGGCGGCGCCGGTGGCTTGCTGAAGCTTGTCGGGGAAATCGCCCCACAGGCCGACGGAGCCGAGGCCTTCATGCAGCAGCACAATGCATGGTGCATCTGACGGCTGCGGACCGATCAGACGATATTCGAGCTGGGCGGAATTGATGGTGAGCAAGCCCTTGGCTTGGAGCGTCATGCGCAGCCCTCTCCTTCGTCATGGCCGGGCTTGACCCGGCCATCCACGTCTTTCTTCCTCGCAGTGGAATGGATGGCCGGGTCAAGCCCGGCCATGACGACAACGACAAGCAGAAGCCAACTACGAGCCGGCCCCCTCGCGCAGCTTGAAGCGCTGGATCTTGCCGGTCGCGGTCTTCGGCAACGCGTCCACCACCTCGATCCAGCGCGGATATTTCCACGGGCCGATCTTCTGCTTGACGTGCTCCTTCAGCGCTTCGTGCAGCGTTTCGCGATCCACGCTCGGCCTCAGCACAACATAGGCCTTCGGCTTCAACAGCCCTTCCGGATCGGCCTCCGGCACGACGGCCGCTTCGAGCACCGAGGGATGGGTCATCAGTGCGCTCTCGACCTCGAACGGCGACACCCAGATGCCGGAGACCTTGAACATGTCGTCGGAGCGGCCGCAGAACGTGTAGCGCCCCTCGGCGTCGCGGACATATTTGTCGCCGGTGCGCGTCCAATAACCCTCGAAGGTCGCGCGAGTCTTGTGGCGCTGATTCCAATAGCCTTCGCCGGCGGACGGCGCATGCACCAGCATCTCGCCGATTTCGCCATCCGGCACGTCCAGGCCGGCCTCGTTGACAAGGCGCACCTGATAACCCGGCACAGGACGGCCCGACGAACCGTATTTGATGTCACCGGGGGCGTTAGAGAGGAAAATGTGCAGCAGCTCGGTCGAACCGACGCCGTCGAGGATATCGACGCCGAACCGCGCCTTCCAGGCATGACCGACGGATTCCGGCAGCGCCTCGCCGGCCGAGGTGCAGATGCGCAAGCCGCTGCCGGCCGTCTCATGGCGCAGCGACTCATCGTGCAGCATGGCCGCAAACAAGGTCGGCACGCCGTAAAAGATCGTCGGGTTGTAGCGGTTGAGCAGCTTGAACATCAGCGCCGGCGTCGGCCGCTCAGAGTTGAGGATCGTGGTCGCACCGACCGACAGCGGAAAGGTCAGCGCATTGCCGAGTCCATAGGCGAAGAACAGTTTGGCTGCGGAAAAGCAGACATCGCTCTCGCGGATGCCAAGCACCTGCTTGGCATAGGTCTCCGCCGTCGCAGCGAGATTGCCATGCAGATGGCGGACGCCTTTCGGCATGCCGGTGGAGCCGGAGGAGTACAGCCAGAACGCCGGCTCGTCCTCATGGGTCGCGACGGTGTCGAACTGATCGCTCTCGCGCGCGAGCTCCTCGGCGAGCAGCTTGTGGCCGAGCGCATGGCTGCCGGAGACGACCACGCAGTCGAGATCAGGCATCCGCCCGACGATGTCCTTCACCACCGGATAGAGCGGCTCGGAGACGAACAACACGCGCGCGCGGCAGTCCGCAAGCACATAGGCGTATTGTTCGGACGTCAGCAGCGTATTGAGCGGCACGGGCACAATGCCGGCGCGCATCGCGCCGAGAAACACCGCGGGGAAATCAACCGTATCGAGCATGATCATCGCCACGCGCTCTTCTCGGCGGACGCCAAGGCGGCGCAGCATGTTGGCGACACGGCAGGTCTGCTGCTGCAGGCCGCGATAGGTCAGCTCGGAGATTGTGTCGGTGTAGGCGAGCTTCTCGCCACGGCCCGCCTCGACATTGCGGTCAAGCAACCATGACACCGCATTGTATGACCCCACGGCGTCCCTCCCCCGATATTTGAATTATAATTCATAGAAGGCCACCAACATCGCTTGCTGTCAATCCTTCCCGGCATTATGTTTCCTAGTCACAAGAGTGCCTCAGGGATATGACGCGAGACAGCGACGCCCCGCGCGACGACGGCCAGTCCGCGGCCGAGACCGACTTCCTCGACCAGCTGGGCCAACGGGTGCGGCGGATGCGCGGCCTTGCCGGCATGTCGCGCAAGGTGCTGGCCCAGGTTTCCGGCATTTCCGAACGCTACATCGCCCAGCTCGAAAGCGGCAAAGGCAACGTCTCGATCGTGCTGCTGCGCCGGATCGCCAACGCGATCAACGCGCCGCTCGACGACATCATTCCCGGCAGCGAACCGTCGCCGGACTGGCCGGTCATCCGGGACCTCCTCAAGAAAGCGAGCCCGAGCCAGATCGCCGAGGTCAAGGATCTGCTCGCGGGCGGCGCGTCGGCGCCGCTGCGGCGTTCGTTCTCCGGCATCGCACTGATCGGCTTGCGCGGTGCCGGCAAATCGACGCTCGGCAAGATGCTGGCGGAACGGATCGGCTGGAGCTTCGTCGAATTGAACAAGGAGATCGAGCGGCAGAACGGTCTGTCGGTTGCGGAGATCATCGCGCTCTATGGCCAGGAGGGATTTCGCCGCATGGAGCAGGCGGCGCTGCAACAACTGCTTGCGCGCAAAGAGCTGATGGTGCTGGCGACCGGCGGCGGCATCGTCTCCGAGCCCGTCACCTTCGACCTGATCCTCAACGCGTTCTACACGATCTGGCTGAAGGCCAAGCCGGAGGAGCACATGGCGCGCGTGCGCGGCCAGGGCGATCTGCGGCCGATGGCCGATGATCGTTCGGCGATGGCCGAGCTGCGCAACATCCTGGTGAGCCGCGAGCCGCTCTATGCGCGGGCCAATGCGGTGGTCGACACCGCCGGACTGACGGTCGAAGCGGCCGCGGCGCGGCTCAGCGAGGTGGTGCAGCCCGTCATCGCCAACGAGGCGCGGATGTTCGCGCGGGGGTGAGCTGGTCCTTCGGCATTTTAGAAATCAATCAGTCACGCTTTCAAGGTCATTCCGGCGGATTTGTCACTGCGCAGACGCAAAGCCACCGTGGGGTGGCGATTAACCGGAATCCCGAAGTGATCAAGACCCGACACAAGGTTCCGAGTTCAATACGTTCGGCCTTGCCCTGAAATGACAAGAGCGGCAGGCTGAATCAGCCACCCGTTGCGGCGATCGCGCGGTCGTGCGCTTCGAGGATCGTCTTCAGCTTTTCCTTGGTGTCCTGCACGTCAGCGCCGGTTTTCTCGTCCAGCAGCAGGCGGTTGAGCGCGCTGTGAGTCAGCCGGTTGGCGACCCATTTGCGCTCAAAGCCGAGCTTTGACTGCACTGTCGAGATGATGGTCACGCAAAGCGACAACACCGTCGCCACGGTCTTCGCATCAAAACCGAAGATGGCGCTGCTGGTCTGCGATAGCACCGCAGCCGTGGCACTGAACACCACGACGCAGACCGTGGATCCGTGATTGGCGAAGCTCCACAGCTTCTGCCCCCGGTTGCTCCAGCGCAGCGCATCGCTCAGTGTGCGCGCGACGAAATCCGCGCCCGCTTCCTGCCCATGTCCGTTGGCCATCGTTCCCTCCCCCGTCGCGCCGGCTGGAAGGCCGACACAGCCCATGATTGAGGGACAATCCAACGACAATGTCCGGCTTCGCGCAAGCACGAGCCGGCCGTGTGAGCGGAAGACGTCGCAGATCAGCCCCGGGTCTCGAGCTCCCGCAGCTCCGCATAGGTGAGCGGCGTCAGCCCGGCGCCATCGAAATAGATGAAGCGCAGACGACGCCGGCGGGAGATGAAGTTCGACGGCAGCGGATCGTAGCGGAAGGTGCCGCCGCCAAGATGCGGCGTCAGGCTTCCCACATCGGTGAGCGCATCGATCTCGACACGCAGCAACTTGAGGCTCGCACCGTCGCGCAGGATCTCGAACGGAATGCGCGCGAGCCGCAGGAAGCTGGTCGGATCGGGCGCGGCGATGAAGCCGTCGACGAAAGCGGCTTCGACCTTGTCGAGATCCGGCTCGACCACCGCGACAGGCCTGGCGCCCTCCGGCTGATGCGGCGTCTGCCACTGCACGGGAGAGCGGCCGTGCGGATGGTTATGCCCTGGGCCGTGCGGCGGGTGATCGTGATCATGAGGATGATCATGATCATGCGAATGGCCGTGGTCGTGATGATGATGGCCGTGATGGTGGTGATGATGACGCATCGCGGGCCTCAATAGCTGACCGGCTTGTTGATGATGTGCTTGTGGCTGCCGAGCTTGCCATGCGCGACCATCGAGCCGAGCGCTTCCACGACGACGCGGACGCCGATCAGCGCGGTGATGTCGGAGGTGTCGTAGGGCGGCGAGACCTCGACCACTTCGAGGCCGCACAGGCCCTCGGCCGCGACGAGGCCGAGCAGCTTCAGCGCCTCGCGCGGCAGGAAGCCGCCGGGCTCCGGCCAGCCGGTGCCAGGCACGAAACCGCAATCGATGGAGTCGACGTCGAACGAGATGTAGACGGCGTCGGCGTCCTTCCAGGCCAGTTCGAGTGCGATCTCGGCGGTCTTCTCCAGACCGATCTTCTCGATGTCGGCGATGGTCAGCACATTGGTGTTGCGCTTACGCGCGACCTCGACGCCCTCGCGCGGCACCTGCCAGCCGCCGATGCCGAGCTGCACCAGATTGGTCGGCGACACGTTCGGCAAATTGGTCGCCCAGTACCAGGGCGTCGTGTGCATGCGCTCGTCGAGATCCTTCTCCTGGATATCGATATGGCGGTCGAAATGGATGATGCCGATCTTCTTGTCGGTGCATTGCGCGATGCCGCGCACGCAGGGGAAGCCGATCGAGTGGTCGCCGCCGAGCATGATCGGCAGCGCGCCGGACGAGAACACATGCGCGACGCCGCGGCTGATCTGGTCGAAGCTCTTTTCCAGATTGGCGGGAATCGTGAAAACGTCGCCGGCATCGCACAGGGTCATCTGCTCGCGCAGGTCGACGCCGAGCTCGTAATTGTAGGGCGTGTAGAGCGCGGAGATGCGGCGGATGCCCTGCGGCCCGAAGCGGGTGCCAGGGCGGTAGGTGGTGCCGGAATCGAAGGGGATGCCGATGACTGCGGCGTCATATTTCCCGACGTCGCGGACGTTCTCGACATAGGGCGCCTTCATGAAGGTGTTGATGCCCGCGAAATGCGGCAGCTCGCCGCGTGCGAATGTGGGGATGTCGCGATCGGTCAGCGTGTCGGCGCCGGGCAGGCCCATGTCGAGCGCCCATTGCCGCTCCTTGCGCCAGCCATTGCTCGGCAGCTTGCCTTCGGCCTCCAGCGCCTGCCAGCCTTGCGTGGCCATCTTGTCGAAGTCCGGATGGTGACGGCGCAGGCTCCGGCGATGACCTTGTAATCCGGCATGGCGCGTGCGGCGCATGGCTGGGAACGACATGAAGACTCTCCTTCGTTTCTTTCGACGTTTCTTGGGGCTGACTATTGCGCCGCCTGCGCGCTGGCACGGATGAAGCCGAGCACGGGCACAGGACTCTCGCGGGTGAGATCGAGATCGTAGGTGATGCGGGCGCCGAACCGTTCGGGCGCCTGCGGATCCTTGCGGGGACGGTCGAGCGCGATCAGCCGCGTCGCCAGGCCGAACGCCTCCTTGATGTCGTGGGTGACCATCACGATGGTCATCTTGTGCTCGCGCCACAGCGGCTTGATCAGCGCATGCATCTGCGCGCGGGTGCCGGGATCGAGCGCGCCGAAGGGCTCGTCGAGCAACAGCACGCGCGGCTGCTTCGCCAGCGCCTGCGCGATCGCCAGCCGCTGCTGCATGCCGCCGGACAGCGCGCTCGGATATTTGTCGCAGTGAGCGCCGAGACCAACGGCGTCGATCAGCGCGCGGCTCCTCTCCACCGCCTGCTTGCGCGCGGTGCCGAACAGCCGCGCCGTGAACGGGCGCGCCGCGAGCTCATAGCCGAGCAGCACATTGCCGAGCACGGTCAGATGCGGGAACACCGAATAGCGCTGGAACACGATGCCGCGGTCGGGCCCCGGCTCGGCCGGAAACGGCTCGCCGTCGAGCAGCACGGCGCCCTGGCTCGGCCGCTCCTGGCCGAGGATCAGCCGCAGGAACGTGCTCTTTCCCGCGCCGGACGGACCGACGATCGACAGGAAGGTGCCGGAGGTGATCTCGAGATTGATGCGCTCGAGCACGACCTGGTTGCCGTACTCGACCCAGACGTTGCGGAAGGACAGCGTGCTCATCAGCGGCTCGCTCCCGCATACGCCCAGGGAAAGGCGCGCTGGCCGAACCAGATCAGCGCGTAGTCGAAGATGTAGGCGAGCAAGGTGATCCAGACGACGTAAGGCAGGATCACGTCCATCGACAGATAGCGCCGAACGAGAAAGATGCGATAGCCGAGCCCGACATCGGAGGCGATGGCCTCCGCCGAGATCAGGAACAGGAAGGCCGGCCCGATCATCAGGCGCAGGCCCTGGATCAGCCGTGGCATGATCTGCGGCAGCACCACGCGGATCGCGACCTGCCAGGTCGAGGCGCCCAGCGTCTGCGCCTTGATCAACTGCTCGCGCGGCATGTTCTGCACTTCCAACGAAAGATCGCGGACCAGCGTCGGCGTGACGCCGATGATGATCAGCACCACCTTGGAGAGCTCACCGAGGCCGAACACGATGAACAGCACCGGCAGCACCGCCATCGGCGGGATCATCGACAGCACCGCGACCAATGTGCCGAAGCCGGCGCCGGCGATCGGCAGCAACCCGATCGCAAGCCCGAGCACGAGACCAATCACCGCGGAGATGCCGAGCCCGAGGGCGAGGCGCTGCAGACTCGCCGCGGTGTCCGACCACAGCACGTAGTCGCCGGAGCGGCGATCCGGCTCGGTGGCGAGCCGCTTCGACGTCGCGACCATCTCCGAGACCGGCGGCAGCAGCTTGTCGTCGGGATTATCCGCGCGCCGCTGTGCCGAGCCGACCACGTAGATCAGGGCGATCAGCAGGAACGGCAGGAACGCCAGCAACAGCCGGCTGCCCCGGTTCGGAACGACGTTCATGGCACGCGGCATTGCGAAGCTCCCTCAATCCTCTCCATGGCGCGATGGTCATGGTCCATGTGCAGCGCCGACCTTGGAGCTCACCCTCTCCATGAGCACGCCGACAGCGTGTTCATGGTCAACGTGCAGCACCGGTCTCGGTGCCGGCCCCTCATGGTGAGGAGCCCGCGTAGCCCGGATGAGCGAAGCGACATCCGGGTTCACACGCGACGCCTCGTGAGACCCCGGATATCGCGTCCGCCTTCGCCCTCCAGGCTTCGGCTTCCGCTCATCCGGGCTACGATCCGCCCCCTCATGGTGAGGAGATGGGTGAGCGCCGTCTCGAACCATGAGGCCCGGTCGGGGCCTCATCCTTCGAGACGCTTGCTACGCAAGCTCCTCAGGATGAAGGGAGATGCTGTTGGCACGACGATGGATGGATCAGAGCTTCCCGTCGGCGGCCATCTTCATGTAGGTCGGATCGAAGCGCAGCTTCACGTTGGTCGTCGAACCCAGCGCCTTCGACGGCGTGGAGATGCCGACCGCATCCTTCGACTTCACGTTCTCGCCGAGCAGATTGTGGTCGAAGCAGAAGGTGCGGACGTGATCCATGATCTTCGGCAGCTCCGGCCCGGTCATGAAAGCAAGCGCGTCCTTCGGCTCGTAATACATGAACGTGGTCTTGAGCTGGGTCTCGAAGCCCGCGAGATCGGTGCCCGACAGCTTGGCCATCGCCTCGCGCGCGGCCCTGCCCTTCTCACTCTGGTCTTTCATCAGCGCGATGGTCTCGTACCAGATGCCGACCAACGCCTTGCCGAGCTCCGGATTGTCCTTGAGCGTGGCGCTGTTCACGACCAGGAGATCCTCGATCTCGCCCGGGATCTTGCTGGAGTCGAACACCAGCGTTGCGCCGGGCTCGGCCTTCACTTCGAGCAGCTGCGGGTTCCAGGTGACGACCGCGGTCGTGTCCGGCGACTTCGCCGCCGCGACAATATCGGCGTCGGACGTGTTGACCGTCTTGATGCTCTTTTCCGAGAGCTTCACGGTCTCCAGGCCGCGCGCCAGCAGATAATGCGACACCGAGAGCTCGACGAGGTTGACCTTCTGGCCCTTGATATCTGCCAGGGTCTTGCCCTTCTTCAGCACCACGCCGTCATTGCCGTTGGAATAGTCACCCATGATGATGGCCGACGTGTCGACGCCGCCGGCAGCCGGAATCGTCAGCGCATCCATGTTGGTGACGGTCACGCCGTCGAACTTGCCGGCGGTGTACTGGTTGATCGATTCGACGTAGTCGTTGATCTGGGTGACCTTGATCGAGATGCCGTATTTATCGGCCCATTTCTTGACGATCCCGGATTCCGCGGCATAGGGCCACGGCATCCAGCCGACATAGATCGTCCATGCGATGTTGAATTCCTTCTTCTTCTCAGCGAAGGCCGGCGACAGCGATGCGGTCGCCAGGGTCGATGCCGCGAGCAGGGCAACAAACAGATTTCGTGCTTTGAACATGTCCAGTCCCTCATCGGTTTTGTGACCTGCGGACTGGCAAAGACAACCTCGAGCCTGCCAAGCGCGGCCACTGAGGTCTCCCGGGTTTTTATCCCGCCGTGCACCAGGGCTCTCCCCTGGCGGCTGCTCTCGGACCAGCGTTCTCATCGAGAGAACCGGAACCCTAGCTGCCAACTCTGAACATGAGATCAGCAATCCCCGTGCCAGAGAAAAATGCTTGCGATTCAACACGAGCAATCGCACGCTGTGCCCAAGAAATTGGCAGCACGAATTGAAGTTGGGCGATGGGACCATCGGCCGGCGTGAGTCATGTGCCGGGCATGAACCCGACGGCGCACGCAGGCGACCTCATCAGACCAGCATCAACCGACACGCTTTTTGGGGTTTCGTCGACATGATCAGGTTGTCCCGGGTCGCACTTGCATCGGTTCTGGCTTTGAGTCTCTCCGCCGGAGCCGCCGTCGCGCAGAACGCGCCTGCCGCCGATGCGCCGGCCCAACCTGCCCCGGTCCAGCCCGCGCCCGCCGCAAGCCCCGCCCCGGACGCAACGCCCGCACCGGCCGCCTCGGCCGACAAGACGGGTGACGCCAAGCCGGCCAAGGAGGCGACTGCGCCGAAGCAGAAGCGCACCAAGACCAGCACGCGCAAGGAGGTGGAGGACTCACTGCGCAGCGGTACCGTGCCCTCGCGCTACCGCAGCCGGGTGCCGAAGGAGTATCAGAAGTACATTCCATTCGCGCGCTGACGCGCCGCTCAGGGCGGTGTGAGCTTCACGATCACGCCGACGATCAGCATGAAGGCAAGACAGAGCAGTGTCTCGATGTCGGGGTGGTTCGACCAGAAGCCGCGCCGGCCGGATACCGGCTTGTTCTGCGCCTGGATGTCGATCGGATGCGCACGCATTTGCTCGACCTTTGATAAAAGGCAAAACAAACTACTACCTTGAGAGCATAGGCGCGGTCGGGGCGCATCTCAATGCGAAAAAACGGCGCATGTCAGCTTGGCTGCCGGATTCGACGACGAGCAAGCTGGCAGTGAGTTGCTCCGTCATGCCCCGGCTCGTCCCGGGCCTCCACGCCGTGCACAGGATGCCGAACGACGTGGAGACAGACAGGTACAGAACTCTGACTTTTTATGCGGGCCGCCCTCCCCCGCAAGTCGGGGAGGTGCAGACCACGCCTGCCGCAGAGAGTGACTATCAAATCCCGAGATAGCGGTGTTGCAGCTCGGGCTCGGCCATCAGCTGTTCAGATGTGCCGTGCCAGACGGTACGGCCCCGCTCGATAATGTAGTGGCGGTCGCAGATGCGGGTGAGATGCTCGACGTTCTTGTCGATCACCAGGATCGACTGCCCGCGCGATTTGAGCAGCGACAGGCAGTTCCAGATCTCCTCGCGGATCAGCGGCGCCAGGCCCTCGGTCGCCTCGTCGAGGATCAGCAGCTTCGGATTGGTCATCAGCGCACGGCCGATCGCCAGCATCTGCTGCTCGCCGCCGGAGAGCTGGTTGCCCATGTTGCTGCCGCGCTCGGCGAGCCGCGGAAACAGCGCGTGGATCTTGTCGAGCGTCCACGGATCGGCGGCGCCGAGCCGGTTGGTGGAGGCCGCCACGAGATTTTCGGTGACCGTGAGGTTCGGGAAGATCTGCCGCCCCTCCGGCACGAGGCCGATGCCGAGTTGGGCGATCCGGTAGGACGGCAGCTTGCGCGTTTCCTGGCCGCTGAAACGGATCACTCCGGCGCGGGCCTGGGTCAGGCCCATGATCGAGCGGATCGTGGTGGTCTTGCCCATGCCGTTACGGCCCATCAGCGAGACCATCTCGCCGGGACGGATCGCCAGCGACAGACCGAACAGGACCTGGCTCAGGCCATAGCAGGTCTCGATACCGTCGACCTCAAGCAGCATGGCGCTTGTTCCCTGATCAACCATGGCCGACCACCACGTGCTGATCGCCGAGATAGGCGCGCTTGACCTCTTCGTTCTGCCGGATCTCATCCGGTCTGCCCGAGGCGATGATCCGGCCATAGACCAGCACCGAGATACGATCGGCCAGCGCGAACACCGCCTCCATGTCGTGCTCGACCAGCACGATCGAGACCTCTTTGCGCAGCTCATTCAGCAGCTTCACCATGCGCTGCGACTCGGTGACCCCGAGGCCGGCCATCGGCTCGTCGAGCAGCAGCAGTTGCGGCTTGGTCGCGAGCGCGACCGCCAACTCCAGCTCACGCTGCTCGCCATGGCTCAGCTTGGAGACGAGCACGTCGGCGCGGTGGCCGAGGCCGACGCGCTCGAGCGCGGCGCGCGCGGCATCGCGCAGCGTCTTCTCCTTGCGCGCATTGGCAAAGAACCGGAATGAGTGCCGGCCGTCATGGGCCTGCGCCGCCAGCGCGACATTGTCCGCCGCAGTGAAGTCGGTCAGCAGCGAGGTGATCTGGAACGAGCGCGCGAGCCCCAGCGCGCTGCGCTTGTAGGCCGGGAAATGCGAGATGTCGCGGCCCCCTAAGAAGATGCGACCCGCATGCGGCGCGAGATGGCCGGTGAGCTGGCTGATCAAGGTGGTCTTGCCGGCGCCGTTCGGGCCGATGATGGCGTGGATCTCGCCCTTGGACACATCGAGGCAGACGTGATCGGTGGCGACGATGCCGCCGAAGCGGCGGACGAGATTGTCGACGCGAAGCAGCGGTTCAGCCACGGTTCAATCTCCCGAGCATGCCCATGATGCCGCCGCGGCCGAACAGCACGATCAAAAGCAGCAGCGGCCCCATGATCAGCGCCCAATATTCGGTGAGCTGCGACAGCACCTCCTCCAGCACCAGGAACACGACGGAGCCGACGACCGGCCCCATCAGCGTGCCCATGCCGCCCAGGATCACCATCACCATCAGATCGCCGGAGCGGGTCCAGTACATCACGGCGGGGCTGACGAAATCGGTGTTGTTGGCAAGCAGCGCGCCGGACAGTCCGCACAGCATGCCGGCAATGACGAAGCAGGCGAGCTTGTAGCGCTTCGACGGGAAGCCGATCGCCTGCATGCGCTGCTCATTGGAGCGCAGCCCCTGCAGCACCAGGCCGAAGCGCGAATTGACGATGCGCCAGATCAGCACCACGACCGCGAGCAGGCAGAACAGGCAGAGATAATAGAACTGCACACGGTTGCCGAGATTGATCAGGCCGCCGAAATCGCTGCGCTTGTAGACGGTCAGGCCATCGTCGCCGCCATAGCGGGCGAGGCCCGAGGCGACGTAATAGGCCATCTGCGCGAAGGCCAGCGTGATCATGATGAAATAGACGCCGCGGGTGCGCAAAGACAGCGCGCCGATCACCAGCGCATAGAGCGCCGAAACCGCGATCGCGACCGCGAACTGGGCCCAGCCGGAGCCGATGCCCTCCTGCGCCAGGATGCCGACGGCGTAGCCGCCGATGCCGAGATAGGCGGCATGTCCAAAGCTCATCATGCCGCCATAGCCCATGATCAGGTTCAGGCTGACGGCCGCCAAGGCCAGGATCACGATGCGGGTGAACAGCGTGAGGATGAAGATGTTGCCGGTGAGGTTCGAATAGACCGGCAGCAGCACGAGGCCGGCCACGACGAGGACCGCCACGAGGGTCGAGACGTTGAGCTGGGATTTCATCTGCGGTTGGCCGGGAACAGACCTTCAGGCCGCGCCACCAGCACGATCGCCATCAGGAGATAGATCAGCATCGACGACATTGCCGGCGCCGCAGTGGAGGCCGCGGCCGAGTTCAGCACCTGGCGCAGCAAATTGGGCAGGAAGGCGCGGCCCATGGTGTCGATGAGGCCGATCATGATCGCCGCGATGAAGGCGCCGCGGATCGAGCCGATGCCGCCGATCACGATCACGACGAAAGCGAGGATCAGGATGTTCTCACCCATGCCGATCTGCACGGTGAGGATCGGCGCCTGCATCAGCCCGGCGAGGCCGGCGAGCGCGGCGCCGAGCCCGAACACCAGGGTGTAGAGCAGCTTGATGTTGATGCCGAGCGCGCCGATCATCTCGCGGTTGGAGGCGCCGGCGCGGATCAGCATGCCGATCCGCGTCCGCATCACGCCGAGATACAGCAGCAGTGCCACCAGCAGCGCCACGACGATGATCGCCAGCCGATAGGCAGGATATTGAATGCCAGGCATGATCGTGACCGGGAACGCAAGCCACGACGGCAGCGGCAGCGCCAGTCCCGCAGGCCCCCAGATCAGCCGAACCGCCTCGTTGAAGAACAGGATCAGGCCGAAGGTCGCCAACACGTGGTCGAGATGGTCGCGCCCATAAAGATGCCGGAGTGCCGTGAATTCGAGCACGATGCCGAGCAGAAGCGTGGCACCGAGCGCCATCACGGCGCCAAGCACGAAACTGCCGGTCCAGGCCACGAAGGTCGCCGCGAAATAGGCGCCCATCATGTAGAGCGAGCCATGGGCGAGGTTGACAAGATCCATGATGCCGAACACCAGCGTCAGGCCGGCAGCCAGCAGAAACAGCAGCAGTCCGAACTGCAGCCCGTTCAGGAATTGTTCGACGACGAGAAGCATGCCCCTCACTTCACGCTCAAAAAGACGGCGGCAGAACCGTGTCAGGAGCTGCCGCCATGCCCGTCCGGATCTTAGAACGGAGATGTTTTAAGCTTCAAGCAAATTCCAGGCCGGTTCACGCTCCGGCCGGGAGTTCTTCTGCTTATTTCATCGGGCACTTGTCGTGGAAACGGTCCTGGTCGTTCTCGACGATGGTGGCGACCGTCTTCAGGGACAGCTGGCCATCGGCGTCCTTGACAACGTCCTGCAGGTAGAAGCTCTGGATCGGGATGTGGTTGTTGCCGAACTTGAACGCGCCGCGCAGCGACTTGAAGTTGGCCTTCTCCATCTCGGCCTTCATAGCGTCCTTCTTGGACGTATCGCCCTTGACCGCAACCACCGCGCTGTTGATCAATTGCGCGGCATCATAGGCCTGGGCGCCGTAATAGGTCGGGCGCAGGCCGGTGTACTTCTTGCGATAGTCGGCGACGAAGGTCTTGTTCTGCTCGTTCGGCAGGTCGTTGACCCATTCCTGGGCGCCGGGCACGCCGATCGCATTGTCCTTCTGCAGCGGCAGCGACAATTCGTCGACGGTGAACGCCGTATAGAGCGGCATCTTTTCCTTCAGGCCAGCCTGCACGTATTGATTGAGGAACTGCACGCCGGCCGCGCCAGGATAGAATACGAAGATGGATTCTGCGCCCGAGGCACGCGCCTTCGACAGCTCGGCCGAGAAGTCGAGCTGGCTCGGCCACACCGTATATTCCTCACCGACGATCTGGCCCTTGAAGGTGCTCTTCAGGCCGGCCAGCATGTCCTTGCCAGCCGCATAATTCGGGCCGATCAAAAACACCGACTTGACGCCCTTCTGGTTCATATAGAGGCCCATCGCGGCGGGCGTCTGGTCGTTCTGCCAGGAGGTCGAGAACACGTAAGGCGAGCACAATTCGCCGGCGAGCTGCGACGGCCCAGCATTGGCCGAGATCAGGAAGGTCTGGGAATCCACGGCCGTCTTGAGCGAGGCCAGCAGCACGTTCGACCAGATGTAGCCGACGATGAAGTCGACCTTGTCGGACTGCACCAGTTTCTCGGTCTTCTGCTTGCCGACGTCGGGCTTCTGCTGGTCGTCCTCGTAGATCACCTCGACCGGCTTGCCGTTCATCTTGCGGCCGAGATGGTCGAGCGCGAGCTCGAACGAATTGCGCATGTCGTTGCCGATCACCGCCGTGGGACCGCTGAACGTCGAGACGAAGCCGATCTTGATGGTGTCGCCGGCAAAGGCCGTGCTCGAAAACAGCAGCGCCGCGGCACCTGCCAGCCAGAAGCTCGTCTTCATGATCTTCCCTCCCCTCATCACGTCGTTCTTATCGTTGTTACGTCACTGGCACGCGGCAGAGCGACAAGCGGCGACGTTTCGTCGCAGCGCTTCATAGCACGATCGTCGTTTCGCGCACCCTCGATCCATGCACCATAATTCCCGGAAACGGGCAAAGGCAAGAACTATAGTGCCTGTTAAGGATACTGCAGCACAGTACAGTCGGCCGCAGAGGCAAAAGCCCAG
This sequence comes from Bradyrhizobium denitrificans, assembly GCF_013179005.1. Taxonomy (NCBI): domain Bacteria; kingdom Pseudomonadati; phylum Pseudomonadota; class Alphaproteobacteria; order Hyphomicrobiales; family Nitrobacteraceae; genus Bradyrhizobium; species Bradyrhizobium denitrificans. The sequence continues at coordinate 169,325 of NZ_JABFDP010000001.1, read as the reverse complement.
GAGGGGCGAGATCACGCCCAGGAGCCGTCATGGCCGGGCGTGTCCGGGCCATCCACGTCTTTCGAGGACCGCCGCACGACGTGGATGCCCGGGACACGCCCGGGCATGACGGAGCAACTGATCAGCAGTTTCAGATGTCATGTGCTCTTCCGACGGGGTGAAGACGAACCGCTCTACTTCACCAGCGCGCACCCACCGTCCGCGATCGGCCGAAACGCCTGGTCGGCCGGGATCGTCGAGACCAGCCGATAGTAGTCGTAGGGATATTTCGACTCCTCGGGCTTTTTGACCTCGAACAGGTACATCGGATGCACGACGCGGCCGTCGGCGCGGATGGTCACGTCACCGAACAATCTGTCCTTGCCCTTCACCGTCTTCATCTGAGGTACGACGTCCTTGGCATCATCGCTGCCGGTCGCCGCGACGGCGTTGAGATAAGCGAGCGTGGAGGCGTAGACGCCGGCCTGGTTGCCGCTCGGCATCTTGCCGTTCATGCCGGGACGCGCCGCGAAGCGCTTGGCGAAGGCGCGGGTGTCGTCATCCATGTCCCAGTAGAAGGCTTCGAGCAGCTGCAGGCCCTGCGCCGCCTTCAGGCCCATGCCATGGATGTCGTTGATGAACAGCAGGAAGGCGACCAGCGACTGGCCGCCCTGCTGGATGCCGAACTCGGACGCCTGCTTGACCGCGTTGATGGTGTCGCCGCCGGCATTGGCGAGCCCGATCACCTTGGCCTTCGAGCCCTGCGCCTGCAGCAGGAACGAGGCGAAGTCTGTGGTGCCGAGCGGATGCTTGGCCGAGCCCAGCACTTTGCCGCCATGCTTCTCGATGTAGCTGGTGGCTTCCGCCTCGATGCCCTGGCCGAGCGCGTAGTTGACCGTGATGAAATACCAGTCCTTGCCACCGCGCCCCATCATCGCGGCCGCCGTGGTGTTGCCGGTCGCCCAGGCATCGTTGACCCACTGGATCGTATTCGGCGAGCAGGCCTTGCCGGTGAGATCGGAGCTCGCGGTGGAAGAAGCCAGGAAGGTCATGCGGCTGTTGCGCAGGAGCTCGTTGACGGTGAGCCCCACGGCTGAGTTGGGCACGTCGACGACAGCATCGACCTTGTCGACATCGAGCCATTTGCGGACGATCGCCGAGCCGACATCGGCCTTGTTCTGGTGATCGGCATAGACGATCTCGACCTTGATACCCTTGCCGCCACCGTTGAAATCCTCGGCCGCCATGCGCGCGGCCTCGACCGAGCCCATGCCGTTCGTGTCCTGGAAGATGCCGGAGATGTCGTTGAGCACACCGACGCGCACGACATTGTCCGAGATCTCGCCGGCGGATGCTGCCGCCACGCCGAACGATGCGACCAGCGCGAGCGCACACGTCTTGAATTGCGTCATGATGTTCCTTCCCCTCTTGCTTGTTTTCATTGTTGTCGGTGCCGAAAGAAATCAGCTCTGCCGGTCCGGAATGCGGACAACGAGCCCGGCGAGCGCCGGCTGCACCTTGATCTGGCAGGACAGCCGGCTGTTCGGCCGGCGCTCGGCCGCGGTGCCGTCGAGCAGCGCATCCTCGTCGTCGGAGACCGGCTCGAGTTTCGAGGTCCAGGCGTCGTCGACATAGACGTGGCAGGTGGCGCAGACGGCGTTGCCGCCGCATTCGGCGACGATGCCGTCGACGCCATGGGTGAGCGCAGCCAGCATGACGGTGGCGCCGTCCTCGGCTTCGACCGTCTCGCTGCGGTTGTCGGGATGAATGAAGGTGATCGTGGTCATGGGACAGCTCAGGCTGGAGTGAAGGTGACCGGCAGGCTCTCCAGCCCGCGCAGCGTGTTGTTGTAGCGGCGCTTCGGCTCGTCGCTCATCGTGATCGCGCCGACTTTGCGGGCGAGCGCGGTCAGCACCGCCTCGCCTTCGAGGCGCGCGACGAGTTGGCCGACGCACATGTGGATGCCGGAGCCGAAGCCGACATGGCCGGAGACCTTTCGGGTGATGTCATAGCTGTCCGGCCGCTCCCAGCGGCGCGGGTCGCGGTTGGCCGCGCCCAGGAACATCAGCACCTTCTCCCCTTCGGGGATCACGACACCGCCGAGTTCGACATCGCGCGTCGTGGTGCGGAAGAAGGTCTGCACCGGACTTTCGAAGCGCACCGCCTCCTCGAACGCGTTGCGGGCCAGCGCCGGGTCGGCACGTAATCGCGCCCATTGATCGGGAAAACGGGCGAGGCAATAGACCGCGGCGCCGATGCCGTAGACGGTCGTGTCGAGGCCGGCTGAGAGCAGCGAACGCACCAGCAGCGGCGCCTCGGCCGGCGTGATCTCGCCGCTGTCGCTGAAGGCGTGGATGCAGGCGCCGAAGCCGCCCGGCGTGAGATTGTCGCGCTGGCACTGCGCGGTGACATAGGCCTGATGCGGCGCCGAGCGCTCGATCGCCTGCTGGCGCAACTCGTTCGGCGGCCCGAACGCGTTGAACACCAGGCTGGCATAGGGAATGAGATGCTCGCGGCCCTCCGGCTGGAGGCCGAGCGCATCGGGGAACACCGACAGCGGATAGGCTTCGGCGAGATCGGGAATGGCGTCGAACGAGCCGCGGGCCACGAGTTCGTCAACCTTGGCCTCGGCCGCGGCCATGAAGCCGTCGCGCAGCCGCTTCATGACCGCCGGCGACAACACCTTGCTCAGCACCGCGCGCGTGCGCGTATGCGCCGGCGGATCCGCCTCCAGGATCAGGCTCGGCGGACGCCACGGCGTCTCCTTGGCGAAGTCGCTGAGGCCCACGCCGCGGCTGGAGCAGAAGGTCAAGGGATCGTTCAGGACCGCATAGACCTCGGCATAGCGCGCGACGCCATAGACATTCCATCGATCGAGGTAGACCACGGGGGCCGCCTCGCGCATCTGCTGGTGCGCAGGATAGGGATCATCGAAGAACGAGATCGCAAACGGATCGATGCCGAGATGCGGAATCGCGGGCGGCGACGTGCCGGCCGCGCCTGCGGAAAGACCTGGTGGGTTCATGCGTTGCTCCCGAAGTTTGGCCTTGTCATGCGGCTTTTCCTATCCCTATGACTGGCGATGCATGGACGTTGGGGGTCATGAGCGAGAAAATCAGAACGCCGCGCAAAGCGCCGCCGCGCGAGCCTGAGGAACACGGCCTCACGCTCGACCTCGACCGCTATGTGCCGGCCTTCATCACCTTCATCGCCAACAAACTGTCGAACAGCGCGACCGCGTTCTATCAGCGTAATTTCGGTGTCAACGTCACCGAATGGCGGATCATGTCGCTGCTGGCGATCGAACCCGGCATTCCGGCGTCGCGCATCTGCAGCGTCATCGGTTTCGACAAGGGTCCGGTCAGCCGCACCCTTGCGCTGATGAAGGACCGCGGCCTGATCGCGATCCGCAACGATCCGCAGGACGGCCGCAGCCATTCGATATCGCTGACGGCCAAGGGCCGCGCCACCCATGACAAGGTCATTGTCGCCGCACTGGAGCGCGAGCGGCGACTGCTGGCATGTCTCGACAAGAATGAGCAGGAGATGCTGATCGCGCTGCTCCGCCGCATTCACGACAATCTCGACGCCGTCACCGGCGCGAGCTGAGCCGTCTCGGATCGATCGGTCCCGGAGCGGATCACCGCAGCTTGGCCGCCTGTCGGCGCGCACGCAAGCGATCGCGCCTGCCGCGAGCAGGCAGCGCATGACGTTTCCATTCCCTGTGCAAGGCGCAAGCCCTCCTGCGCCTTCTTTTCTTCACGGTTCGAACGTTCCACATATTGGTTGCTTTGGCAACTATAAACTTTGCAGCGGAGGGACCGCTGCGGCGCGATGTCTCAACTTTTAGCCATCCGCGAAGGCGGCCGGAAATGTCGCGTTGCTACGACTGTCGATCAGGTCCGCCCGTTGCGGCGCGGAATGCGGGAGCAGCGGATGTTGGGCTTCTTCTTCGGTTTCAATGCGCGTCTCGGACGGTTGCAGTACTTCCTGGCCTCTCTCGGCCTCGGGGTCGGCTCGGCGATCGTTGCGACCGTGGTGGTCGTTGCGCTGGCCGCAATTCCCAAAATGCCCGGCCTGGTCCTGGGCGGGACGATCGTGGTGCTGATCGCCCTGTTCCTGTGGGCGAACGTGATGCTGCAGGCGATGCGCTTCCGCGACATCGGCTGGGACCCGGTCTGCGTGATTCCGGGCTGGATCGCCGCCATGGTGCTGGATTATGTCGTCGCCGGCCGGTTTCCAGACTATGCGTTGCCGGGATCACACCACGGCACATGGGTCGGCGCGCTGATCAATCTCGGCCTCAGCATTGCGCTGCTGTTCTTCCCGAGCGGCGCCGACGACGCATCGTCCGGCGGCCCCTCCATGACCCGCACGCCACCGACGTCGGGCCGCGGTAGCCGGGTCCCGGCCACCGAGGCGCGGCTCGCGCGCATCACCGGCGGCGACGCCGGCCGCGGCCTCTACTGATCACGCCGGCCCGATAGTCGGGCGCTATCGCACCATAGCCAAGACGGGCTTGAAGCAACCCAGGCTTGGCGTGTTGAATTGAAGCCGGGGCGCAGCAGCGAGAACCAGCTTCATGACGGGTCAGGCCCAGAATCCGCATCACGTGGTCATCGTCGGCGCCGGTTTTGGCGGCCTCGAAACGACGTACCGGCTGGCCGGCGCGCCCGTCCGCATCACGCTGATCGACCGCCGCAACCACCATCTGTTCCAGCCGCTGCTCTACCAGGTGGCGACGGCCTCGCTGGCGACCTCCGAGATCGCCTGGCCGATCCGGTCGCTGGTGCGGAACCGGCCGGAGGTGACCACCCTGTTCGCGAGCGTCAAGGGCATCGACGCGGCCGGCCGCCGCGTGCTGTTGGAAGACGACACTGACGTCGCCTATGACACGCTGGTGCTCGCGACGGGCGCCCGCCACGCCTATTTCGGTCATGACGAATGGGAGCCGTTCGCACCGGGCCTGAAGACGCTCGAGGACGCGACGACCTTGCGGCGGCGCATCCTCGTCGCATTCGAGCGCGCCGAGCGCGAGCGCGATCCGGCCCGGCGCGCGGCCTGGATGACCTTCGTGATCATCGGCGCAGGGCCCACCGGCGTCGAACTCGCCGGCACCATCGCCGAGTTGGCGCGCTCGACGCTGCCGCCGGATTTCCGCAGCATCGATACCCACGAAGCCCGCGTGGTGCTGATCGAGGCGGGACCGCGGGTGCTCGGCGGCTTTCCGGAAGACCTCTCGGCCTACACGCTGACGTCGCTCGAGCGCATCGGCGTCGAGGTCGTGCTGGGCCAGGCGGTGACCGAATGCACGGCGGACAGCGTCGTCTATGGCGGCAAGCGGCTGGATACGCGCACCCTTATTTGGGCGGCCGGCGTGCGCGCCTCGCGCGCGGCGGAATGGCTCGGCGCGCCGGCGGATCGCGCCGGCCGTCTGCAGGTCGCGCCGGACCTCACCGTGCCGGGCCACCCCGAGATCTTCGCCATCGGCGACACAGTGACGATCGCCGCCTGGAACGGCCAGCCGGTGCCCGGCATCGCGCCGGCCGCGAAGCAGCAAGGCCGCTACGTCGCGGAGGCGATCAAGGCGCGGCTTGCCGGCCGCACGCTGCGGCCGTTCCGCTACCATCACGCCGGCAGTCTCGCCCAGATCGGCAAGCGGCTCGCGGTGATCGATTTCGGCTGGATCAAGCTGCGCGGGGCCCTGGCATGGTGGATCTGGGGGCTCGCCCACATCTATTTTCTGATCGGCCTGCGCAATCGGCTCAGTGTCGCCCTGAGCTGGCTATGGATTCACGCCCGCGACCAGCGCGCGGCCCGCCTGATCACCCAGGGCAGCAGCAAGGTGATGGATTGAAGCCGATTATTATTTAGGCAAATCGCCTGCTTCGCAGGACAATTCTGCCAAGCTCGTGCCGAGCGGTTGCTGCAAATCACTGAAAACGAACAATTTTCAACGAGCTGCCAGTTCCGGCCAATGTACACAATGGCACGTGGCTTGCTACGTTCGCAGCAGGATCGGCGAAGCGGAGCGCAAGGACATGGCAAGCCAGACATCGGGCTCTCGACGGCGGAGCGCTTCGTGACCGAAACCGTCGCCGAGATCGTCGCCGCCCATCGGGCCGGCCTGACGACCCCCAAGGATACGATCGCACGCTGCTACGCGCGGATTCGCGCGCATGATGACCCTGCCATCTTCATCAGCCTGCGCGACGAAGCGGATGCGATCGCCGAGGCGCAGCGGCTTGCCGGCCAGGACGCCGCGGCACTGCCGCTGTTCGGCGTGCCCGTTGCGGTCAAGGACAATATCGACGTCGCGGGACTGCCGACGACAGCCGCATGCCCGGCCTTTGCCTACACGCCGACCCGCGATTCCACCGCAGTGGCGCGGCTACGCGCCGCCGGCGCCATCATCATCGGCAAGACCAATCTCGACCAGTTCGCCACGGGCCTCGTCGGCGTGCGCTCGCCCTATGGCATCCCGACCAATCCGGTACGCGGCGATCTGGTGCCGGGCGGATCGAGCTCCGGATCGGCGGTCGCGGTCTCGGCAGGGCTCGTGCCGCTGTCGCTCGGAACGGATACGGCGGGCTCCGGCCGCGTTCCGGCCATGCTCAACAACATCGTCGGGCTGAAGCCGAGCCTCGGCATGATTTCGACCGCCGGCCTGGTGCCGGCCTGCCGCACCCTCGACTGCATCTCGGTGTTCTCTTTAACGGTCGATGATGCGGTCGCAGCGCTCGACGTCATGGCCGCGCCGGATCCGCTCGATCCGTTCTCGCGCGACCGGCCGCTCGGCGCGATGACGGCATTTCCGCGCGGCGTGAAGCTCGGCATTCCCCGCCCGGGACAACTGATCTTCTTCGGCGACAAAGCCGCCGAGGCCGCTTACGGCGCCGCCGTGGCGCGCTTCGTCAAGCTCGGCGCCGAACTCGTCGCATTCGACCTCGAGCCGTTCTACGAGACGGCACGGCTGCTCTATGAAGGCCCCTGGGTCGCCGAACGCTATCTCGTGATCCGCGATCTCCTGGCGTCCGATCCCGACGCGATCCATCCGGTGACGCGCGAGATCACCATCGGCGGCGCACGCGGCAGCGCGGCCGACACCTTCGCCGCGCTGTATCGGCTGCAGGCGCTGCGCAAAGTGGCCGAGCGCACCTTCGCCGCTGTCGATGCGCTGGTGCTGCCGACCGCGCCCACCGCCTACACCACTGCGGAGGTGCTGGCCGATCCGATCCTGCTCAACAGCCGGCTCGGCACCTACACCAATTTCGTCAATCTGCTCGATCTGTGCGGACTGGCGGTGCCGGCTGCGATGCGCAGCGATGGCATTCCGTTCGGCATCACGCTGCTGGCGCCGGCCGGACACGACGCCGCGCTCGCGAGCCTCGGGCGCGCCTTCCATGCCGACACCGCGCTGCCGGTGGGCGCCAAAGCGACACCGCAGCCACCGCTCGCGGCCGTATCGCCATCGCTACATGGCGACGAGATCGCGATCGTGGTGGTCGGCGCGCATCTCTCCGGCATGGCGCTCAATCACGAGCTGACCCGTCTCGGTGGCCGTCTGCTGGAAGCAGCCAGGACCGCACCGGACTACAAGCTCTATGCGCTGCCGACCACGCCGCCCAAGCCCGGCATGCTGCGCATCGAGGCCGGCAAGGGGGCGGCGATGGAGGTCGAGCTCTGGGCGCTGTCAGCCGCCGGCTTCGGCAAGTTTGTGGACCTCATCCCGCCGCCGCTGTCGATCGGCACGATCCGGCTCGCCGACGGCCGCAGTGCCAAGGGCTTCCTGGTCGAGCCTGCAGCGCTTGATGGCGCACGCGACATCTCGGAGTTCGGCGGCTGGCGCGCGTATATGGCGCAGAAGAGCTGATCGACGTTAGTTTAGCACCGTTATTGCGGTGGAGCTCGTCTACACCGACACCGCGTAAATCTCGTACTCGCCGCGCACCAGCTCGATATGGGCTTTCATGGCGCTGGCCGCGCCAGCCTTGTCGCCACGCAGGATGGCCACGACGACGCGATCGTGTTCGGCATGCGACTTGGCGAGGCGGCCGAGATTGCGGAACTGGGCCCGGCGGAACGGCTGCACGCGCACCCGCGTCGCCAAGGTGATCTCGGCGATATAGGCATTGTGCGCGCCGGCATAGATCGCGTTGTGGAAGCGCTCGTTCACCTCGTGGAAGCGCTCGGGATTGCCGGCATGGCTGAGATTGCGCAATTCCTCGTGAATGGCTTCGAGCCGCTGCCGCTCGACCGGCGTCATACGTTGCGCTGCGAGGCCGGCGCACAGGCCTTCGAGCTCGGCCATCGCCTCGAACATCCCAGTCAGCCGATCGACGGAGGGCCGCGCCACCACTGCGCCGCGATGCGCGCGCGCCTCGATCAGGCCGGATGCCGCGAGCTGGCGCAGCGCTTCGCGCACCGGGGTGCGCGAGACGTTGAAGCGCTTGGCGATCTCGGTTTCGTCGAGCGGCGCACCGGGCGCCAGCGCACCGCGCACGATATCGTCGGCGAGCTGCAGGCGCAGCTCCTCCGCGCGAGTGATCTTTGCGACCGCTGGCGGCGCGCGATCGGCGCGCGGCCCATCAGGATCGCGGGCGGGCCGCTGCTGCGTCCGCGGCGGAAGATCGTCCAGGCTCATGCCTCAGCCGCCTTTTGCTTCATCGATGATGCTGACATGGGCAGCGACGATTCTCCAGCCCTCCGGGAACCGAACCCAGGTCTGCATCTGGCGCCCGACCTTGCCGGGCGCGCTGTCGCGATAGAACAGGGTCGAGGCCACCGCAGTGTCGCGGCCATAGGCGGTGATGATGGTGCGCGCGGTGCGCCGCATCAGGCCCGCCGGCGAGCGCGCGGCGCGAAAGGCCGCGATCTCGCCATAGCCGTACAAGTTCTCACCGATGCCGTAGCGCAAGGTGCGGGCGTCCTTCCGGAACAGCTCGTCGAGCACGGCGACGTCGTTGCTGACGAGCGCCTGTTCATAGCGCTGGAACTGCGCCGTGACTTCGGCAACGACGTCAGGCAGATCGACTTCCATTCTCCAGGACTCCTCTCGGGGCCGGCGCAGCGGCGACGCCACGCTGTTGCAAGGCGTGGGCCACGCGCAATGCGACATGTTCGCACCAGGGCGCAGCGATAATCTGCACGCCGATGGGCATCGGCTCGAGCGGAATCGGCACGGCGACGACCGGGAGCCCGATGAACGAGATCGGCTGCGTGTGGATGCCGATATTTGCGCGCACGGGCAGCTCGACGCCGTCGAGCATGAAGGTCGCCTGCCCGAGCTTCGGCGCGATGCAGGGCGTTGCCGGCGCGATCAACACGTCGACCGATGTGAACAGCTCCAGCACCTTGGCGCGATACCAGCGACGGAACTTCTGCGCGCGGTCGACCAGCGGCGCCGGAATCATCGCGCCGGCGATGAGACGGTCGCGCACCGCCGGATCGAAATCATGAGGGCGCGTGCGCAGCCGGTCGAGGTGCAGCGAGGCCCCTTCGGTGGTGCTGATGACATAGGCCGCAGCGCGGGCGCGCGCGGCTTCCGGCACCTCGATCACCTCGGTCACCTTCAACGCCGCCGCAACACGAGCGACCGCTTCGGCGGCTTCGGGAAACAGGTTCGTCTGGAAGTGACCGCCAGCAAGGCCGATGCGCAAACCGTCGAGTTCTTGCGACAGCAATCCGGACACAGGCTCCGCAGGGCGCGTCGTGCACGCGGCGTCGTCCGGATCGGGCCCCTGCATCGCGTCATAAGCGAGCGCGAGATCCTCGACCGAGCGCGCGAACGGGCCGAGATGATCCAGGCTCATCACAAACGGAAACGAGCGCGCGCGCGACAGCCGGCCATAGGTCGGCTTGAGACCGAAGATGCCGCAGAACGACGAGGGCACGCGGATCGAGCCATTGGTGTCCGAGCCGAGCGCGATCGGCACCAGGCCGCCGCCCACGGCGCTGCCCGATCCGCCCGACGAGCCGCCGCTCATCCGTGTCGGATCATGCGGATTGCGCGACGGGCCATCATGCACGTTCTCGCCGGTGAAGTCGTAGGCGTATTCGCCCATGTTGAGCGCGCCGACCAGGACCGCGCCTGCGGCCTCCATGCGCGCGATCAGCGTGGCGTCGCGTGCGGCCGGCGCACGGTCGCGGTTGATCTTGGAGCCTGCACGGGTCGGCAGCCCCTCGACATCGAACAGGTTCTTCACGGCGAACGGCACGCCAGCGAGCGGGCCGACAGATTTGCCGGCCGCGATCGCCGCGTCGATCTCAGCCGCCTTGGCGCGTGCGCGCTCGGCCGTGACATCGGTGAAGGCGTTCAGCACGCCATCGCGCGCAGCGATCCGCGACAGCGCGGCCTCAGTCGCCTCCTTGGCGGAGAGCTTGCGGGTGGCCACCGCGGCGGCGATGGCGCTCGCGGTCATGTCGGCAGGATCAAGCGGTGAAGACACTGGCAGGCTCGGCTTCATCAGGCAGGGGGAATTCGTCGACCAGCTTCGCCATTTTCAGCGACACGTCGAGATTGGCGCGGATCGCCGGACGCCAAGCCTCTTCGATCGGCAGCCCCAAGGCGCGCCCGACCGCGTCGATGTAGTCATCCCATGGCTCGGCCATGCACCTCTCCCCTCAATGCACCGGCAGCGGCGGATGCGGAATCGCGGTCAGCAGCTCGCGCGTATAGTCATGCTGCGGATCTCCTAGCACACGTTCGGAGCTGCCTTCTTCGACGATTCGACCCGACCGCATCACGATCACACGATCGCACAACAGCCGCACCACGTTCAAATCATGGGAGACGAACAGATAGCTCATGCCCAATTGCTGCTTGAGGTCCTGCAGCAGATTCAGCACGACCGCCTGCACGGAGACGTCGAGCGCCGCCGTCGGCTCGTCGAGGATCACGAGCTTCGGGTGCAGTGCGATCGCACGTGCGATGCCGACGCGCGCCTTCTGGCCGCCCGAGAGTTGATGCGGAAAGCGGTCGAGCAGGTTGAGCGGCAGACCGACCATGCGCGCGAGCTCTTCGCACCGCCCGCGCAGGGCGTCGCGCCCCTTGATGTCGCCGAGTTGCAGGATCGGATCGGCGATCGCACGCGCCGCGGTGAAGCGCGGGTTGAGGCTGTCGGTCGGATCCTGGAACACCATCTGGATGCGGCTGCGCAGCGGCAGCCGGGCGAAGGCCTGCGGCAGGATGTTGCCGATCTCCTCGCCGTCGAAGCTGATGCGGCCCGAGGTCTGGTCGAGCAGACGCATCACCATCATCGACGTGGTCGATTTGCCGCAGCCGGACTCGCCGACGAGGCCGACGCTCTCGCCATGGCCGACGGTGAAGCTGATGCCATCGACGGCACGAAACATCTCGGGCTCGACCGCCGGCTTGCGGCCGAACAGTCTTGACAATGTCGGCGATCCACCCTGGCGCGGATATTCCTTGATGAGCTTGTCGATGAGAAGGAGCGGCCGCGCAATTCCGGCACGCGCCTCGTCCCTCCCGCACTGCTCGTCCGCACCACTTCGCTCGTCCCCCCCGGGCTTGACCCGGGGGTCCATCAGCTTCGACGACTCTTGCGCAACGGGATGGATCGCCGGGTCAAGCCCGGCGATGACGGACTGTGCATTGGGCGACGTCTCCTCCTCCGGCAGCAGTTCGCGCAGGGACACGCCGAGACGCGGCGTCGCACGCATCAGCTTGCGCGTATAGGGGTGCTGCGGGTTGGCGAAGATGTCGGCAGCCTTGGCGGTCTCGACCACCCGCCCCTTCTCCATTACGACGACGCGGTCGCAATAGGCGGCGGCAAGTCCCAGATCATGCGTGATCAGGATCGTCGACATGCCGCGGCTCCTGGTCAGCTCGACGACGAGATCCATCACCGCCTTCTGGGTGGTGACGTCGAGGCCGGTGGTCGGCTCGTCGGCGATCAGAAGCTGCGGATTGCAAGCCAGTGCCAGCGCGATGACGACACGCTGGCACATGCCGCCGGACAATTCGAACGGATAGGCATGGTAGCGCTCGCGCGGACGGGCGATCTTGACCTGCTCGAGGGCAGCGATCGCCTTCTCCCCGCGATCGCTGGCCGCGGCCTGCGCGTGCTGCTTCAGCACATCCTCGATCTGCTGGCCGACCTTGCGAATCGGATTGAGCGCTGCGCGCGGGTTCTGAAAGATCATCGAGATCTCGCGTCCGCGCAGGTCGCGCATCGCGCTCTCGTCGGCCGCCTTGACGTCGACGCCGGAAAACATCACCGAGCCCTCGGCAATCCGGCCTGCACGGTCGAGAATGCGCATCACCGCATACGACGTCACCGACTTGCCCGAGCCGGATTCGCCGACGATCGCCAGGGTCTCGCCCTTGGCAACGGAGATGTCGACATGCTGCACGGCCTTGACGATGCCGCGACGGGTGGAGAACTCCACGGTGAGATCGCGGACATCGAGCAGCGGCTGGGCGGTCATGATGCTCTCCAATCACACAGACCGTCATGCACGGGCTTGACCCGCGCATCCGTCAGACTGACGAAGGTTTGCTTGAAGGGATGGATTGCCGGGTCAAGCCCGGCAATGACGAGGTTATTCCTTGGCAGGTAGCTCATCGCCTTACGTCCTGCGCTGCGGGTCGGCGATGTCGCGCAGGCCGTCGCCGAGCAGGTTGAAGCAGAACACCGCGATCATCAGCGCGAGGCCGGGAAACAGCGCGATCCACCATTCGCCCGACACCATGAAGGAGGCGCCCTCGGCGACCATGATGCCCCATTCCGCGGTCGGCGGCCGCACGCCAAGGCCGATGAAAGACAAGCCGGCGGCATTGAGAATCGCGTAGCCCATGGTGAGCGACATCTGCACGATCATGATCGGCATGATGTTCGGCAGGATATGACCCAGCAGAATGCGCATCTCGCTGTTGCCCGACAGACGCGCCGCCTGCACGAAGCCGGCGTTGCGGCGGACATTGGCCTCGGCACGCGCCACACGGGCATAAAGCGGAAAGTTCACGATCGCGGTGGCGATGATGATGTTCTGCACGGTGTTGCCGAGCGCGGCCACGATCCCCATCGCCAGCACGAACAGCGGGAACGCCATGATAGTGTCGGCGATGCGGCCGACGATGCGGTCGGTCCAGCCGCCGAAAAAGCCGGCCGCGACTCCCGCAAGCCCGCCCATGAAGAACACCAGCGCGACCGAGGCGACCGCGATGAACGTATCGAGCCGGGCAGCCACCACGACACGGCTGAAGATGTCGCGGCCGAGCTGGTCGGTGCCGAACCAATGCGCCGCAGACGGCGGCTTCAGCGCCGACGCTGTGTCGCTGGCGAGCGGATCATACGGCACGATCCACGGACCGAAGATCGCGGCGAACAGGATCAGCACCAGCAATCCGAAGGCAAAGCCGGTGACCTTGTTCTCGGCGAGCACATAGCGGGTGTGCCCGATCAGGGCGGCCAAGCCGGAGGTGCGGGCGACGGCGGGTTCGACGGTCGGCGCGACAGAGCTCATCCTTCCAGCCTCACACGGGGGTCGATGACGCCATACAGAATGTCGATGACCAGGTTCAGGAGGACGTACATCACGGCCATCGTCAGCACGAAACCCTGCACCGGCGCGAAGTCGGAGGCGATCAGCGCCTCGACCGCGTAGGAGCCGATGCCGGGCCACGCAAACACTTTCTCGACCAGCACGTTGGCGCCGAGCAGGAACGAGAACACCATCGACAGCGTGGTGATGACCGGCAGCATCGCGTTCCGGAACGCGTAGGTCACCGTGACCGTGGCGGGTGACAGGCCGGAGGCCCGCGCCGTCCGCACGAACTCCGACGACAGCACCTGCAGCATCGAGGCGCGCGTCATGCGCGCGATCGGCGCGAGCGAAAAGATCGCCAGGGTCGCAGCCGGCAGGATCAGCTGGCTCAGCGCGGAACGGAACGCCTCGGCGTCGCCTGCGATCAGCGTGTCAATGAGATAGAAGCCGGTCACGGCGTTCGGGGCGCTATAGAACACGTCGAGACGGCCAAGCGGCGCCGGCGACCAGCCGAGCCGGAAATAGAACACGTAGACCAGCACCAGCCCGGTGAAGAACACCGGCAGCGAGACGCCCGCAGTGGTGACGACACGGCAGGTGTGATCGATCCATGACCCCGGCCGCGTCGCGGCGAGCACGCCGAGCGGCAGCGCGATCGCGACCGACACGAGAAGACCGAGCAGGGTGAGCTCGGCCGAGGCCGGCAGGCGGTTGCGGATTTCGGTCGCGACCGGCTGGCCTGTCGTCAGCGAGCTGCCGAGATCGCCATGGGCGAGATCGACCGTGTAGCGGAAGAACTGCTCGACCAGCGGCTTGTCGAAACCGAGCTTCTTGCGAATCTGCTCGACGGCCTCCTTGGTGGCCGCAGGACCGGCAAAATACGCCGCGGGATCGCCGGGCAAGGCGCGCGTCAGCAGGAAGGTGACGATCACGACGCCGATCAGCGAGGGAATCGCGAAAGCGAGGCGCTTGGCGATGAGACTCAACATGTCGATCGCTCCGCGCACTTGGCCTGCGGATGGCGCATAGAGAGTGGCGAATAGCGGTCCAGAGCGCTCGGCTGCGGATCATCCTCCCTTAGCATTCGCCGCTCTCCATTGCCCTATTCGCTGCTCGCCACTCGCTCCTCGCCCATCTCACCCCTTCACCAGCGCACGATAGTCCAGCCGGCGGTGGAACCAGTACTGATAGCCGGAGATGTTCTTCTGCATCGCGACGTTGACGAAGGGCTGGTACAGCGGGATGCGCGGCACCTCGGCGAAAGCCAGATCAACGAAACCCTTCACGTCGGCATCGTAGGTCGCCTTGTCGCCGGTCGCGGCGGCGTCGCGCGCGCCGTTGATGAGCCTGTCCATCTCCGGTGACTTGTAGCTCATCGTGTTGAACACGGAATTGTTGCCGTGATAGCACCAGTAGAAAAAGTACTCGGGATAATCGAGCCAGCCCGAGAAGATGTTGGTGAAGAGCGGCATCTCCTTCTTGTTCAGCTCGGTGCGCCAATTGGCGCCGGGCACCTTGTTGATCGTGGTCTTGATGCCGAGCTGGGCGAGGCTTTCCTGCACCAGCACGCACAAGGGCTCGTTGACCTGCGCGAAATTGAGATCGAAGGAGATCGTGGTCTCGAAGCCGTTGCCGTAGCCGGCCTCGGCCAGCAGCGCCTTCGCCTTCTCCATGTCGGTGGCATATTTGGTCGGCTGCGGCCACGCCACCTCGGTGGCCTTGTCGGCGGCAGCCCCGAACATCGGATTGGCGAGGCCGAACATCACGGCATCGATAATCTTCTGATAGGGCATCGCATAAGCGAGGGCCTGGCGCACCTTGGGATTGTCGAATGGCGGTTTGGTGACATTCATGCCGATGTATTGAATGCCGTTCGAGATCGGCAGCGAGACCACGCTCAGCTTGCCGTTCGCCTTCATCTCCTGGAAGTCCTTGTTCGGCAGCTCATAGGAGATGTCGGCGTCGCCGCGCTCGAGCAGGGCCCGCCGGTTGCCGGCCTGCGGCACCATGCGCCAGATCACGCGCTTGATCTTCGGCAGCGGCCCGCACACCCAGTCGTCGTTGCGCTCCATGACGACTTCGGTGCCGGCGGTCCACTTCGTCACCTTGTAGGCGCCGGAGCCCGCGGTCTGCTGCTTGGTGAATTCGAGGCCCCAGGGATCCTTGTCGGTGGCGTTCTTCTTCACCAGTTCCGAGTTGACGACGCAGGGTACGATCACGGCGAGATCGGGGATCGTCAGGCGATCCTTCTTCAGGAAGTCGACGCGCACCGTGTGGTCATCGACGATGACGAACTGTTCAGGCTTGGTCAGCGAGCCCGCGCTCATCTGGAAGGTCGGAAAGCCGCCGACGCTGACGGCCCGGTCAAGCGACCATTTGACGTCCTTCGCGGTGACCGGCGTGCCGTCGTGGAATTTGGCATTCTTCCGCAGCCTGAAGGTCGCGGACATGTCGCCGATGGTCATGTCCTCCGCAAGTTCGGGCTTGAACTTGTCGCGGTCGTAATACGGCACGCCGCCCGGGCCGCTTTTCATCTCATGGCTGATCAGGCGGTCGTAGCAGTTCCAGGAGACCTCGTAGCCCGGCACGTTGGTGCCCACGCCGTGAATATCGAGATTGTTCGGCCCGCCCTCGGACACGATCAGCAGCGTCTCGGATCGCGCATCGGCCTTCGCAGCGGACATCACCGCGGGCGCCACGGGCAGCGCGGCGCCGGCAGCCAGACCGGATACGGACTTCAGAAAATCGCGACGCTTCATCAAATGCTCCCACGGAATACAACCGACGGGGCAAGAGGTCGCAAGCTTCGTGCCAATCCACCATCATGGCTAAGTCATTGAAAATTCGAGATACGAGTTGCCGTCTCTGGGCTCCCCCCGGAACAATTGCATACAAAGCTACAGAATTGCATAGTTATTGAGCTGACGCTGCCGACCGCGTCGAATCTACGCACCGGCTGCAGGCCGCCTGCTGAGCCACCTCTGGTGTCAGATCACTCCGGCCAGATCAGCGCCTGCAATGCGTCGAAAGTCCCAGCCCGGAGCGGCCAGTCAGGAATGGCGATGTGCCGGAGCGGATCGCTGGCCTGATGCAGCAGCATCAGAAGCAACAGCCGCCGCTTCAGCTGCCAGGTGACCTGACCCGGAGCCAAGCCATAGCCTTCGAACAAGGCGCGCATGCGCGCCGCGTGCCCAGCCGCGAGAAACGCGCTCGGCCCGAGCAGGTCGTATTCACCGAAACCGGTCATGACGTCGCCGAAGTCGAACAGGCCGCTCACGCGCCAGCCATCGCCGACAGGCGAGAGCATGAAATTCTCAGGAATGTACTCGCCGGTGAGAATGACGGACTGCGGATCTCGCGGCAGCTCATCGACGGCTTCGTTCAGCAGATCATCCAGGACTGCAAGCAGCGCCTGCGGCAGCCCGAGCCGCTGATGGCGGGCGCGGCACCCGGCCAGCTGCATCTGCAGGAAATCAGACCAGCGCGGGCCGAGCGTGAGCAGTTCGCCTGGCGAGACCTGTTGCACATCGGCGATCAGGCGGCCGAGCTGCCGCAAGAGACGCGGCTTATCCGCTTCTGCAAGGAGCGGCCAGACCTCCGAAGCAGCAACACCTTCGAGCCGGCTCATGATCAGATAGGACCACCCCTCGCATTCACCATGATGCAGCAGCTCAGGCGTGGCGACATCACCGACGCGACCGCCGAGGACGCGCAGCGTTGCGCGCTCCGAGAGAAACTTGGCCCGATGGAAGGACGGAAAGATCTTCAGGACCAGTTGGTCGTTCAATGCGGCGACGAGATTCGTTCCCGCCCCGAACGGCACCAGCTGCGCGCCGTCGTAGCCCTCAGCGCGAACGATCTGCTGTGCGGCCGGCAGCCAATGCGCCTCGTTGGCACGCAGGCGCTTGAGCTGCGCAACATCGGCAATCGGCGGCAGCGTCGTCATCAACGATCCGGGCTGGCGCGCTCGAACTGGCGCAACAGACGGTTGCCGCGCTCGACGGCGGCGTCGAGCGCGGCGTGGGCCGACTTGCGGCCGCTGAAGGCCTGCTCCATCTCGTCCTCGATGGCGTCGCGGATCAGCACGAAGGAGCCGAGCCGAAGCCCGCGCGAATTCTCGGTCGGCGGATGCAGCGTCACCTGCTCGATCGAGATCGCGGTGCCGGGATTGCGATCGTAGAACCCTTGCGCACGCGTGAGATCGAACGCGGCCTGGGTGATCGGCAGATAGCCCGTGTTCTGATGCCAGGCCGCCTGGATGTCCGGCCGCGACAGATAGGCGAAGAACCTGGCGACCCCCTTGTACTCGGCGGCCGGACGGTCGCGCAGCACCCAGAGCGTTGCACCGCCAATGATCGAGTTTTGCGGCGCACCGGCGACATCGGGCCAATACGGCATCATGCCGTAACCAACCGCGAATCTCGAATTCGCCTTGATGTCGGCACGTGTCGCCGAGGACCCGATGAAGATGCCGCATTCGCCTTTCTGAAAGCGCGGCTCGGCCGCCTGGCCGCGACCGCCGTAATCGAAGACCTTGCTCTTCTGCCATTCGGCAAGCTGAGCGATATGGCGGACGACGTGGGGATTGTTGAAGATCAAGGTGGCGTCGAGTCCCGCAAAGCCATTGGCCCGCGTGGCGATCGGCAAATTATGGAAGGCAGAAAAGTTCTCGATGTTGATCCAGGCCGGCCACGAGGTCGTAAAACCGCAGGCCATGCCGTGCTCGCGCAGCCGCTTGGCCGCCCTGCCAAGCTCCGGCCACGTCTTGGGAGGGACATCGGGATCGAGCCCAGCGGCACGAAACTGATCCTTGTTGTAGTACAGGATGGGGGTGGAGGCATTGAACGGAAACGACAGCATGTTGCCGTCGGCATCGGCGTAGTAGCCGGCAACCGCCGGCAAATAGGCCGATGGCGAAAAGGCTTCCTGCTCGTCCTGCATCAGCTCGAACACGGGATAGATCGCGCCTTTGGCTGCGGTCATCGTGGCCGTTGCAATCTCATTCACCTGCACGATCGCCGGCTGGCTCCGCGACCGGAACGCAAAGATGGCGGCGGTGACGGTCTCCGTGTACGTCCCCTTATAGGTCGGCTGGATATGATAGTCGTGTTGCGACGCGTTGAAATCGGCTGCGAGCCTCTCGACCTGCTTGCCGAGCTCCCCCGACATCGCGTGCCACCAGATGATCTCGGTCGCGGCCTGAGCCGACACCGCCCCGAGCGCATTGCAGAGCAAGACAACGACGCAGAGAAGACGCAGGACGATCGTCACCGGAGGCCAACTCCATTTCAAATAATCAGCTGCTAAAATAAGCAACCGCGCCCCATGCCTAAACCCCATCCGGCCGGCCCGGCGAACTATCAACCAACAGCTGCAACAACTTATGAACAAACCATTGACGCGTATCGCACACGCGTCAGAGTGGCCTTATAGCACCTGTTCGTGGACGCATTGAACCTTTTCATCGTCAGGCCGACCTCAACAGCAAGGGGAACATGTTGCCTGTGTACCGCGCCTGCCTTCCGCGGATCTCGATCATGAACGTGACGCCGGTGTGGAGACGGGGCGGGACGAAAGCGGAGCGTCGTATGCTGGCTGCGCGCGGCGGCCGTCACGGCTGCCAGTGTGCAACGCGATTGGCTGCGCTGCACCATGCAGGTCCAACGCCGCGAGTGCCGCGTCCGCCTCGGTTCGCACCGGGCAGCGCGAGGTAACGTCGTGGAACCAGCCGAGACGCGGAGTTCCGTCGGACCATCGGTCAGCCTGATCGCATCGGGCCGGGCCAGGGTCGTTCGCGTGCTGCGGGCGGTGCCGATCCGTTGGCGTATCCTGTCCATTGCCGCCCTCAACTCCGCTGTCGTGATCGTCCTCGCGGCGCTGATCTGGAACGGAGCGAAGGTGCTGGGAACCGCCTGGGACGATGTCCGCCAGGTCCGCGAATCCGACAAGGTGCTGGCACTGCTGGAAAGCGAGACCAGCCGGCTGCAGAACCTCATTCACCGCTACATCAATCAGCCAAGTCCAGAGCTGTTCGCCGAGATCCTGCTCTTGCGCGAGGCGGTGCTGGGCACCCTCACCACGCGCGCGTCGACCGACCCGATGCTGTCGGGATCGGCCGAAGAGCTCGAACGCGTCACGGTGCGCTTTCTCGACGGTTTCGGCGAGTTGCGCAGCCTGCAGGCGACGATTGCCAAGACCTATGACGAGGAGGTGCTCGGTCCCGCCCGAGACATCGCCGGGCTCTATTCGGTGATCGAAGGCGCGACCGGTCATCGCGACGCGCAGATCTGGCCATCGCTCGGCAAGTCGCGGGAGGCCTTCACCGCGATGCTGGTCGCGGCCAATTCCTACTACCTCTCGCTGGCCCCGGCGTCGGCGGAGGATGCGCGCCGCAACACCGAGACGATCGAGAAGACCATTCCGGTGATGTCGGAGCTTGCCGACAACGACCTGCAGCGCCTTGCGCTGCAGCGGCTGTCGGCCCGTACCGCGGCGCTCCGGGAAGGCTTTTCCAAGCTGACCGGACAGCTGACCAATCGCACGGAATTGCTGCGCAACACCATCGACGCCAGTCAGGCCGAAACCATCGCCGCCATCGACGGCCTGTCGGTGAAGATGCGGCAGCATGAGCAGAAGGCCCAGGCGACCTTCGATCGGACATTGAGCGATATTTCCCGACGCGTGCTGTCGATCGCGGTGATCTTTCTCGGCATCATCCTGTCCGCAGGCGTGCTGATCGCACTCTCGATCCGCCTGCCGTTGCAGCAGATCATGGCGTCGATGCGCGCGATCACCATCGGCGACTACGACCGAAAGGTTCAGGGCACCGAGGCGCGCGACGAGGTCGGTTCGATGGCCCGCGCCGTCGAGATCTTCCGCCAGAACGCGATCGCCAAGCGCAAGACCGAAGACGAGCTGCGCAACGCGAAGGAGAAGGCCGAGAGCGCCCTGCTCGAGCTCAATGCCGCGCAACGGAATTTGATCGATGCCGAGCGCCTCGCGGCGCTGGGAGGGCTGGTCGCCGGAGTGGCGCATGAGGTGAACAATCCGATCGGCATCAGCCTGACGGTGGCCTCCAGCTTTGCGCGCCGGGCGGAGATGTTCGAAGCGATGCTGAAGTCGCCGGAGGGTGGCCTGCGGCGATCGCAGCTCGAGGAATTCGTGCGCTCCTCACGCGACGCGTCCGAACAGCTGGTCGCCAACCTGCAGCGCGCCGGCGAGCTGATCCAGTCGTTCAAACAGGTCGCCGTCGACCGTTCGCATGCCGAGCGACGGACTTTCATGCTGGGCGAGGCCACCGACCAGATCATCACGAGTCTGAAGCCGGTCCTCAAGCGGGCGGCGATCACGCTTGCGGTCGACGTGCCCGAGGGGCTGCCGATCGACGGCTATCCGGGGTCCTATGGCCAGATCCTGACCAATCTGTTTCTCAACGCGGTCAACCATGCCTTCGCCGACGGCCGCGCCGGCACCATCTCGATCACCGCGCGGCCGCGCGGCGCAGATGACATCGAGATCATTTTTGCCGATAA
This sequence comes from Bradyrhizobium denitrificans, assembly GCF_013179005.1. Lineage (NCBI taxonomy): Bacteria > Pseudomonadati > Pseudomonadota > Alphaproteobacteria > Hyphomicrobiales > Nitrobacteraceae > Bradyrhizobium > Bradyrhizobium denitrificans. Next base: position 148,305 of record NZ_JABFDP010000001.1, on the reverse strand, counting down.
CGGCGCCGGCATGACGCCCGACGTGCAGCGCCAAGCCTTCGATCCGTTCTTTACCACGCGCCGGAATGAAGGCGGGACGGGGCTCGGGCTGCATATCGTCTACAATCTGGTAACGCAGCAGCTCGGCGGCCGCATGATGCTGGAGTCCCGGGTGGGACAAGGCACCACCTTTCGGATTACCATGCCGAGGGTCGCCAAGGGCGGCGCCGAGACAGCAATAGGTGACGGAACGACGCAATGGCCGAACAGGACGATGTCCTCCACCTGATCGAGGATAGCGGAGTTGACCAGGACGACCATTCGGCCCGGAAGTGGAAGATCGCCGTCATCGACGACGATCATGCGGTGCATGAGGGCACCCGCTTTGCGCTGTCCGACTACAATCTGAACGGACAGGGACTGGAGATCCTGTCGGCCTATTCCGCAGCGGAAGGCCGCACCCTGATGCGGGAGCATCCGGACGTCGCGGCCGTGCTGCTCGACGTCATCATGGAAACCGACGTCGCCGGCCTCGAGCTCGTGGAATATATCCGCAATGAGATCCGGAACGAGACGGTGCGCATCATCCTGCGCACGGGACAGCCGGGCCAGGCGCCGGAGCGACGGGTCATCGTCCAGTACGACATCAACGACTACAAGGCCAAGACCGAGCTCACCGCCGACAAGCTGTTCACCTCGCTGACCGCGGCGCTGCGCAGCTATCAGCAGCTCGAGCGCATGGTGCAGACAAGGCGCGGCCTGGAAATCATCATCGACGCCGCATCGACGCTCTACGACTTCAAGTCGATGCAGCGGCTGGCGGAGGGCGTGCTGACGCAGATGGCGTCGCTGCTGAACGTCGATTGCGCCGGCATCCTGGTGCTGCGCGACGACGGCAGCCAGGCGGAGGATTTCTCGGTGCTGGCCGGCTCCGGCTGCTACAGCCGCTTCTCCGGCGCGGCGACCTCGCGCGCGCTCGATCCCGAGCTGCGCGACATGGTCGAAGCCGCGTTCCGGCAGCGCGCGAACGAGTTCGCCGACCAGCGCACCGTGCTCTATGTCCGCACCGGCTCCGGCCGCGAGGTCGTGGTGCTGCTTCAGGCGGAGCGGCAACTGTCGGAGACCGACCGCTCGCTGGTCGAGATCTTTTCCAGCCGGCTGTCGATCGCCTTCGACAATGTGATCCTCTATCAGCAGCTGCACGAGGCCAACACCCAGCTCGAAGACCGCGTCGCCCAGCGCACCCGTGCGCTGATGCAGGCCAATCGGCGGCTCTCGGCACAGTGGCTGCGGTTGCAGCGCGCCAACGGCTTCAAGAACGAGATCCTCGGCACCGTCGCCCACGACCTGAAGAATCCGCTCGGCGTGATCCTCGGCCGCACCGAAATGCTGACCGAGCTGATCGCGACCGGCGCCTCCAGGGACGGCGTCACCACGCAGATCGAGCACATCCGCGACGCCGCCAAGCGGCTGACCTCGATGGTCGACCACCTGATCTCGGATGCCATGGCCGATGCGTTCGACATCACCATCCGACGCGAGCCGGTCGACATCGCCGCGCTCGTGCGCGAAGTGGCCGAGGCCAACCAGCCGCTGGCGCTGAACAAGCAGCAGGTGATTGCGGTGTCGGCGCCGCCGCATCTGTCGACCATGTGCGACATCGATCGCATCCGCGAGGCGATCGACAATCTGCTCAGCAACGCCATCAAATACAGCCCGATCGGCGGCAGGATCACCGTGAATGCCGCAGATGATGGCGACAACACTTTCATCGCCGTCACCGATGAGGGCGCCGGCCTGTCACCGGAGGATCTCGGCCGGCTGTTCGGCCGGTTCCAGCGGCTGTCGGCAAAACCGACCGCCGGCGAGAGCTCGACCGGCCTAGGCCTGTCGATTGTCAAACGCATCGTCGACATGCATGGTGGAGAGGTAACGGCCAAGAGCGATGGGCCGGGATCGGGGTCAACCTTCACCATCACACTGCCTGCGGCCGAGTTGTCATGAGTCAGAGCCAGCACATCATCATCGTCGACGACGAGGCCCCTGCCCGGGAGATGGTGGGCGATTACCTCAAGATGCACGGCTTCACGGTGACCCTGTGCGATGGCGGAAAGAGCCTGCGCAGCGCCATCGACACCGGGCCCGCCGATCTCGTCGTGCTCGACCTCAACATGCCCGAAGAGGACGGTCTGTCGATCATCCGCGACCTCAAGGGCCGCACCAACATCCCGGTCATCATGCTGACGGCGACCGCCAGCCCCATCGACCGCGTCGTCGGCCTTGAGCTCGGCGCCGACGATTATGTCGCCAAGCCGTGCGAATTGCGCGAATTGATGGCGCGGATCCGCTCGGTCTTGCGTCGCAGCGGCCCGGCCAAGGCTGCCGCATCCGCCAGTGCGGAGGTTGTCGAGGCCAAGGCCAAGGATCCGCAGCTGGTCCGATTCGGCACCAAATGGCTGGACCTCGACGCCCAGGCGCTGCGCGACGATGAAGGCAATGAGCATCCGCTGACGGCCTCCGAGTTCGGCCTGCTCAAGGTGTTCGCGGCCAATCCGAAGCGGGTGCTGTCGCGTGAACGGCTGCTGGAACTCGCCAATGCCAGGGATGCCGAGGCGTTCGACCGGGCCGTCGACCTGCGAATCATGCGGATCCGCCGCAAGATCGAGCCCGATCCGGCCAAACCGGCCGTGATTCGCACCATCCGCGGCGGCGGTTACCTGTTTTCGCCGGCCGGCGAGAAGGCCTGAAGCGGCCGCGAACCGTCGGTCGCAGCCGGACCGCAGTTCCGTATATTGGAATCGGGCACAATTCCGCCACGTGTGTTTCGCGATGTGCGGCACGACGAAACATTTCTTCGCTGCGACGAAACCATTTTCCCATTTTCGTGCAGACGTCCCGAAACCGGCACTCCGTAACAATCCGCCCCGTCGAAACGCCGCAAGGGGGCGGCGGAACGGGAGAGTGCCATGCAGAACGTCGTTGCCATCAATTCCGCTGCCAGCCAGGGCATCATCGCGGCCCAGGCGACCACGGACGACATGCTCCTTGAGAGCATTGCCGATGGCGATCGCACCGCGATGCATACGCTTTATGCGCGCCACAATGTGCGGGTCTATCGCTTCATCCTGCGCATCGTCCGCGACACCACCATTGCCGAGGACCTCGTCAGCCAGGTGTTCCTGGACGTCTGGCGCACCGCCAAGCAGTTCGAGGGCCGCTCGCAGGTCTCGACCTGGCTGCTGTCGATCGCCCGCTTCAAGGCGCTGACCGCGCTGCGTCAGCGCCGCTTCGAAGACATCGACCAGGACGAGGTGCGCGAGATTGCCGACGACGCCGACACGCCGGAAACCTCGCTCGAGCGCGCCACCACCAGCGCGATCCTGCGCGCCTGTGTCGCCAAGCTGTCGCCGGCCCATCGCGAGATCATCACCCTGATCTACTATCATGAGAAGTCGGTGGAGGAGGTCGGCCAGATCATCGGCATCCCGCAGAGCACGGTAAAGACGCGCATGTTCTATGCCCGCAAGCACCTTGCCGAACTCCTCCGCGGCGCCGGCGTGCACAGCATCGCCGCCTGAACGTTGATGACCGTCGGGGCTGCGGTCCCGGCGGGTTCCCGTGACGACACCAAGAAAATCGCCGAACGAAACAATTGAAACAATCGGCGAAATCACCTCGAAAACTTCGGCCGCTACAAGATCCCCCATCGACCGAGCGTCAGTCCCCCAGCTGATCTCGGTTTTGAGCGAGCAAATTCGAGGATACCTCCACCTTCCAGGTTGCTCAGAAGACCCGGCGGATGCCCCCGCCGGGTCTTCGTCGTTGTGGATCCATGAGGTCCGCACAATGTCCGCGTAGGGCGATTTGACCATTTGATATCGACCGTCAGCGGTGCAATCTTCCGTCATGGGGCCATGCTAAGAGCTCCAGCGGCAATGACGGACGGTGCGGATGTTCGGTTTGGATGCGGTGGAGCTGGCGCGCGCGCAATTCGCCTTCACGGTCACCTTCCACATCATCTTCCCCGCCTTCTCGATCGGGCTTGCCTCCTACCTTGCGGTGCTCGAGGCGCTGTGGCTGTGGACCGGCCGCGACGGCTATCTCAACGTCTTCAATTACTGGCTCAAGATCTTCGCCATCGCCTTTGCGATGGGCGTCGTGTCCGGCATCGTGATGTCCTATCAGTTCGGCACCAACTGGTCGGTCTATTCCGACAAGGTCGGACCGGTGATCGGCCCCCTGATGGCCTATGAGGTGCTCACCGCGTTCTTCCTCGAAGCCGGCTTCCTCGGCGTAATGCTGTTCGGCCTCAAGCGCGTCGGCCCCAAGCTGCATTTCCTCGCCACCTTGATGGTCGCGGTGGGCACGCTGATCTCGGCATTCTGGATCCTCTCGGCCAATTCCTGGATGCAGACGCCGGCCGGCTATGCCGTCAACGCCGACGGCCAGTTCGTCTCGGTCGACTGGCTCAAGGTGATCTTCAATCCGTCCTTCCCCTACCGCCTCGTCCACATGGTGCTGGCGGCCTATCTCACCACCTCGCTGGTGGTCGGCGCCGTCGGCGCCTGGCACCTGCTGCGCAATCCGCATCTGCCGGGGCCGCGCGTGATGTTCTCGATGGCGATGTGGATGGCCGCGCTGGTGGCGCCGCTGCAGATCCTGGTCGGTGATCAGCATGGCCTCAACACGCTCGAGCACCAGCCGGTGAAGATCATGGCCATGGAGGGCCATTTCGAGAGCCACAAGGACGGCGCGCCGCTGTATCTGTTCGGCTGGCCCGACCAGGCGAAGGGCGAACTGAAATGGGCGATCGGCATTCCCAAATTCGGCTCGCTGATCCTCAAGCACCAGATCGACGCGCCGATGGCCGGGCTCGACACCGTGCCGCGCCAGGACTGGCCGCCGGTGCCGATCACCTTCTGGTCGTTCCGCATCATGGTCGGGCTGGGAATGCTGATGCTGGCGCTCGGCCTGTTCAGCCTGTGGGAGCGCTGGCGCGGGCGGCTGTACATCAATCGCGGCCTGCACCGCTTTGCGATCGCGATGGGGCCGGCCGGCTTCGTCGCTGTGATCGCCGGCTGGGTGACCACCGAGACCGGCCGCCAGCCCTTCACCGTGTACGGGCTGCTGCGCACCGCCGATTCCGTGTCGCCGCTGGCCGCACCGGCCGTCGGCGCGTCGCTGCTGGCCTTCATCATCGTGTATTTCATCATCTTCGCAGCCGGCGTGCTGTACATCCTGCGCCTGATGGCCGAGCCGCCGCATGCCGGCGAGGCGGGGCCGAGCAGCGAGCCGCCGCTCCGCAGCGCCGGCGTGACGCCGGCGGCGGGCGTGGTGCAGGGAGCGATCGGATCATGAGCGTCGCCGTCGATCTCGCCACCCTGTGGGCGTTCATCATCGCGCTCACGGTGTTCATCTATGTCGTGATGGACGGCTTCGATCTTGGCCTCGGCATCCTGTTTCCGCTGTTTCCGGGCAAGCAGGACCGAGACGTCATCACCAACACCGTTGCGCCGGTGTGGGACGGCAACGAGACCTGGCTCGTTCTCGGCGGCGGCGGGCTGATGGCGGCCTTTCCGCTCGCTTACGCCATCCTGCTGCCGGCCCTGTACGCGCCGCTGATCGCGATGCTGATCGGCCTGATCTTCCGCGGCGTCGCCTTCGAATTCCGCTGGCGCACCCGCAGCACACGCAATCTCTGGGACATCGCCTTTGCCGGCGGCTCGTGGGTCGCGGCGCTGGCGCAGGGCATCGCGCTCGGTGCCATCCTGCAGGGCGTGCATGTCGAGGGCCGGCATTATGCCGGCGGCTGGTGGGACTGGCTGACGCCGTTCAGCATTCTCACCGGCGTTTCGCTGGTGGTCGGCTATGCGCTGCTCGGCGCCACCTGGCTGATCCTGAAGACCGAAGGCGATCTGCGCGACAAGGCCTACCGCATCAGCTGGATTCTGCTGGTCCTGATGCTGCTGGCCATCGCCGCAGTCAGCCTGGCGACGCCCTTGCTGACGATCCAATATGCGCAGCGCTGGTTCAGCTGGCCCGCGATCATCCTGACCGCGCCGGTGCCGCTCGCCGTTATCGGCGTCACCGTGCTGCTGATGAAGAATCTGGCCCAGAAGCACGACGGCTGGCCGTTCTTCCTCGCGCTGGCACTGTTCTTCCTGTCCTATGCCGGTCTCGGCATCAGCATGTATCCCTTTATCGTGCCGCAGAGCATCACGATCTGGCAGGCGGCGGCGCCCGAGCGCAGCCAGCTGATGATGCTGCCCGGCGTGCTGGTGCTGGTGCCGCTGATCCTCGGCTACACCGCCTGGGCCTATTGGGTGTTTCGCGGCAAGGTCGGCCACGACGCGGGCTATCATTGATGCCGCGCCCAGCTCCACCACCCGCGCCGCTCGCTTGGCGTCTCGCCTGGTTCGCAGGCCTGTGGCTTGCCGGCGTGGCCACCGTCGCCGCGGTGGCGTTCGTGCTGCGGCTCTGGATGAAGCTGGGATGACAGATGGGCCGCTTCGCTCGCCTTGACTTTGCTGCCAAGATGTTCCTGAAATTTGGCGGGTGGATTTGATCGGGCGAGCTTCGCAGGGGTCCGTTGAGGAGAGCTTTGAATGCCGAGTTTTCGTCGCCTGCTGTGGGCCACCAGCGCCATCATCGCGCTGGCGCTGTCGACATCGCATAGTTTCGCGCAGTCCGAGGATCCCGGCGACCAGCCCGGCCTGGTGGCCGATGACGGCTACGAGCTCGACCCCGAATGGCGCAAGCAGGTCGTCTACTACCGCACGACCGAGCCGCCGGGCACGATCATCGTCTCGACGTCCGAGCGCCACCTCTATCTGGTGCAGCCTGGCGGGCGCGCCATCCGCTACGGCATCGGCGTCGGCCGCGACGGCTTCCAGTGGCAGGGGTTGCTGTCGATCACCAAGAAGGCGGAATGGCCGGATTGGACGCCGCCGCCGGAGATGATCCAGCGCCAGCCCTATCTGCCGCGCTTCATGGCGGGCGGCCCCGGCAACCCGTTGGGCGCACGCGCGATGTATCTGGGCACCACCGTGTACCGCATTCACGGCACCAACCAGCCCTGGACCATCGGCACCAAGATTTCCTCTGGCTGCTTCCGTCTGGTGAACACCGATGTCGCCGACCTCTACGACCGCGTCCCCGTCGGTACCAAGGTCGTCGTGAAGCAGAAGCCGGAGCTGTGACGGCGGCCACGGCCGCCGAACATCCAGCCATCGCTTTGTCCTGACATTTTTCGAAAGAGATTGATCATGCGCAGTTTCCGAGGCGGCCTGCTGATCGGGCTCGCCGTCGCTGTCCTCGTTGCGGCCCTCGCCGTCACCTATGAGATGTACGACACCCGCACCTTGAAGCGCACCGTGCGCCGCGGCGAGGTGCTGTGCGGCGTCAATGCCGGCCTGCCGGGCTTCTCGATCCCCGACGACAAGGGCAACTGGACCGGCTTCGACGTCGATTTCTGCCGCGCCGTGGCGGCCGCGATCTTCGACGACCCGAAGAAGGCGAAGTTCGTCCCGCTCGACGCCAATGAGCGCTTCAAGGAGCTGCAGAGCCGCAAGGTCGACATCCTCTCGCGCAACACCACCTGGTCGATGGCGCGCGAGCAGAACTACGATCTCTATTTCCCCGCTGTCGCCTATTATGACGGGCAGGGCTTCATGGTGCCGCGGTCGCGCAAGCTGGAGACGGCGCTCGATCTCAATGGCAGCAAGGTCTGCGTCCAGGATTCGACCACCAACGCGCTCAATCTCGCGGATTATTTCCGCGCCAACAACATGAAGTACGAGGAGATCAAGTTTCCCAAGCTCGACGACGTCCTCAAGGCCTATGACAGCGGCAAATGCGACACCTTCACCGCCGACGTCTCGCAGCTCTACGCGCTGCGTCTGGTCCTGACCAAGCCGAACGACCACGACATCTTGCCGGACATGATCTCCAAGGAACCGCTTGCGCCGGTGGTGCGCCAGCGCGACGACGACTGGATGATGATCGTGAAATGGACGCTGTACGCGATGATCAACGCCGAGGAGCTCGGCGTCACCTCCAAGAACATCGACGAGGCGCTGAAGTCGAAGAAGCCGGACGTCATGCGGCTGGTCGGCAATGAGGGGACCTACGGCCAGGACCTCGGCCTGGCCAAGGACTGGGCCGCGCGAATCATCCGTCACGTCGGCAATTACGGCGAGGTCTATGAGCGGAACATCGGCAGCGAGTCGAAGCTGAAGATCCCGCGCGGCATGAACCAGTTGTGGAACGCCGGCGGCATCCAGTACGCACCTCCGATCAGGTAGGGGTTGGATTTCGATCGTCGGCCCCTTCACGATTCGCGCGCCTCTCGCCGCGCGCTCGGTTCGCCCTCTCCCAGAAGGGGAGAGGGCGCAGTCATGAGCACCGCGATTGACCTTTGCTCTTGGCGCGCTGTGAGTACGACACCACGTCGAACCCCACACGACAGCCATCATCGTCCTCGCGACGCCCCGCGTCCGAGCTTTGCCAGATTCTCGCACCCTTCCGAAATTCGAGGGCGCAGGGAAGGCCAGGTGCCGACTGACACCTGCGGCCCGCCTGCGGAAAAAAATGCAGGCGGCAGGAACCACGGGCTCAGCCGGTGCGACCCGGCCTTCCCTGCGCGATGGTTTTCACGCTTATGGCGCGCTCTCCTCGGTGCGCCGGCTTTCTGGCCACCGTCACCGGCGCGGATCATCGCCGCCGATTTGGCATCAGCATCGGGATGCCGGGACCACGCGCTTTCACGTCCGCATCGCAATCGTTCGTCGGCGCGATCCCTCGCGCTGCGATCCGACACGGCCATCGCATCACCGGCCCACGTTTCGTAACGATCGCGAAGCGTCCCTCTTGTGGGCGGTGACGGCCCCGAATGTGCGGCCGATTTGCCCGACGGCACAACGCCCGTCGGGTTGCGACAAAATGGCACGACGGGCACAGCGAATGCTCGGACGGCACGATGAGTCGCGCTGATTCAGGCCTCTGCCGCGCTTCGCACGTGGTGCCGTTCACGAACTCACGAGTTCGTGAACGCGATCTCAAATCCATCCGACCGCAGCGATCGTAACGAATTCGACCACTCCGGTCAGGGTGATGCGACCTGGACAACGGGGCGAAGAAGGGCCGCTGATCCTTTTTGCGCATCAGCCAACTCATCAGTTCTAGTCACAAGGAAAAATTCGAATGACGCTGGGATTTCGTTCGTTCGTGGCCGGCGCGATCATGCTGGGCGCTCTCTCCGTTTCCGCAACCGCAGCACGCGCTGCCGACATCGTCGATACGGCGGTCGCCGCGGGTCAGTTCAAGACGCTGGTTGCTGCAGCAAAGGCTGCGGGGGTCGTTCCAGTGCTGAAGAGCAAGGGCCCGTTCACCGTGTTCGCGCCGACCGACGCAGCCTTTGCCGCGCTGCCGCCCGGCACGGTCGAGGATCTGCTGAAGCCGAAGAACAAGGGCAAGCTCGCGGCGATCCTCAAATATCACGTGATCCCGGGCGCGGTGAAGTCGGGCGACGTCGCCGGCAAGAAGCTCAGCGTCAAGACCGCGCAGGGCCAGAAGGTCGACGTCGACGGCACCTTCTTCGGCGTGCAGGTCAACGATGCCCATGTCGTGCAGGCCGATATCGTCGCCTCCAACGGCGTCATCCACGTGATCGACAAGGTCCTGCTGCCGCCTGCCAAGGCGCCGATGCATCATTGATCGTCTGACGAAAGCGCGCCATCGATGATGGCGCGCTCTCTGCGACGTTCGGCGCTGACAGTAGATCGTTCCGTAGCGTCGATTGCTTTGATCTCAACTCTCTCTACCTCATGGCCGGGCCCATCCCGGCTATCCACGTCGACCGGCGATCGCGAATGGACGTGGATGCCCGGGCATGACCAGCGGCTAGATTTCAATACCCCCTGAGCTGCGCCAATTGCGCGGCGTGATAGTTGGCGTCGCCGAGCAGTTCCTCGCAGACCCGCGCGCGCTTCATGAAGAAGCCGATGTCGAACTGGTCGGTCATGCCCATGCCGCCATGCATCTGCACGCCCTCCTGCACCGCACGGGTCGCGGTCGTACCGGCACGGGCCTTCGCCACGGCGACGGCTGCGGTCGCACCCGCGGGATCGGCATCGAGCGCCTGCAGCGCCTTGAGCACCGCGGCGCGGGTGATCTCGATCTCGATATAGAGCTGCGCCGCACGATGCTGCAGCGCCTGGAATTCGCCGATCGCCTTGCCGAACTGCTTGCGCTCCTTGAGATAGGCGACCGTGCGGCCGAACACCTCCTCGCTCAGGCCGACCATCTCGGAGGCCACGGCACCCCGGCCGAGATCGAGCACGCCGCTCAGCACGGCCGCACCGCCATCGACCTCGCCCAGCACATGATCCGCGGTGACCTCGACATTGTCGAAGCTGATCCGCGCCGCGTTGTGCGCGTCGACCATGATGGTGCGCTCGACCGCAATGCCCTTGGCCCTGGGATCGACCAGGAACAGCGTCAGACCCTCGCGCTCGCCGGGCGTGGCGGCGCTGCGCGCGACCACCAGCAGCAGATCGGCGACATGGCCGTCGACCACCATCGCCTTGCTGCCGCTCAGCTTGAAGCCGTTGCCTGAGCGCGTCGCCTGCAGCGCCGTATGCAGCGGGCGATGCTTCGCGGCCTCGTCGAGAGCGAGCGCGGCGATCAGCTGACCGCCGGCGATCTTCGGCAGATATTCCGATTTCTGCGCCGCGGAGCCGGCGCGCGTGAGCGCGGAAGCCGACAGCACCGAGGTGGCCAGGAACGGCGACGGCATCAAGGTGCGGCCGATCTCCTCCATCACGATTCCGGCCTCGACCGCGCCCAGGCCGGAGCCGCCGTGTTCTTCGGGAACGAGCAGGCCGGCAAAGCCCATCTCGGCGAAGGTGGCCCAGAGCTCACTGGAGAAGCCGGTCGCGTCGCGCGTGTCGCGCAGCTTGCGCAGATGAGCCACCGGCGCGTGATCGGAAATCAGACCGCGCGCGCTGTCGCGCAGCATCGATTGTTCTTCGGTGAGCAGGAGAGGCATGGCGGCTGTCCAGTGTCGGTGTTGGTTGTAAGCGAAGCTCTTTCAGCGCGTCATTCCCGGGCTTGTCCCGGCCATCCACGTCTTTCCTCGCGCGGAGGAACGCGGATGCCCGGGGCAAGCCCGGGCATGACGGAGTGTGCGGCGAACTATGCCCCCGGCAGATCGAGGATGCGCTTGGCGACGATGCCGAGCATGACCTCGGAGGTGCCGCCTTCGATCGAGTTGGCCTTGGTGCGCAGCCAGGCGCGCGGACGGGCGCCTTCGCCGGAGCGCTCGCTCTCCCATTCCAGCGCGTCGATGCCGCCTGCCGACATCAGGATCTCGTGGCGGCGTTTGTTGAGCTCGGTGCCGTAGTACTTCATCGCCGATGAGAAGGCCGGATGGCCCTGCCCCGCTTTGGCGAGATCGACCATGCGCTCGGCGGCGGCCGCCAGCGCGGCCTCGTCGACATCGAAGGTCGCGATCTGAGCGCGCAGCAATGCGTCGTCGAGCCGTCCCTGCCCATCGCTGCCGACCGAATCCGCCGCGACCTGGCCGAGCGGCCGGCTGCCGCCGCGCTCGCCCATGCCGGAGATCATCGCGCGTTCATGCTGCAACAGATATTTCGCGACGTCCCAGCCGCGATTGACGGTGCCGACCACGTTGGCCTTGGGCACGCGGACATTGTCGAAGAAGGTCTCGCAGAACGGCGAGCGGCCGGAAATAAGAAGGATCGGCTTGGTCGACACGCCCTTCGAGGTCATGTCGAACAAGATGAAGCTGATGCCGTCATGCTTCTTGGCCGTGGGATCGGTGCGCACCAGGCAGAAGATCCAGTCGGCGTAGTTTGCGTAGGAGGTCCAGATCTTCTGGCCGTTGATGATGTAGTCGTCGCCGTCGCTCTCGGCACGGGTCTGCAGCGAGGCGAGGTCGGAGCCGGCATTCGGCTCGGAATAGCCCTGGCACCAGCGGATGAGACCGGCGGTGATCTTCGGCAGATGCTCGCGCTTCTGCGCGTCCGTGCCGTATTTCAAGAGCGCCGGCCCGAGCATGGAGATGCCGAACGAGGTGATCGGTGCGCGGGCGCCGATCGCGGCCATCTCCTGGCGCAGGATCTTGGCCTCTTCGCCATCGAGACCGCCGCCGCCATATTCCCTGGGCCAATGCGGCACGGTCCAGCCCTTGTCGCGCATGCGCTCGAACCAGATGCGCTGCGGCTCGGAGGAGAATTTCGCGTTGCGGCCGCCCCAGAACGTGTCCTCCTCGGAGGTCATCGGCTGGCGCATCTCCGGCGGGCAATTCGCCTCGAGCCAGTTGCGCGTTTCGCGGCGGAATGTGTCGAGATCGGCCATGTCTGGTCCTCGCGCGTTTCCATGAAGGCTGTCGTTGACGAGACCTAACCTCAGCCCTTGTTGGAATTCAACATCGATGTCGCCGCATCGGGCCGCGCCCTCGCCTTATCAGGCGTTCTATGATCATGATGCCGCCGCCCGAAATATGAGGACACGACCATGCGCCTGAAACTTCTTTCGCCTGGCGAAATGAGCGCCGACCAGCGCCAGACCTATGACGAGTCGATCGCCAGCAAGCGCGGCTCGCCGCCGCCGCCGATGATGGCCTGGCTGAACAGCCCGGAGATGGCGCGGCACGCGACACGGCTCGGCGCCTTCCTCCGCTACGACACGGTGTTTCCGGCTGCATTGTCGGAAATCGCGATCCTGGTGACGGCGCGGCACTGGACCGCGCATTACGAATGGTACGCCCATAAGCGCCTCGCGCTGGCTGGCGGATTGAACATCAAGATTATCGACGCCATCCGCGACCGCCGTACGCCGGAGTTCTCCGATCCCAAGGCGCAGATGATCTACGACGTCGCCAAGTCGCTGCACGAGGGTCATGGCCTGACGGATGCACTGTATGCCGAGGCGATCGCCCTGCTCGGCGAGCGCGGCCTGGTCGAGATCATCGGCCTGTGCGGCTACTACACCATGGTGTCGATGACGCTGAACGCGTTCGAGTTCGACCTGCCGGAGGGCGAGGTGTCGGAGCTGAAGTAGTCAGCGTCGGTCAGCCACTCCTATTGCGACGACGCCGGTGCGCTCCCCTGCCCCCGGCGGGGAGGGGATCGCACTGAGCGTGCCGCTCGACTGATGTTCATCGCTATCAGCGTTCCGCCGCGCCCGCCGCCACCACCCGCCGCTTCGACGACCACACCAGCGCCAGCACGCAGAGGCCGAGCAGCACCGGCGGGAACACCACCATGTTCACCGCGGACCAGCCGAAATGAGCGAGCAGTTGGCCGGATGAGAACGAGCCCAGCGCCATCAGGCCGAAGATCAGGAAATCGTTGAAGGCCTGCACCTTGTTGCGCTCGGCGGACGTATGCGTCTCCAGCACCAGCGCGGAGGCGCCGACGAAGCCGAAATTCCAGCCGACACCGAGCATCACCAAAGTCGACCAGAAATGCATGGCGGTGAGGCCCGACAGGCCGATCATCGCCGCGACCGCCTCCAGCCCCAGGCCCAGCGCGACGATGGTCTGCGCACCGAAGCGCGCGATCAGCGATCCCGTGAAGAAGCTGGGGCCGTACATCGCGACGATGTGCCATTGCAGGCCGAAATTGGAATCCGACACTGTGAGCCCGCACATCTGCATGGCGAGCGGCGCCGAGGTCATCACCAAGTTCATCACCGGATAGGCGATGGTGCCGCACAGCGCCGCAGCCAAGAAGCGCGGCTGGCGCACGATCTCGAACAGCGGCCGGCCGCCATGCAGATCGGCCGCCTCCGGCCTGGGCAGATCGACGCCGGCGACGATGCCCATCGCGATCAGCGCAATCGCAGCCTGCACCAGGTAGCTGAAGGCGAACAGATAGGGCGCCCAGACATCCATGGTCCATTGCACAAGCTGCGGACCGAGCAGCCCGGCGAAGATCCCGCCCGCCATCACCCAGGACACCGCCTTCGGCCGAAACGCGGCGCTGGCGCCATCGGCGGCGGCGAAGCGGTAGGATTGCGCGACGGCGCCATAAAGCCCGCCCAGGAACGTAGCCAGGCAGAACAGCGCGAACGAGCCGCGCAGCACCGCGAGACAGCCGAGCACGCCGGTGAGGAAACCGCAGCCGGTGCCGATGAGAAACGCGACGCGGCGGCCGAAGCGGCGCGAGATCGCGCCGGTCGGCAGCGTGCCGGCCGCGAGACCGACCACATACATCGAGATCGGCACCGTCGCGAGCGAGATGCTGGGCGCGATGGTGGCGCCGACGATCGCACCGGTGGCGAAGATCACGGCCGAATTGGCGCCCGTCAGGGCCTGTGCAACCGCGAGGCGGGCCACATTGCGCGCCGCGCGGGCATCGTCGGAGGTGTCTTCGGTCACGGTCAGGTCGATCATGTCGGTGTCCGGATGCGCTGGCGCGCTCCTGCTGCATGGAGTGGCCGCACTATTGCGGGAAGCCCGCGCCCGAGGCAACCGCCCGCAACGGAGACAAGCCATGCGGCGAGATGCGTGATTCGACAGCCCCGGCCGGCGCGGCTAATCAAGCCGGCGGTATTCTCGCGTCAATGGCGCCTGCGGAGGTTGAGCCATGTCAATCGACGATCGTCCCACCCTCGCCGCGCCGGACGATGATCCGTATCTGTGGCTCGAGGACATCGAGGGCGAACGCGCGCTGGCCTTCGTCGCGGCGCAGAATCAGCGCACGCTCGCCGCGTTCGGCGGTGCGGGTTTCGAACGCGATCGCGACATGCTGGCTGCGATCTTCGATCGCCCCGACAACATCCCGTTCGTCAGCCGCCGCGGCGGCCTGCTCTACAATCTTTGGAAGGACGCGGCGCATCCACGGGGCTTGTGGCGGCGCACGACCCTGGCCGAATTCCGCAAGGCGGAGCCGCAATGGGAAGAACTGCTCGACCTCGACCGCCTGGCCGCCGACGAAGGCGAGGACTGGGCGCTGAACTGGGTCTCGACCCTGCCGCCCGCGCACGGGCGCGCGATGCTGGCGCTGTCGCGCGGCGGCAGCGACGCGGTGGTGCTGCGCGAGTTCGATCTTGCGGCGAAGCGCTTCGTCGCCGATGGTTTCACGCTGACCGAGGCCAAGGGCGGTGTCGACTGGCTCGATCAGGACACGCTGCTGCTGGCGAGCGCCTTTGGCCAGGGCATGGCGACACCGTCGGGCTATGCACGCACCATGCGGCTGTGGCGGCGCGGCGAGCCGATCGAAGCCGCGAAGGTGATCTTCGCGGCCGAGAACAGCCAGTCGGTCTGGGTGCGCGCCGGCATCGATCGCAGCGTGACGCCAGCGCGGGTGTGGTTCACCGAGGGGCTCGACTTCTTCAACCATCATCTGTGGCTCGGCGACGCGAGCGGCGCGGGCATCAAGCTCGACCTGCCGACCGATTGCTGGATGACGGCGGATGGCAACTTTATGGCGGTCAAGCTGCGCCAGCCCTGGACCGTGGGCGACGTGACTCACGGCGCCGATGTGGTGCTCGGCATCCGGCTGTCGGCGTTTCTCGACGGCGCGCGCGATTTCGTTCGGGTGTTCGAGCCCGGCCCGCGCCGCGCGCTGCAGGGTCTTTGCTGGGCCGGCGGTCGGTTGGTGCTGTCGATCCTCGACGAGCTCAAGCCGCAATCCGAAGTGTGGACGCCGTCGGCGCAGGGCTGGAGCTGTCAGCGGCTTCCCGGATTGCCCGAGCTTGCCACCGTCAACGTCTGGCCGCTCGATGCCTACGAGCTGACCGGCAATGGCGACTTGCTCGCCAGCATCCAGGATCCGCTGACCCCGCCTTCGCTGCAGCTGATCGAAGGCTTCGGCGCGCCGGCCGTGCTGAAGCAGGCGCCGCGCACCTTCACCGCCGAGGGCTGCGTCGTCACGCGGCACGAGGCGATCTCGGTGGATGGTGTCGGCATTCCCTATACGCTCACCGGACCGGCCAGGCCGACCGGCGACGCGCCGGTGTATATGAGCGCCTATGGCGGCTTCGGCCACAGCATCCGTCCGGTCTACAATGCGGCGCTCGGCAAGCTCTGGCTGGAGCGCGGTGGCACCGTCGTCGAGGCCAATATCCGCGGCGGCGGCGAATTCGGCACCGCCTGGCACGATGCCGGCCGCTTCGCCGGCAAGCGGCTGGCGCATGATGATTTCGCCGCCGTCGCCGCCGATCTCGTCCGCCGCGGCGTCACAGTGCCGAAGCGCATCGCAGCCCAAGGCGGCTCCAATGGCGGCATCCTGATCACCAACATGCTGGTGCGCTATCCCGAGCGCTTCGGCGCACTGTTCTGCACCATCCCGCTGATCGACATGCGCCGCTACACCAAGCTGCTCGCCGGTGCGAGCTGGATCGCCGAATATGGCGACCCCGACAAGGACGAGGATTGGGGCTGGCTGCAGACCTACTCGGCCTATCACATGGCGCAGCCAGGTCAGCCCTATCCGCCGATCCTGATCGCGACCACCCGGCGCGACGACCGCGTGCATCCCGGCCACGCCCGCAAGATGACGGCCAAGCTGCAGGCGATGGGCTACGACACCTCCTTCTACGAGCCCGCCGCCGGCGGCCATGGCTACGGCACCGACAACCGCGAGCGCGCCAGCTTCATCACGCTGGGCACGCGGTTCCTGGCGCGGCATGTCGGGCTGGAGATGGATTAAGCTGACCTCTCCGCCGTCCTTGCGAGGAACGAAACGACGAAGCAATCCAGAGTCCCGACCCGGCCCTGGATTGCGTCGCTCCGCTCGCAATGACGGTGAGTGGGTCAGGACCCACGTGCGAACACCAGGATCATGTTGTTGGCAGGCATCTCGACCGTCTCGCGCAAAGCGAGGCCATGACGCGCGGCGAGCGCTGCGACATCGGCGATGTCGCGCACGCCCCATTGCGGATTACCTTCGCGCAAGGACGTATCGAACACCGCATTGCTGACGGCGGTGTGCTTGCCGTCGCGCTTGAACGGGCCGTAGAGCACGAGCAGGCCGTCCGGCGACAGCAATCGTCCGGCGCCGGCGAACAATCCCTCGGCCACGGACCACGGCGCGATGTGAATGACATTGGCGCAGAAAATGGCGGAGAGCGACGCAGGCCCGCCCGCCGCCTGGAACGCCGCGACCCAGCCGGGGTCGGCGAGGTCGATGCGCTGCACGTCGCGGATGTTGGCCAGGCCCGCATGCTTGCGCCAGGCCGCAATGCTCTTGAGATGGCTGTCGTTGAGGTCGCTCGGCCACCAGACGAGATCGGGGCGCTCCGAGGCGAACTGCACGATGTGCTGGCCAGTGCCGCTGCCGGCCTCCATCACGTCGCCGGAACGTCCGGTGAGCAGACGCGCCAGCACCGCCCAGATCGGCTGGTGGTTGCGGTGGAAGGCGGCCGCGTCCAGCCGTCCGTCCGGTTCCACCGGCCGCCCGTCCCGGCCGAATTCCACGACATATTCCGCCATGCCCGAACCTCCCGGCCGCCGGATGAACGGCGCCATTAACCGCGTTGCGCGGGGCACCATACCCGCATTGTCAGCCGATGGTCTTTATGCTTTGCAGCCCCTATATTGCCGCGATCACCGAGACGTCGGAACTTCACCTTGATCACATCCGTTCTGCGTACCGCCCTGGCGCTGGGGCTTTCGCTCGCCATGTCCGCGGCGGCGCACGCCCAATCCGGGGCCGCCGAGGGCCAGAAGCTCGCTTTCGACCGCGGCAAGGGCAACTGCCTGACCTGCCACGAGATCAAGGGCGGCGACCTGCCCGGTTCGATCGGCCCGAAGCTGGAGAACCTCAAGGGCCGATATGACCGCGCCGAGCTGACCGCGATTCTCAACGACGAGACCACGCGCAATCCGCTGACGGTGATGCCGCCCTTCGGCCGCAACCGCATCCTGACCGAGCAGGAAATCAGCGCCATCGTCGATTTCCTGCAGACCCTCTGATTCTGCGCTTTGGAGACCCTGCCATGACTGCCTCGTTCGGCCCGTTGGCCAACCGCCGCCTGCTCCTGAAGGGCGCGGGCCTGGTCGCGCTGATCGGCCTCGGCAATGCCGTGCTGCACGCGGCGCCGGCATTTGCCGCGACCAACGACAACAAATATCCGGAAGACGCCTTCAGGCAGAAGAACGCGACCGACGCGATCAAGGCGCTGTATGGCCGCGACCACGAGGCCTCGGACAAGATCAAGCTGGACGCGCCCGAGATCGCCGAGAATGGCGGCGTGGTGCCGATCGCGGTCACCACGACCCTGCCCGACGTCACCTCGATCGCCTTCATCGTCGCCGAGAATCCGAATGCGCTGGCGGCGTCCTACAAGATCCCCGAAGGCACGGTGCCGGCGGTGGCGAACCGGCTCAAGATGGCCAAGACCTCCAGCGTGATCGCGCTCGTCGAATCCGGCGGCAAGCTCTACAGCGCGACCAAGGAGGTCAAGGTCACCGTCGGCGGCTGCGGCGGCTAGGGACAGGAGATCATCATGGCATCGAGCATCCGCGTCCGCGCAATCCTGAACGGCGAGATCGCCGAGGTGCAGACCCTGATCCAGCATCCGATGGATACCGGCCTCGTCAAGGACGCCAAGGGCGAACTGATCCCGGCGCACTACATCCAGCAGCTGACCTTCGTGCACAAGGACAAGACCGTGTTCCTGGCCGATTGGGGCACCGCGGTCTCCAAGGACCCCTATGTCAAATTCGCCTTCAAGGGCGCCGCCAAAGGCGACGAATTGAAGGTGAGCTGGGTTGACAACAAGGGCGCCACCGACAGCCTGACGGCGACCATCCAATGAGCGCGACGCGCCTCATTCTCTCTGTCGCGCTGGCTCTCGGTCTCGGTGCATCCGCCGTTGCGGCGGCCGACAGGCCCGATCCGGTCGCCGATGCCAAGGCGTTCCAGGACTACTTCGTCAAGAAGTTCCCGAAGGTCGCGTTCGACGATTTCGTCAACGGCCCATACTCGATGAACGCCGACATGCGCCGCCAGTGGGAGGAGAAGGAGCAGTTTCCGCCTTACGAGTTCGCGCTCGAGGCCGGCAAGGAGATGTTCGCCAAGCCGTTCAAGAACGGCAAGACCTATGCCGACTGCTTCCCGAATGGCGGCATCGGCATCCGGCAGAATTATCCGTATTTCGACGACAAGGAAGGCAAGGTCATCACCCTCGAGCTGGCCTTGAACCGCTGCCGCGAAGCCAATGGCGAGGCGCCCTACTCCTACGTCAAGGACGAGATGGCCTCGTTGACCGCCTACATGGCGTTCACCTCGCGCGGCAAGCGCTTCGACATCAAGATCCCGGATGATCCGCGCGCGCTGGAAGCCTATGAGAAGGGCAAGGAGTACTTCTACACCCGCCGCGGCCAGTTGAACTTCTCCTGCGCGAGCTGCCACGTACAGAGCCCAGGGGAGCGCATCCGTGCCGAGATCCTGGCGCCGGCGCTCGGCATCCTCAACGCGATGCCGATCTACCGCTCGGAATGGAGCGGCATGGGCACGATCAGCCGGCGCATCGTCACCTGCAACAGCCAGACCCGCGCCGTGCCGCTGGAGCCGCAGTCGGACGAATATCGCAACCTCGAATATTATCTCTCCTACGTGTCAAACGGCCTGCCGGTTTCAGGACCGGGAGCGCGGCCGTGAGAGCTGCCATGAAAGCTGCCATGACTCCACACGTCATGAAAAAGATCGTCTTCGCCTTGATGGTGGTCGCGGTCGGCGCCGGCTCCGCGCGGGCCGCGTCGGAAGCCGACTATCTCACGGCTGTCGCGGCGGCCGAGAGCGCCAACAAGGAAGCCGGACGTCTGCGCAACCAATGGACAGTGACCCAGGCCGCCCTCACCGCTGCCAAGAAGGCGGCGGATGCCGGCAATTTCGATCAGGCCGTCAAGGCTGCACAGGAGGCGGAGGCGCTCGCCAAGGCCTCGATCGTCCAGGCCACCAGCGAAAAGCAGCGCTGGAAGGACATGGAGATCCGCTAGGACGCTGGCCATGACGATGCGGCGCCGTGATTTTCTTAGAGTGTCGGGTGCCGCTGCGCTGGCCGCGCCGGCGCTGCTGCGCAGCGTCCGCGCCGCCGAGACCGTCAGCCTCTACGACGTCGAAAAGTTCGGCAATGCGCGCATCCTGCACATGACCGACACGCATGCGCAGCTCAAGCCGGTGTATTTCCGCGAGCCCAGCGTCAATATCGGCATCGGCGAGATGTGGGGACGGCCGCCGCATCTGGTCGAGCGCGCCTTTCTCGAACGCTATGGCATCCGGCCCGACAGCGCCGAGGCCTATGCCTTCACCTCGTTCGAGTTCGAGAAATATTCCGGCCGGTTCGGCCGCATGGGCGGCTTCGCGCATCTGAAGACCTTGATCGACAAGCTCCGCGCCGATGTCGGCGACCGGCGCGCGCTGCTGCTCGATGGCGGCGACCTCTGGCAGGGCAGCGGGCTCGCCAACGCGATGCACGGCGCCGACATGGTGAGCGCGGCCAACCTGCTCGGCATCGACGCGATGACCGGACATTGGGAGTTCACCTATGGCGAGGAGGCGCTGCGCGCCAACCTCGCGCGCTTCAAGGGCGAGTTCCTTGCGCAGAACGTGTTCCTGACCGAGGAGGCGGCTTTCAACGACGCCAAGGCGTTCGATCCGGGATCGGGACGCGTCTTCAAAGCGTCCATGATCAAGGAGATCGGCGGCGCGCGCATCGCCGTGATCGGACAGGCCTTCCCCTACGTGCCGGTCGCGCATCCGCGCCGCTTCACGCCGGACTGGACCTTCGGCATCCGCGAGGAGGAGTTGCAGAAACTGGTCGACGGATTGCGCGGCGCCGACAAGGTCGATGCCGTGATCCTGCTGTCGCATAACGGCATGGATGTCGACCTCAAGCTGGCAGGCCGGGTCACCGGCATCGACGTGATTCTCGGCGGCCACACCCATGATGCCGTGCCGCAGCCGGTCGCGGTCAGCAACGCCAAGGGCACGACCTTGGTCACCAATGCCGGCTCGAACGGCAAATTCCTCGCGGTGCTCGATCTCGACGTCGGCAAGGGCCGCGTCGCCGATGCGCGCTACCGGCTGCTGCCGGTCTATTCGGAGTTGCTGAAACCCGACCCTGCCATGCAGGCGCTGATCGACCAGACCCAGCAGCCGCAGGTCGCCGCCTGGAGCGAGAAGCTCGCGACCTCGGACCGCCTGCTCTATCGGCGCGGCAATTTCGAGGGCCCGACCGACGACATGATCTGCGAGGCGTTGCGCAGCCAGCTCGATGCGGAGATCGCGCTGTCGCCCGGGTTCCGCTGGGGCACGACGTTGATCGCCGGCCAATCCATCATGCTGGAAGACGTGCTGGCGCAGACGGCGATCAGCTATCCCGAGACCTATGTGCAGCGGCTGACCGGCGCGCAGATCAAGGACGTGCTGGAAGACGTCTGCGACAACCTGTTCAACGCCGACCCGTATCTGCAGCAGGGCGGCGACATGGTGCGGCTCGAAGGCCTGTCCTACCGCTGCGCACCCGCCGAGGCGATCGGCCGGCGCATCTCGGACCTCACGCTCGCCAATGGCCGGGCGCTGGAGCCGGGCAAGACCTACAAGGTTGCCGGCTGGGCGTCGATGACGGCGCAGGACGGCAAGCCGGTATGGGAGGTCGTCGCGACGCATCTGCGCAGCGTCGGCCTGACCTCGGCGGGAACAAGCACCGTCACGCTGTCCGGCGTGGACGGCAATCCCGGTTTTGCAGCGCCGTCCTGAGGCGCGCTGCGCCGCAACGCGGAGCGCGTCATCGAAGGATGTTGGTGGCGCGGCGCACAGCGTGCTGTAATCGGCCGCATAATCCGAATCGGAGGATGCGTCATGATCTTCCGCCAATTGTTCGACAGCGTCTCCGGCACCTACAGCTACATCCTCGCCAGCCGCAGCGGCGGCGAGGCGCTGATCATTGATCCCGTGCTGGAGAAGGTCGATCGCTATTGCCAGTTGCTGCGCGAGCTCGATCTGCGCCTGGTCAAGGCGGTCGACACGCATCTGCATGCCGACCACGTCACCGGCCTCGGCGCGTTGCGCGACCGCACCCATTGCGTCACCATCATGGGCGAGCAGACCAAGGCCGATGTGGTGGCGATGCGCGTGGCCGAAGGCGACAGGATCGCGATCGAGGGCATCAGCCTCAAGGTGATCTACACGCCGGGCCACACCGACGATTCCTACAGCTTCCTGATGGGCGACCGCGTCTTC
This sequence comes from Bradyrhizobium denitrificans, assembly GCF_013179005.1. Taxonomy (NCBI): domain Bacteria; kingdom Pseudomonadati; phylum Pseudomonadota; class Alphaproteobacteria; order Hyphomicrobiales; family Nitrobacteraceae; genus Bradyrhizobium; species Bradyrhizobium denitrificans. Next base: position 126,109 of record NZ_JABFDP010000001.1, on the reverse strand, counting down.
ACCGGCGACACGCTGCTGATCCGCGGCACCGGCCGCACGGATTTCCAGAACGGCGATGCGCGCCAGCAATATGAGTCGATCTTCAACAAGCTGCTGCGCCTGCCGGACGACACGCTGGTCTATCCCGCGCACGACTACAAGGGCGATACCGTCTCCACCATCGGCGAGGAGCGTCGCTACAATCCGCGCCTGCAGGTGCGCTCCGTCGACGACTACGTGGCGCTGATGGCCGGGCTGAACCTTCCCAATCCGAAGATGATGGACGTCGCGGTTCCCGCCAATATGCGGGTCGGCCTGCACCAGGACGAGCTTGCCAAACAGGGCCTGGCGCTGTCGGCGCGCGAGGCCATCGCATGCCTGGGACGCCCCGACGTGCTGCTGGTCGATTTGCGCGAGGCATCGGAGCGCGCCAGGCACGGCACCCTCGCGGGTGCGCTGCATGCGCCCTATCCCGCGATCGAGGACAGTCTGAAGCCCGGCGGCATGCTGCGCGAGGTCGCCGCCGCCACCGGCCGCCGCATCGTGTTCTTCTGCGCCTATGGCGAGCGCTCGGCGATGGCGGTGCAGAGCGCGCAAGCGGCGGGGCTTGCCAACACCGCGCATATCGAGGGCGGGCTCGATGCGTGGAGGAAGGCTGGCGGACCGGTCGAGCAGTAAGCGGTCAATGAACTCTGGACTGTCCCCCCGACGGCACCGCACATTGCGCTGTCGTCCCGGGCAAGTCCGATGACGCGAAGCGTCGGCGGGCGCAGACCGGAGGCCCATACCGCGTGATCTGTCTTGTGGCACGCTGCATGTTGAGCCTGTCGTGCCACAGATATCCGCCGGTGGGGATGAACCTCTGTCGGAGGGGCGATGGGCCTGCCACTCAGGACGCTGCAACGGCGCGGATCGCTTGGCGATTGTCGCGAACGCCAGCCGGCCCGCGCAGGTGCCATGCGCCCGCGTTCATGGACAATGAACCGCAATCCGATAGTGTGGCGTTGTGTCGCGCGCCCTTTGCGAGGGGCCTTGGCGGTTTCTCGGCGGTCTCTTGGCGATCTGCCGGCAACGCGCCCTCCAGTTCCATCGCTGACGCCGGGAGCCAAACGGATCGACCATGGCTGACGTTCTCGCCGCATCGCAACATACCGGTGCTCCGGTCCGGGCCGCCTCCTCGCTGCGCACGCTGGCGCTGATCTCGCTCGCGCACTGGGTCAGCCACCTGCACATGCTGGTGCTGCCGATGCTGTTTCCCTACCTGAAGGAGAGGCTCGGCGTCGGCTATGTCGAGCTCGGCTTTCCGCTCACGGTGTTCGCCGTCGTCTCCGCGCTGACCCAGGCTCCGGTCGGCTATCTCGTCGACCGCGCAGGCGCGCGCCGGATCCTGCTGCTCGGCCTGACGCTCGGCGGCCTGTCGCTCGCGTTGCTGGGGATCTACCTGACCTATGCCAGCCTCGTCGCCTCGGCCGTGCTGCTGGGCCTCGCCAATGCCGTCTATCATCCCTCCGACTACGCGCTGCTGTCGGCGCACATGGAGGAGAGCCGGATGGGCCGCGCCTTCGGCGTGCACACCTTCGCCGGCTATCTCGGCGGCGCCGTCGCGCCCGCGATCACGGCGGCCCTGGTCACCACGGTCGGCGGCTCCGGCGCGCTGATCGCGGCCGGCCTGGTCGGTCCGCTGGCAGCGCTGCTGCTGCTCGCCGGCAATGTGCCGGAGGTGCCGCCGCATCCGCATCACACCAAGGCCGACGGCACCCGGGCCAAGCAGCCTAGCCTGCTGACGCCGATGCTGATGCTGCTGACCGTGTTCTTCATGCTGCTCAGCCTGTCCAACGCCGGCATTTCCAGCTTCGGCGTCGTGGCCTTCATGAACGGCTACGGCATCTCGTTCTCGACCGCCAACATCGCGTTGACCGCGTTCCTCGGCGCCAGCGCCATCGGCGTGCTCGCCGGCGGCCAGCTCGCCGATCGCATACGTCATCACAACCTTGTCGCGGCCGTCGCCTATGCGATCAATGCGGTGCTGGTGCTGATCATCACCTTCGTGAGCCTGCCCGCTGCATTGCTGATCGCGATCATGCTGGTCGCAGGCTTCATGAGCGGCGTCATCGCACCATCCCGCGACATGCTGGTGCGCAATGCGGCGCCTGCAGGCGCGGCCGGCCGCGCCTTCGGCATCGTCTCCACCGGCTTCAATTTCGCCGGCGTCGTCAGCCCGCTGCTGTTCGGCTGGATCATGGACATGAACGCGCCGCGCTGGGTGTTCGGCACCTCGGTCGTGTTCATGCTGCTGACCATCGTGCTCGCGTTCTTCACCGAGCCAAAGAAGGCGAAGCCTTAAGTCTCGCTGCGACGGGCATGAGCGCAACGGATGCTGGCTCGCGTGTCAGCGTCATCTCGCAATGCTGCCGTCCGCTCGCGCATGTTGACATCATCTCTCGTCCGCCGATGATATCCCCAGAACAACACGATCCGGGGAAGACACGCCATGACGCAGCCAGATCTCGTGATCCGCGGCGGAACCATCGCCGACGGCTCGGGCGGCGAGCTCCATGAGGCCGATGTCGCAATCGCGAACGGCCTCATCGTCGAAGTCGGCAAGATCCAAGCGTCCGGCCGCGAGGAGATCGACGCACGCGGCAAGCTCGTGACGCCCGGCTTCGTCGACGTTCACACCCATTACGACGGCCAAGTGACGTGGAGCCACGACATCTCGCCATCGTCGCAGAACGGCGTCACCACGGCGATCATGGGCAATTGCGGCGTCGGCTTCGCGCCATGCCGGCCGGCCGATCACCAGCGGCTGATCCAGCTGATGGAAGGGGTCGAGGACATTCCCGAGCCGGTGCTCGAGGCCGGCATTCCCTGGGAATGGGAAAGCTTCCCGGACTACATGGCGTGGCTCGGCAGACGCGAATTCGATCTCGACATCGGCGCCCAGCTGCCGCATGCAGCGTTGCGCGTCTATGTGATGGGCGAGCGCGGCGCGCGACGCGATCCTGCCACGGCCGACGACAACCGCGCGATGGCCGTGCTGGCGCGCGATGCAGTCAAGGCCGGCGCGCTCGGCTTCTCGACCTCACGTACCCTCAACCACCGGACATCGACCGGCGACTACACGCCGACCTTGAAAGCCGGCGAGGACGAGCTGACGACGATCGCCGAGGCGATGCAGAGCGCCGGGCGCAGCGTGCTGCAATTCGTGTTGGACATCTCCACTATTCATGAAGACCTGCCGATGATGCTGCGCATCGCGGACAAAACGAGATGCCCGATCTCGTTCTCGGTGACGCAGAACGACCGCGCGCCGCAGCGCTGGAGGCAGACCCTGGCCGAGATCAACAGCGCGGCCGCGCGCGGCCTGTCGGTGACGGCACAGATCGCCGCGCGCCCTGTTGGCCTGCTGCTCGGGCTGGAGCTGTCGCGCAACCCGCTGCAGACCCATCCGAGCTATCAGGCGATCGCGCATCTGCCGCTGGCCGAGCGTGTCGCGCGGATGCGCGATCCGCAGCTGCGCGCAGCGATCCTGAGCGAACAGGCCCGCGCGACCGACGATCCGCTGTTCTTCAGGCCGAACTACGACAAAATGTATCTGCTCGGCGATCCGCCGGATTATGAACAGCCGCCGGAACAGTCGCTCGGCGCCCAGGCCCGTGCGCGCGGCTGCCGGCCGGAGGAGCTGGCTTACGACGCGATGCTGTCAGACCAGGGGCGCGGCATGCTCTACGTCCCGTTCCTGAACTATTCCGACGGCAATCTCGACGCCACCTATGAGATGCTGCGCGATCCGCGCAGCGTGCCCGGCCTCAGCGATGGCGGCGCGCATTGCGGCATCATCTGCGATGCGAGCTTCCCGACCTATCTGCTGACGCACTGGACGCGCGACCGCAAGCGCGGTGACAAGCTCTCAATTCCCTTCGTCGTCGCGGCGCAGTCGCGCAAGACCGCGCTCTCGGTCGGTCTCGACGATCGCGGCCTGATCGCCCCCGGCTACAAGGCGGATGTGAACGTCATCGACTACGGCCGGCTGCATCTGCATCCGCCCAAGGTCCATTACGACCTGCCGGTCGGCGGCCGGCGGCTGATGCAGGAGGTCGACGGTTATGACGCGACGATCGTCTCGGGGGTGGTGACGCGCCGGCACGGCGAAGCCACCGGTGCGAGGCCGGGGCGGCTGGTCAAGGGCGCGCGCAGCGGCGTGCAATAGAGGGAGCCAACCTCCCGCCGCATCGTCAAGATGCGCGTCTCACATTCGATGTCATTCCGGGCAAGTCCGGCAACGCGAAAGCGTTGGCGGATGCCGCCCCGGCCCCCTACACCACAGCGGATGTGGCTGGGACGCAAATGGTCGGCGACCGTGACTCGAACAAGTCCCTGAGGTTATGGATCCCGGATCTGCGCGCGCGTCGCGCGCGCTTGTCCGGCACGACGCCGAGAACGTGGTTGGCAGCCTCTCGCCCGCAGCTCCACGATACTCATCTGTCGCGCCCCGCCCAGCTACGGCTCAGGCGAATTCCGGCGCGACAGCCTGATGCGCCTGCAGGCGCGCGCGCTCGGTGTTCGGCCAGAGCAGCGCAAGCCCGGTGAGGCCGGCGATCACCATGATCACGGCGTTGATGGTGAAGCCGGACATGTAGCCGTCGAGCAGACTGCCCGAGGCCTGGATCATCTTGCCCATCACCACCGGCGCGATGATGCCGGCGAGCGTGTAGAGCGCGCCATAGATGGCGATGACGGCGCCGCGCTGGGACACCGGCGTGAACTCACCGATCATCGGCGCGCAGACGACATAGATCGACCCGCACAGCCCCGAGCCGACGACGAGCAGCGCGATCCGCGTGGTGGCGCCGTCGACATGCGGCATCGCTGCCATCAGCATGCCGCCGAAGATCAACGGCGTCGCCCCGAGCACCCCGCGGGCCATGCGCGTCGAGACGCCCCGCGCCATCAGCCGCTGCGACAGCCAGCCCGTGGTCATCACCACGCACGCACCGAACACCCAGGGCAGGATCGAGATGAAGCCGGCCTGCTGCTGCGAGAAACCGAGCCCCTTGACCAGGAACGGCGTGAACCAGGTGAGCCCGAGCGACAGCGCCCAATAGGCGCCGAAGGTCGCGGCGACGCAGCCGACGAAGGTGCGCGACGTCAGGAGCTGCAGATAGGGCACGCGCTGCTCGCGCAATCCGGCAAGTTCGATCTCGGCCAGCGGCCCTTCCTGGCCGAGCCACAGCCATGCGGCGCTCCACATCAGTCCGACGATGCCGAGTGCTCCGAAGGCGTAATGCCAGCCATAATTCACGATCACGAAGTTCAGCGCGGGCACTGCGAGAATGACGCCGAAGGCGGAGCCCTGCGACAGGATCGCGGTCGGCATCGCCCGCTTCTCGTCGGGAAACCATTTGTAGATCGCGTGGACGGCCACCGAGGCCGCGGGCCCCTCGCCGGCGCCGAGAATGATTCGGCAGATCAGGAGCGTGGTGAAGCCGACGCTGCCGACCATCGGAAACTGCGCCACCGCCCAGACCAGCGCCAGCACGAGCAGGACCCAGCGCGTCGGCACCTTGTTGACGATGAAACCGACGACGATGGCCGAGATCGAAAACAGAAAGAAGAAGGAGGAGCCCAGCAGTCCGAACTGCTCGGCTGAGAGGTTGAGCTCGGTCATGATCGGCACGCCAGCGAGGCCGACCACGATCTTGTCGGCGAAATTCACCAGCATGAACAGGAACAGCAGGAAGGTGACCTTCCAGGCTCCCTTCGGCGTCGCTGCCGGTCTCGTACGGGATGTGCCTTGAAGCGTCGTCGGCGCGGCCATGTTTCTTCCCCGTCATTGTTATGATCCGCCCCTGTTGTTCGGGCGTTTTGCCGATGCTACCCACGAAGCGGCGCCACAAGCAACCAGCTCGCGAGCTAAGTTGTTGCTGCAACGCAAGAATCATCCCTCTGGGGCTGCGCAGGGGAACTTGCGCAACCTGGTCACGAGCGAGCTGCCATCACATCATGGGCGTTGCCAAGAACGAGCGGATGATGTTCGCGTTGGCCCTTGTTATGTTGTGACGCAACAACCGCGATCAGGCTCGTGCTCAACATCCGCCATCTTACCAAGTCCTATCGATCCGGCGGCGAGCCGGTCAAAGTCCTGCGCGGCGTCGACCTCACGGTCGCCGCGGGCGAGCGCGTGGCGCTGACGGGGGAATCCGGCTCCGGCAAGAGCACGCTGCTGCATCTGATCGCCGGGCTCGACGCCGCCGATGGCGGCGACATCCTGCTCGAAGGCGCCTCGATCGGCACGCTGGACGACGCGGCGCGCGCAGCGATCCGACGCGAACGGCTCGGCCTCGTGTTCCAGCAGTTCAATCTGGTGCCGAGCCTGTCGGTGGCAGACAATCTCAACTTTCAGGCCCGGCTCGCCGGACGCCACGATCCCGCCTGGCACACCGAGCTGGTTGAGCGGCTCGGGCTCAAGCCATTGCTCAAGCGTTATCCGGAGCAATTGTCGGGCGGCCAGCAGCAGCGCGTCGCGATCGGCCGCGCGCTGGCGGTCAGGCCCAGCCTGCTGCTCGCGGACGAGCCGACCGGCAATCTCGACGAGGACACCGCCGACGAGGTGATGGCGCTGACGCGCGACCTCGTCGCGCGCACCGGCTGCGGCTTCCTGATGGTGACGCATAGCGCACGGCTGGCGGCGATGCTCGACCGCCAGGTTCACCTGCATGCCGGACGCGTCGCATGAGACGCGCATTGTGGATTCTTGCCGTGCTGCTCAGTCATTGGCGCCGGCATCCGATGCAGCTCGCGACGCTGCTGATCGGATTGATCTCGGCGACGGCGCTGTGGAGCGGTGTGCAGGCGTTGAACCAGCAGGCGCGCAATTCCTATGACCGGGCGGCAGCGATCTTCGGCGGCGCGCGCACGCCGATGCTGGTCGCAAGCGACGGCAAGATGCTGCCGCAGAGCGTGTTCGCCGAGTTGCGCCGCGCCGGCTGGCCGGTGTCGCCGGTCGTCGAGGGCCGCGTGCAGTTCGATGGACATTCCATCCGATTGCTCGGGATCGAGCCGTTCAGCATTCCCCGCGAGGTCGGCGACGCGCCGAGGGTCGGACGCAGCGAGCTCGAGGCGTTTCTGACGCCGCCGCATCGCACCCTGATCTCGCCGGAGACGCTGGCGGATTTCGGACTGAAGGAGGGCACGGCGCCGCGGCTGAGCAACGACGCCCTGCTGCCGCCGCTGATGGCGCAGCAGCAGCTCGCGCCCGGCGTGCTCGTCGTCGACATCGGCGACGCGCAGCGGCTGCTCGGCAAACAGGGCCAGATCTCCCGGCTCCTCGTCGGTCAAACACCGGGCAAGCGGGAGCCGCTGAAGAGCTTCGCAGGCGGCCGGCTGCAACTGGTGCAGCCCGAGGCCGAGACCGATCTGGAACGGCTGACCGACAGCTTCCACCTCAACCTCACCGCCTTCGGGCTGCTGTCCTTCGTGGTCGGTCTCTTCATCGTCAACTCCGCGATCGGCCTCGCCTTCGAGCAGCGGCTGCCGGTGCTGCGCACCTTGCGCGCCTGCGGCGTCTCGGCCCGGCAGCTCAACAGCGTGCTGATCGGCGAGCTCGTCGCCTTCGCGCTCGTCGCAGGTCTTGTCGGCCTGGTGTGCGGCTACATCATCGCCGCGGCGCTGCTGCCGAATGTCGCCGCGTCGCTGCGCGGTCTCTATGGCGCGCAGGTGCCTGGCGAGCTCAGCTTGCGGCCGGAATGGTGGGTGGCCGGCCTCGTGATCAGCGTCGTCGGCGCGCTCGCCGCCGCAACGACAAGCCTGATCAAGGCGATGCGGCTGCCGATCCTGTCGACCGCGCAACCCTATGCCTGGCAGGAGGCGCAGCGGCGCTGGCTCAAGCTGCAGAGCGCCGCGGCGCTCGCCTTCTTCGTGGCTGCCGGCCTGCTGCTGTGGCTCGGTCAGTCATTGCTGGCCGGCTTCGGCGTGCTCGCGGCGCTGATGCTCGGCGCCGCTCTGCTGCTGCCGGCGATCCTGGAGATCGTGCTGCGGCTCGGCGAGCGCGGCGCACGCGCCGCACTGGCGCAATGGTTCTGGGCCGACAGCCGCCAGCAGATTTCGGGCCTGTCGCTGGCGCTGATGGCGCTGCTGCTGGCGCTCGCCGTCAATGTCGGCGTGGCCACCATGGTGGAGACCTTCAGCCGCACCTTCCTGGTCTGGCTCGATGGCCGGCTCGCGGCCGACGTCTATATCAGCGCGGCCGACGAAGCGCAGGCGCGCGACATCCAGGCCTGGCTGCGCACGCGGCCCGAGGTGCGGGCGGTGCTGCCGGGCGGCCGCGCCGAGATCCAGCTCGCCGGCGCCCCGATCGACGTGCTCGGCCTGCCCGATCACGACACCTACCGTGAGCATTGGCCGCTGCTGCAGGCCGGCAGCGACGCCTGGAAACAGCTGGTGCGCGGCGACGGCGGCTTCGTCAGCGAGCAGCTTGCGCGTCGGCTGCATCTCGCGATCGGCGACTGGATCGACATTCCCGCGCCGACCGGCGATTGGCGCATCAACGTCGCGGGCATCTATGCTGATTATGGCAATCCGAAGGGACAGGTCACGGTGAACGTCGCCGCGCTCACGCGGCGCTTCCCGGCGACGCCGATCACCCGCATGGCGGTGCGTGCGGCGCCGGCCGACGTGCCGGGGCTGATCGCGGCGCTGACCGACAGGTTCGGCCTCGATGGCCGCAACGTCGTCGATCAGGCCACCGTGAAGCAGGAATCGAAGCAGATCTTCAACCGCACCTTTGCGGTGACCGGCGCGCTCAACACCTTCACGCTCGGCGTCGCTGCGATCGCGCTGCTGACCAGCCTGCTGACCCTCGCCAACTCGCGGCTGCCACAGCTCGCGCCGCTCTGGGCGATCGGGCTGACGCGCCGGCGCCTGGCCGAGGTGGAACTGCTGAAGACGCTGTCGCTCGCCGGCCTCACCGCGCTGCTGGCGCTGCCGCTCGGGCTTATGGTGGCATGGTGCCTGATCGCCATCGTCAATGTGAAGGCGTTCGGCTGGCGGCTGCCATTCGACGTGTTTCCGCTGCAGCTGATCCGGCTGTTGATCGTCACGCTGGTCGCGGCGCTGATCGCCTCGCTGCTGCCGGTGCTGCGGCTGGCGCGGATGCAGCCGGCCCAACTGGTCAGGACCTTCACCATTGAGCGCTAGAGCCACCTTGACGCGACGCCACCTGATCGGCGGGCTCGGCCTGCTGGCGCTGCCGCGCCTTGCGCGGGCACAGGGCTTTGCGGGTCTGAGCGATAGCGCGGACGGCTTTACGCCGGTCACGCCGGGCAAGGCCTTCAGCTTCCCCGCCGACCACGCTCCGCATGACGATTTCCGCATCGAATGGTGGTACGTCACCGCCAATCTCAGCGACGCCGGCGGCAGGGCCTACGGCCTGCAATGGACGCTGTTCCGCTCAGCGGCGCGGCCCGGGCCGCAGGCCGAAGGCTTCGACAATCAGCAGCTCTGGATGGCGCATGCGGCGGTGACGCGCGCCGACAGCCACCGCTCGACCGAGAAATTCGCGCGCGGCGGCATCGGCCAGGCCGGCGTCGAGGGCAAGCCGTTCCAGGCCTGGATCGACGACTGGCAGCTGCGCGGCACCGGCGCAACTGATGATCAGACGCTGGCCCCCCTCGACATGACGGCGAGTACGGCCGACTTCTCCTATGCGCTGCATCTGGAGGCGGGCCGTCCGGTCGTGCTGCAGGGCATCGGCGGCTACAGCCGCAAATCCGAGCGCGGCCAGGCGTCCTACTATTACAGCCAACCCTTCTATCGCGCGCGCGGCCGCATCATCTTCGACGACACGCCGGTCGAGGTCACAGGGATGGCCTGGCTCGACCGCGAATGGAGCAGCCAGCCGTTGGCGTCCGACCAGAGCGGCTGGGACTGGTTCGCGCTGCATTTTGCGGGCGGCGAGAAGTTGATGCTGTACCGGATGCGGCAGGGAAACGGCGACTACACGTCGGGCACCTGGATCACCGCCGACGGCGCCGCGCGTCAGCTCGGTCCCGACGGCATCGCGATGAGGCCGACGGAGACGGTCGCGATCGGCGAGCGCAAACTGCCGGTCGGCTGGCGCGTCGAGATTGCGGCGCTCGGCATTGCGATCGACACCGCCCCGCTCAATCCGAAGGCCTGGATGGGCACGCGCGTTCCGTATTGGGAGGGGCCGATCAGCTTCAGGGGCAGCCACAGCGGGGTGGGCTATCTCGAGCTGACCGGATATTGAGAAGGCTTAACGGGGGAAACAAGCATGTACCACTTCACCGCGATCGTCACCGTGCTCGCGCTGCTGCTGTACTTCTACATGTCGATCCTGGTCGGGCAGGCCCGCGGCAAGTTCGGCATCAAGGCGCCGGCCACGACCGGCAATGCCGAGTTCGAGCGCGTCTTCCGCATCCACATGAACACGCTGGAATGGCTGCCGATCTTCCTGCCGGCGCTGTGGCTGTTCGCGATCTATGTCAGCGACGCGATCGCGGCGCTGCTCGGCCTGGCCTGGATCGTCGGCCGCGCGATGTACATGACTTCCTACGCCAAGGCTGCGGAGAAGCGCGGCACCGGCTTCGGCGTGCAGGCGCTCGCCGCCTTGGCGCTCCTGGTGGGCGCGCTGATCGCCATCGTCTGGCGGATGCTGCAGGGCTGATTGCCACACACGGCTGCCGTCCCGACATTCGCCGGGACGACAGCGGGGCGAGGCGGCTTACTTCGTCAGCGGGCAGCCGCTGTCCTTGGCGGAGAAGAACGCCTTGTCGCCGGGCACCGTGGCGAGCTGCTTGTAGTAGTCCCACGGCTTCTTCGATTCCGACGGCTTCTTGACCTCGAACAGATACATGTCGTGGACCATGCGGCCGTTGGCGAGCACCTTGCCCTGCGCGAACGCGTCGTCGACCGGCAGCTCCTTCAGCTTTGCAGCCACCGCGTCGGAGTCCTTGCTGCCCGCAGCCTTCACGGCCTTCAGATAGGACAAGGTCGCCGAATAGGTGCCGGCGTGGATCATGCTCGGCATCCGGCCGGTGCGCTTCATGAACCGCTCGCTGAAGGCGCGGGCCTTGTCGTCGTGATCCCAATAGAAGCCCTCGGTCAGCACCAGCCCCTGCGCCGCCTCGAGCCCGAGGCCGTGCACCTCCGACAAGGTCATCAGCAGGCCGGCCAGCTTCTGGCCACCCTTCACGATGCCGAACTCGGCGGCCTGCTTGATCGAGTTGGTGGTGTCGAGGCCGGCATTGGCGAGCCCGATGATCTTGGCCTTCGAGCTCTGCGCCTGCAGCAGGAAGGACGAGAAATCCGACGAGTTCAGCGGGATGCGCACCGAGCCCAGCACCTTGCCGCCCTTCGACGTCACGATGTCGCTGGTGTCCTTTTCCAGTGCATAGCCGAAGGCGTAATCTGCGGTCATGAAGAACCAGCTATCGCCACCGGATTCGACCAGTGCACCACCGGTGCCGACCGCGAGCGCGCGGGTGTCATAGGCCCAATGGAAGCCATAGGGCGTGCAGGCATCGCCCGTGATGCGCGAGGTCGCAGCGCCCACCACGATGTCGATCTTCTTCTTCTCCTTCGACAGCTCCTGGATCGCGAGCGCGACCGAGGAGGTCGTCAGCTCGGTGATCATGTCGACCCCCTCGGTGTCGTACCAGCGCCGCGCGATCGACGAGGCAAGATCCGGCTTGTTCTGGTGGTCGGCGGTGACCAGCTCGACCTTCTGCCCCAGCACCTCGCCGCCGAAATCCTCGATCGCCATCTTGGCGGCCTCGACGGAATATTTGCCGCCGTAATCGGCGTAGACGCCGGACTGATCGTTGAGAATGCCGATCTTGACCTGGGCCGAGGCCGGCGCCGCCACCATCAGCGCGCCAACCGCAGCAAAAGCCAGCAAGCTCGATTTCATATCGTCTCTCCCGGAGTTTTTTGGTCTTGAGAAGTCATTCGTTTTGGAATGCGCCGTCATGTTATGCCAGAACCCCGGCGGCGCCCATCCCTTCCCGCCTCAGCCAATGGAATGAAAGGCGTGTTGAGGGCTCCCGGCTCCTCCGCTACAGTCACGTCCAAGCAATAAGCGGCCGTCCTGCGGGATGGTGCATGCGGCAGGAGACAGCCTGAGGGCGTGAGGCGGGCGTTGCCCCGTCCCCGCCAGTGCGCTCGCTGTTCTCCCTCATGCACTCTCCTGCAAACCGAACGGCAGACATTCGCAGGGAGGACTCATGTACACCGGCAAGCACGCCCGGCTGCGCCCGCTGCAGCCCGCCTTCATCATGGCCTCCACCGGCGAGGCGGTCACCTATCGCGAGCTGGAGGCGCGCACGAACCGCCTGGCCCATTTGTTCCGCCAGCGCGGGCTGCAGCGGCTCGATCACTATTCGATCTTCATGGAGAACAACGACCGCTATCTCGAGGCCTGCGGCGCCGGCGAGCGCTCCGGACTGTATTTCACCTGCGTCAACTCCTACCTCACCCCCGGCGAGCTCGCCTACATCCTCAACAACAGCCGGTCGCGGCTGCTGATCACCTCGGTCGCCAAGCTCGACGTCGCGCGCGAGGCGCTGCAGGAGGCGCCCGGCATCGAGCTGTGCATCGTCGTCGACGGGCATCCGGATGAATTTGGCACGAGCGAGCGCATCGTCGGCCTCGCGGAGGCCACCGCCGGCCTGCCGGCAACGCCGATCGCCGACGAGAGCGTCGGCACCGCGATGCTGTATTCCTCCGGCACCACGGGCCGGCCCAAGGGCATTCTCCGGCCGCTGCCCGAGCAGCCGCCGTTGCAACAATTGCCGATCTTCGACTTTCTCGAGAGGCTGTGGCGCTACCGCGAGGGCATGATCTATCTGTCGCCGGCGCCGCTCTATCACTCCGCACCGCAGGCCGCCGTCAACCTTACCATCCGCAGCGGCGGCACCGCCATCATCATGGAGACGTTCGATCCGGAGCGCTACCTCCAGCTCGTGGAGCAATGGGGCATCACCCACACCCAGCTGGTGCCGACGATGTTCTCGCGCATGCTGAAGCTGCCGGAGGAGGTGCGCAGCCGCTACGACCTGTCGTCGCTCGAGGTCGCGATCCATGCCGCCGCGCCCTGCCCGGCGCAGGTCAAGGAGGACATGATCCGCTGGTGGGGACCGATCATCCACGAATATTACGGGGCCACCGAAGGGCTCGGCTTCACGGCCTGCGACAGCGAACAATGGCTCGCGCATCGCGGTACCGTCGGCAAGGTGCTGTTCGGTGACCTGCACATCCTCGACGAGGCCATGCAGCCCTGCCCGGTCGGCACCGCCGGCACGGTGTGGTTCAAGACCGGCTCGCCGTTCGAGTACTTCAACGATCCCGAGCGCACCAAGGAAGCGCGCTCGGCCGACGGCACGATGAGCACCGTCGGCGATGTCGGCTATGTCGATGCCGACGGCTATCTCTACCTCACCGACCGCGCCACCTTCATGATCATCTCGGGCGGCGTGAACATCTATCCGCAGGAATGCGAGAACCTGCTGATCACCCATCCCAAGGTCGCCGACGCCGCCGTGTTCGGCGTGCCCAATCCGGATCTCGGCGAGGAGGTGAAGGCGGTGATCCAGCCGATGTCCGGCATTCCACCCAGCGCCGGGCTCGAAGAGGAGCTGATCGCATTCTGCCGACAGTCACTGTCACGCCAGAAGGTGCCGCGCTCGATCGATTTCGAGAAGGAACTGCCACGGTTGCCGACCGGCAAGCTGTACAAGCGCCTGCTACGCGATCGCTATTGGGGCAACAAGACTTCGCGGATCGTGTAGGACACCCGGGACGGCGTTGATCCTGGTCAAGCGCGCGGCGACACCTGGGGCTATGCTTGTGCGATTGCGACAGCAGCCCTTTTCGCGAGATCACGACATGCGCGCTCATCAGATCATGACGAGATCGGTCATCACCGTGACGCCGGGAACCCCGGTGGCCGAGGCGGCGCGGATCATGCTCCGCAATCACATCGGCGGACTGCCGGTGGTCGATGCCGCGGGGCGACTGGTCGGCATGGTCACCGATGGCGACTTCCTCCGTCGGGCCGAGCTCGGCACCGAGCGGAAGCAGGGCCGCTGGCTCGACCTCCTGGTCGGACGCGGCCGCATCGGCGCCGATTTCGTCCATTCCCATGGCCGCACCGTCGGCGATATCATGAGCCGGCCTGCGGTCACAGTCAGCCCCGATGCGAGTCTCGCCGAGATCGCCGCGATCATGGAGAAGCGCAGCATCAAGCGCCTGCCGGTCGTCAGCGGCGAGCAGCTGGTCGGCATGGTCACTCATACCGACTTCGTCCAGACCCTCGCTGATCTCGCGACGGCGGTGCCGGGCCCCACCCCCGACGATGACGGGCTCCGCACGGCCATCCTCGACGCGCTCGACCAGGCCGCCTGCAAACACTGCCGCTTCAATGTCGTCGTCCGCAACGGCGTCGCGCATCTCACCGGTGCGGTGCGCAACGACCAGGAGCGGGCAACCGCGATCGTGGCGGCCAAGAGCGTTCAGGGCGTCCGCGACGTGCGTGACCATATGTGGGTCTACCCGCCGCCGGAGGAGGAGTTCGGCGGCGGCGATATCGTCTCGCTGCAGGATCAGCCGTCGACCGACGACGACCAGCCGCTGTGAGGAGTGCCGCCCGTGCGTCGAGCCACCGCGTTGTCGATCATGGCGCTGCTGCTGATGGCGACGGTTCCCGGGAGGGCGGAGAACACCGATCATGGGCGTCAGCTCGCGGAGCGCTGGTGCGCCGCGTGCCATGTCGTCGGCACAGAGACCCCCAAGTTCCGCCGCGCCCGGCCATTCGTGGCGATTGCGACCAAGCCGGGCCTGACGAAGGAAACACTGGTCCAGTTCCTTCTCCTGCCTCACGCCACCATGGCTAACAATCCACTCACAGCGGCGGATGCAGCCGATCTCGCGAGCTACATCCTCAGCCTCGGCCAGTAAGCGTCGGTAGCCCGCTCGGCCGAGCGGAATCCAAAGTTCCGGCGCGACGCTGGTGCTTGCGAATGGGTAAAGCCGCCGCCGCAGACCGCCTCGGCGCCGCGACCTCCCGAACCTTTCAGGGAGGTTTCGGCGGAACAAAATCGTCAGATCGACGTTACAGGTGATCGCCGCGATGGGCTGGAGCACGTCGCAACGACCGCTATCGGCCACGGCCGTGTTCCCTGTCCTCGTTGCCGGAAAACCAACAACAAGCAACGAACGAGATAGCCCTTGCATTCGTACACAAACAAGTTGGTAATCGGGTGTGCGGCATCCTCTCCGTCGTCCCGTTAGCAAGGAGCCCGCCACGTGCACGGAATGCCCGGCGCCTCCCCCATGGCCCATGTGAGCGATCACGACACGGCTCATCTCGCCGCGATCGTTGCCTCGTCGGCCGATGCGATCCTGAGCACGACCACGGACGGATCCATCCGCAGCTGGAATGCCGCCTGCGAACGGATGCTTGGCTATAGCGCAACGGAGATGATCGGCAGGCCCGTTGCGGACATCATTCCCGCTGAACTGCACGAGCAGGCGCGCGACATTCGAGACCGGATCGCGACGGGCGAATCGGTCGAGAGCTTCGAGACGGTCCTGCTCAGCAAACAGGGCCGGCCGATCGAGGTGTCCATCACCTATTCGCCGGTGCGCAACCCGCAGGCGGCTGTGGTCGGCATTTCGGCGATCATCCGCGACGTGACCTTGACCAAGAAGGCCGAACGCGGCGCCGCCATGCTGGCCGCCATCGTCGCCTCGTCGTCCGACGGCGTCGTCAGCAAGACCCTGGACGGCACCATCACCAGCTGGAACAAGAGCGCCGAGCGCATCTTCGGCTTCTCGGAAGAGGAGATGATCAACCGCTCGATCCGCACCATCATCCCGCTGGAGCGCCAGGCCGAGGAGGACCGCATCCTCGCCACCGTGGTCTCCGGCGAGATCATCGACAATTTCGAGACGATCCGCCTGCGCAAGGACGGCGCGTTGATCGACGTGTCGGTGACGGTCTCGCCGGTCCGCGACTCCCATGGCCGCATCATCGGCGCGTCCAAGATCGTGCGCGACATCACCGACAAACGCCAAACCCGGGAACAACTGCGCACCTTGCTCGCCGAGGTCAATCATCGCAGCAAGAACCTGCTGTCGCTGGTGCAGGCCATCGCCCGGCAGATGACACGCCGAGGCCGGCCGCTCGATCTCGAACGCTTCCTGCAGCGCCTGCAGGCGATCGCGAGCAATCAGGATCTCCTGATCCAGAACGACTGGCGCTTCATTCCGCTCGGCGGCCTGGTCCGTTCCCAGCTCGGCGCGTTCAGCGACCTGGTCGGCAACCGCATCGCGATCGACGGCCCGGAGATCGAGTTGACGCCGGAAGCGGCGCAGGCGATCGGCATGGCGGTGCACGAGCTCGCGACCAACGCCGCCAAATATGGCGCGCTGTCCAATGACGACGGACATGTCACGCTCCGCTGGGTCCGCGACGGCGACGACTTGGAGATGATTTGGCGCGAAAGCGGCGGCCCCGCGGTTTCGCCGCCGACACATAGCGGCTTCGGAAGCCGCGTGATCTCCGACATGGTCCGGGCCGGGCTGGATGGGATGGTCGATGTCGATTTCGCGCCCGCCGGACTGCGCTGGCACCTGAGATGCCCCCTGCAACGCCTCAGCCGCGGCAGCATCCATGCCCGTCGCTGACAAGATCAATGTCCTGATCGTCGAGGACGATCCCATGATCGGCTTCGATCTCTCCGTCGAGCTGGAGGAAGCAGGCTTCAACGTCGTTGGTGTCGCGCCGACGGTCGCGAAGGCGCTGCATCTCCTGGAGCGACAGCGTTGCGATCTCGCCGTGCTCGACGTCAATCTCGGCCAGGAGACCTCGGCACCGATCGCCCGCGCCTTGATCGCCGCCGGTGTGCCCTTCGTCGCCGTGACCGGCTATGCCGTCGACCAATGTCCGGAAGAATTCGCCACCGCGCCGCTGCTCTCGAAGCCGTTCCAGACCGCCCGGCTGGTGGCGACGTTGAAGCGGCAATTGCACCAGTGAGACTGGCCGGTACCGCGCTGGCAACGGAAGCAAGGCCTGCGCCAGAGCGATTCTGGGTAGGGCAGTTGCCTTACAAATAAGCCCGTTCAATGCTCACGCCGCGATCTCCACCACGATCCGGCCCGTCGTCACCTGATCGCCCTCGGCAACCTCGATCGCGGTCACCGTTCCGGCGAGGCCGGCGGCGTGGACGTGCTCCATCTTCATGGCTTCCAACGTGATGACCGGCTGCCCCACCGCGACGCGATCACCGAGCTTGACCAGCACCGCCACCACGCGCCCGTTCAAGGCGGCGCGCACCTTGCCGTCGCCACCGGCGGCTGCGGAGGATTGCGGTGCAGCCAGCGTGAGGTCGCGGAGGGCCAGCGTCTGACCGCGATGTTGCACGAACAGCTGATCGCCGTCACGCACGAAGCGCGCGCTCTCGGTGATGTCGCCGCGACGAACGCGAATCATATCGCCGGACAACGAGATGACCTCGCAGCCATGTTCGGTCCCGTCACACGTCACGCGATAGCTGCCATCGCGCTCACGCAACAACTCAGCGTCACGAACCGCGCCACCGATCTCGAAACGCAACGGCGTCGCGAAGCTTGCGGCCAGCGAGCGGCCACCGCCGACGGGATGCGCAAGTGGATGGCTGACGGAGAGCACGAGTGTAGCCAGCGCAACGTCAGCCGCAGCGACGGCCGGCGCGTTCAAATCATCGCCGTGCGCCGCGATGAACGCGGTGGTCGCCTTGCCGGCAACGAACGCCGGATGACGCAGGCATGACAGCAAGAAAGTCTGGTTCGTGGTGACGCCGAGCGCCGCCGCCTGCTCAAGTCCGACCATCAGCCGCGCCCGCGCCTCCTCGCGAGACGCGCCATGACTGATCAGCTTGGCGATCATCGAATCATAATATGGCGGGATCTCCGCACCTGATTCCAGCGCATGTTCGACGCGGATTTCCTCCGGCATCTGCCACAACGCCATCCGTCCGGATTTCGGCATGAAGTCCTGCGCGGCATCCTCCGAGCACAGCCGCACCTCGATGGCGTGGCCCTCGAGCCTGATCTGCTCCTGACGGAGCGGCAACGGCTCGCCGGCGGCAACACGCAGCTGCCATTCCACGAGGTCGAGGCCGGTCAGCGCCTCGGTCACGGGGTGCTCGACCTGCAGGCGCGTGTTCATCTCCATGAAGTAGAATTGGCCGTCACCATCGAGCAGGAATTCCAGCGTGCCGGCGCCCTCATAGGCGAGCGCCTTCACGGCCTGTACCGCCACCGCGCCCATGCGCGCGCGCAGCTCGGGACCGACGGCGGGCGACGGCGCCTCCTCGATCAGTTTCTGATGCCGGCGCTGCACCGAGCAGTCGCGCTCGCCGAGATGGACGGCGTTGCCATGGCTGTCACCAAACACCTGGATCTCGATGTGGCGCGGATTGGCGATCGCCTTCTCCAGGATGACGGTGCCGTCACCGAAGGCCGCAGCCGCCTCCGAGCGCGCGCTGCGCAGCATGTCCAAGAACGCATCTGCATCGCTCACCAGCCGCATGCCGCGTCCACCGCCACCGGCGACCGCCTTGATCATCACGGGGAAACCGATGCGGCGCGCTTCGCGCAGCATCGCCTCGTCGTTCTGGTCCTCACCTTGATAGCCGGGCACGCAGGGCACGCCGGCGCGCAGCATGATGTCCTTGGCGCCGGCCTTGTTGCCCATCGCGGCGATCGCGTCAGGCGATGGCCCGATGAACACGAGGCCCGCATCCGTGCACGCCTGCGCAAAATCCTCGTTCTCGGCGAGGAAGCCATAGCCGGGATGCACGGCATCGGCGCCGGTGGCCTTTGCCGCCGCGATGATCGCAGCGATGTTCAGATAGGATTGCGCCGGCGGCGGCGCGCCGATGCGGACGGCCTGGTCGGCGAGCCGCACATGCGGTGCGTCTTGATCCGCATCGGAATACACCGCCACCACGCCATGGCCGAGCCGCCGCGCGGTGCGCATGACGCGCAGCGCGATCTCGCCGCGATTGGCGATCAGCACCTTGTGGAACGGCCTGCGCGACATCGCCTTCACCTCTCCACTCATGGCCTGGCCACCGAGAACTGCATGCGCTGCGGCTCACGCGCCTCAGCCTCGCGGCAGATCGCCAGCACCTCCGACAGCACGGCGCGGGTGTCGCGCGGATCGATCACGCCATCGTCGAGCACGCGGGCGGAGGTCGCGAACACGTCCATCTGGCTGTCGAACACGCTGACGATCTGCGCCTTCATGGCGTCGAGCTTCTCGCGCTCGACCGGCTTGCCGCGGCGCGCCGCGGCCGCTTCCGTCACGATCGCCATCGTCTCGGCCGCCTGCTCGCCGCCCATCACGGCGGTCTTGGCATTCGGCCAGGAGAAGCAGAAGCGCGGATGGAAGCCGCGGCCGCACATGCCGTAATTGCCGGCACCGAACGAGGCGCCGCAATAGATCGTGATCTGCGGCACCGTCGCCGAAGTCACCGCCTGGATCATCTTGGAGCCGTGCTTGATCATGCCGGCCTCCTCATAGGCGCGGCCGACGATGTAGCCGGTGGTGTTGTTGAGATAAAGGATCGGTGTCCGGGTCTGACAGCAGGCCTGGATGAAATGCGTCGCCTTGTTGGCGCCGGCGGGATCGAGCGGGCCGTTGTTGGTGACGATGCCGATCGCCTGGCCCTCGATGCGGGCATGGCCGCACACCGTGGCGGGGCCGTAGTTCGGAGACATCTCGACGAAGTCGCTGTCGTCGACAATCCTGGCGATGACCTGGCGCATGTCGACGGGGCGCTTATGGTCGAGCGGCATGATGCCGAGCAGTTCCTCCTGGTCGTAGCGCGGCGGCTTCGCCATCGTCGCGTCACGCGATGGACGGTCCCAGTTCAGCTTGCCCATGATCTCGCGGGCGATGCGCAAAGCGTCGCGGTCGTCCTCGGCGAGGTAGTCGCCGAGACCCGAGACCGAGGTGTGCATCTCGGCGCCGCCGAGTTCCTCCTCGGTGGCGATCTCGCCGGTCGCGGCCTTCAAGAGTGGCGGCCCGGCGAGGAAGGCGCGAGTGCGGCCGCGGACCATGACGATGTAATCGGACAGACCGGTCTGGTAGGCGCCCCCCGCCGTGGAGGAGCCGTGCGTCACCGTCACGACCGGCAGTCCCGCCGCCGACAGCCGCGCGAGATTGCGAAAGATGTTGCCGCCACGCACGAAATCCTCGACGCGGTAGCGCAGCAGATTGGCGCCGGCGCTCTCGACCAGCTGCACGTAAGGCAGCTTGTTCTCCAGTGCCAGCTCCTGCACCCGCAGGGTCTTGTCGAGGCCGTAAGGCTGCAGCGCGCCGGCATCGATGCCGGCGTCGTTGGCCGACACCATGCAGCGCACGCCGGAGACGAAGCCGATGCCGGCCACGACGCCACCGCCCGGCACGCTCTTCGCCGGGTCCGGCACATCGAACATGTAGCCAGCCAGGGTCGACAGCTCCAGGAACGGCGCGCCGGGATCGAGCACCAGCGCGACGCGCTCACGCGGCAACAGCTGGCCGCGCTGATGGAAACGATCTTTCGCCGCAGCGGAGGCATTGCGCGTCCGCGCCTCGAGATCACGCATGCGCCCGATCAGGCCGAGCATGCCGTCACGATTGGCCTGGAAGGCGGCGCCGGTGGGAGAGATGGTGTTGTCGATGATGGCCATAAGCAACAAGCTCGCTATTGATCGTCATTCCGGGACGCGCGGCTTGTCGGCCGCAGCTCGAAGAGCGAAGGCGGAAGCGCGAGCCCGGACTCCATACTCACGATCGTGGTGATGGATTCCGGGCCTGGCCTTTCGGACCATCCCGGAATGACGAAGGAGTTGGTGGAGCGGCTCACGCGCTCTTCGCCGCGAAATGGTCGCCATAGGCCTGGCGCAGCTCGACCTTGCGCAGCTTGCCGGTGGCAGTCATCGGCATCTCCGCGAGCACGCGGACGAGCTTCGGCACCTGGAAGCCGCCGAGCGACTTGCGGCAATGCTCGAGCAGTTCAGTCTCGCTCGCCTGCGCGCCCGGCTTGAGCTTGACGAAGGCCGATACCGCCTCGCCCCATTGCGGATGCGGCAGGCCGACGACAGCAGCGTTCTGCACCGCCGGATGCGCCAAGAGGGTCTCCTCGATCTTGACCGAGGCGACGTTCTCGCCGCCGGACTTGATCATGTCCTTCTTGCGGTCGAGGAACAGCACCTCGCCATTCTCGATCACCGCGAGATCGCCGGTGTGGTGCCAGCCGAATTTTCGCGCGTCCTCGGTCGATTGGGGGTCCTTGTAGTAGCCCATCATCACGTTGGGTCCGCGATGCACGAGCTCGCCGATCTCGCCCGGCGGCAGCAGATTGCCGGCATCGTCCATGATGGCGGTTTCGTTGACGAACAGCGACTCGCCCCAATAATTGCCGAAGCGGTTAAGCTGGACCTCCGGCCGCGACATCGTCGTCGCCGGATACATCTCGGTCTGGCCGCTGGTCAGCACGAAGTTCGGGCACAGCTCCTTGATCGCACGCTCCAGCAGCGGCCGGCCCATCGGCGCCATCGTATAGAGACAGGTGCGCAGATACGAGAGGTCGAACTCCTTGCGACGCGGATGATCGAGGATGGCCTGATACATCAGCGGCAGGCCAACGAACACGGTCAGGCGGTCGCGCACGATGGCCTCCATGCAGGCCACCGGATCGAAGCCGCGCATCAGCGCCATGCGGCCGCCGACCGAGAGATAGCTCAAGAGCAGCACATGGCCGGCGCAATGGAACAACGGGAACTGCCCGGTGATGCCGTCATCGCGCGACAGCTGCATCTCGATGCAGTTGCTCATGACCGCCATGACCACCGCGAGATGGCAATGCATCGCACCCTTCGGCCGCGACGTCGTGCCGGAGGTGTAGATGATCATCGCGAGATCACGATCGTTGATCGCGATATCCGGCTCGATCTCGGACTGGCCCAGGATCAGCTCGTTGAAGCTAGCGAGCTCTGCCGCCTTCGCCGTGCCGGTGAGGTCGATCGCGATCAGCTCGGCGCCGCGCTTTTCCAGCGCCGCGCGCCGCTCCGGCTGAGCGTGGAGATTGTCGTCGATGATGGCGAAGCGGACCTCGGCGTGACCGAGGATATAATCCATGTCGGCCGGGCCGAGCATGGTATTGATCGGCACCCACACCAGCCCGGCCCGATGGATGCCGAACAGGGCTTTGACGAACTCGATCGAGTTGTTGCAGACCGTGGCGATCTTCTCACCCGGCTTCAACCCCTTGGCGACGAGGTAATTGGCGAAGCGGTTGGCGTCACGCTCCAACTCGGTGAACGTGACCTGGCGGCTGCCGTCAGTGATCGCGACGCGCTCCGGAAAGCGCCGCGCCGCGCGCTTCAAGAGATCGCCGATCGCGACCCGGCCGATGCGGCCGGGTCCGGCTACGCCGCCGGTGGCGTCGAGATTGGTCATCATTCTAGTCCCTCTCCATCCGCGTCATTGCGAGCGCAGCGAAGCAATCCAGGGCGTCACGCGCAGCTCTGGATTGCTTCGCTGCGCTCGCAATGACGGAGTATCCGGCGTCAGTTGATTGTCCCAAACATCTGCCGCGCCTCGGCGGGGCTGGCGATCTCGCGGCCCGCGCGCCGCGCGCAGGCGGCGATGGCCTCGATCAGCTGGCCGTTCGAGGTCACCTTGGTGCCGTCGGCGAGATAGAACGTGTCCTCCAGGCCGGTGCGGAGATGGCCACCGAGATCGGCGCAGCGCTGATGCAGCGGCCAGATCTCGGCGCGGCCGATCGCGGTGACCTGCCAATGCGCCTCCGGCAGCTTCAGCCTGAGCAGGATCGGCAGCAGCTCGGGATCGGCGGGCATGCCGGAGGCCACGCCCATCACGAAATTGTATTCCAGCGGCCCGCCATACATGCCGGTCTGGCGGTACATGCCAACGCAGCGCACGATGCCGACATCGAAGCACTCAAACTCCGGGATCGTGTGCGCGTCCTTCATTGCGGCGAGATAGTCCTCGATCTTCTCGACCGAGTTGTCGAACATCATCGGCGGCCATGCCCAGCTGTTGTCGGCCTTGACCTTCAGATAGTTCAGCGAGCCTGCATTGCAGGCCGCGATCTCCGGCCGCGTCTCCCGGATGCAATCGAGCGCACCCTGATAGTTCGGGCCCGACACGCCCGAGGTGTGGTTGATGATCACGCCCGGACAGGCCTCGCGGATCGCCTGCTGAATCTCGCGGGAGACACTCACCTCCCATGACGGCAGATGACCCTTGCCCGGCGCCTGCTGGCGCAGATGGATGTGCATGATCGCAGCGCCGGCGTCGAAGGCGCGGCGCGCCTCGCGCGCCATCTCCTCGGGCGTGACCGGCACGTGATGCTGCCGGGGATCGGTGAGCACGCCGTTCAGCGCGCAGGTGATGACGGCTTTGTTGCTCATGGCACTCGTTCGATAGGCTGCACGTCGCAGCGCGATGCTGATCCGGGTCACATATGATGATGTCCAGGCCAAATCTGCTTGCGTTGACTCGCTGGTTGGAAGCACCGCAACCCGGTATTGCTCTGCATCAAGCCGGCAGCCGGGATCAGCGATAAGCGGTTCCTGCTCCTTCATCACAGGACGTGCAATGCCGATCGATACACAACCAGCGCCAGCCGCCTCGCTTGGCCTGAGCGCCGCCGAAGCGGCGCGGCGGCTGCAGGCGGAGGGCTTCAACGAGCTGCCGCAGGCCGGCGCGCGCTCGATCGTCCGGCTGATCGCCGATGTGCTGCAGGAACCGATGCTGCTGCTGCTGTTGGCGGGCGCCGGGATCTATCTCGCGCTGGGCGATCTGGCCGAGGCGCTGCTCCTCGGCGTGTTCGCCTCGGCCTCGGTCGCCATCACCATCGTGCAGGAGGCACGCACCGAGCGGGTGCTGGAAGCGCTGCGCGACCTGTCCAGCCCGCGCGCGCTGGTGATCCGCGACGGCGAACGCAGCCGCATCGCCGGGCGCGAGGTGGTGCGCGGCGATGTCATCGTGCTCGCGGAGGGCGACCGCGTCGCGGCCGACGCGGTGCTGCGGCAATGTGACGATCTGCTAACGGATGAATCGCTGCTGACCGGCGAGTCCGTGCCGGTCCGCAAACGGCCGGCCGCTGACGCCGCGATCGACGTGGCCGCAACGGCTGGCGGCGACGATCAGCCCTTCGTGTTCTCGGGCAGCCTCGTGGTGCGCGGCGGCGGCATTGCCGAGGTGATCGCCACGGGACCGCGCACGGCGATCGGCAGGATCGGCCAGTCGGTCAGCACGCTGGAGACCGAGACGCCGCGCCTGCGGCAGCAGACGCGACGTCTCGTCATGGCGTTCGCGATCGGCGGCGGCATCGTGGTGGCGATCACGGTCGTGCTCTATGCGCTCTATCGCGGCGGCTGGCTGGAGGGAATTCTGGCCGGCATCGCCTTGGGCATGTCGATGCTGCCCGAGGAGTTCCCGGTCGTGCTCACCGTGTTCCTCGCGATGGGCGCCTGGCGGATCTCGCAGGCGCGGGTACTGACGCGGCGCGCCGCGGCGATCGAATCGCTCGGGGCAGCGACCGTGCTGTGCACCGACAAGACCGGCACCCTGACGCAGAACCGCATGATGGTGGCGCGGCTGGTGCGTCCCGACGGCGAGGGTCTGCACCCCGCCGGTGCAACGCCGGAGGCGGTGACGGCGGCGTTCCGCGATCTCGTCGCCACCGCCGTGCTCGCCTGCGACCCGCAATCGCATGATCCGATGGAGCGCGCCCTGCAGGCGCTCGACACCGAAGCGATCGTCGGCGCCACCCTGCAACGGCGTTACGGCCTGCGTCCGGATCTGCTCGCCATGACCAATGTCTGGTCGCGCGACGGCGCGACGGTCGTCGCCGCCAAGGGCGCGCCGGAGGCGATCGCGACGCTCTGCGGTCTCGGCGGCGCCGCGCTGGAGGCGCTGCAGGCGCGTGTCGAGACCCTCGCCGCCGAAGGACTGCGCGTGCTCGGCGTCGCCGAAGCGAGCTGGCGCGACGAGGCGCTGCCGGACACCCAGCAGGGCTTCACGTACAGCTTCTGCGGCCTGGTCGGCTTCGCCGATCCGCTGCGGCCGGAGGTCGCCGATGCCGTCGCGCAATGCCGCTCCGCCGGCATTCGAATCATCATGATCACCGGCGATTATCCGGCCACGGCGGCGGCGATCGCGCGGCAGGCCGGGCTCGATCCTGAGCGCGTCATCACCGGCGCCGAGCTGTCGGCGCTCGACGACGAGACGCTGGCGCAGGCGGCGCGCCGGCCGACGGCGTTTGCGCGCATCATGCCGGAGCAGAAGCTGCGCATCGTCTCGGCGCTCAAGGCCGATGGCGAGATCGTCGCGATGACCGGCGACGGCGTCAACGATGCGCCGTCGCTGAAGGCCGCCCATATCGGCATCGCGATGGGCGGGCGCGGCACCGATGTCGCGCGCGAGGCCGCCGCGATCGTGCTGCTCGACGACGATTTCGGCTCGATCGTCAAGGCGGTCCAGCTGGGCCGGCGGATCTACGACAATCTGCGCAAGGCGATGAGCTTCATTCTTGCGGTGCATTTCCCGATCGCCGGGCTGGCGCTGCTGCCGCTCGTGACCGGCCTGCCATTGCTGCTCGGCCCGGTGCACATCGCCTTTCTCGAGATGATCATCGATCCCGTCTGCTCGCTGGTGTTCGAGGCCGAGACCGAGGAAAGCGACATCATGCGGCGGCCGCCGCGCGATCCGCAGGAGCCGCTGCTGCCGCGCCCGCTGGTGCTGTGGGGCGCGCTGCAGGGCATCCTGGCGATGGGGGTGACCGGAGCCGTGCTGCTGCTGGCGAGCCGGGCCGGCATGCCCGCCGACGAGATCCGCGCCTTGGTGTTCTTCGTGCTGGTGTCGGTGATCGTCAGCCTGATCTTCGTCAACCGCTCGTTCTCGAGCTCGCTGCGCGACGCGCTGCTGCGGCCGAATCGGGTGCTGCTGCTGGTGATCGGCTTCGTCATCGCCGTGCTCGCGACCAGCCTGACGCTGCCCGCCGCAACGGCGCTGTTCCGGTTCGGCCCGCTGCACGCCGACGATCTGATGCTGACGGCAGGCGCCGCCATCGCGACGCTGATCGTGCTCGAACTGTCGAAGTTCCCGCTGCGCGCCGCCCTCACGCGGCGCGCCGCGAGACCCGATCAGGTCAAGGCCGCCTCGCCGGCGCGGTAAATCGCGAGATCGCGCGAGCCAGAGAAGATCGCGCGCGGCTTCAGGCCATAGAAGCGGCGGATCGAATGGCTGAAATGGGTCGAATCGGGATAGCCGATGTCCTGCGCAAGATGTGCGAGGTTGAGATCCTGGTTGGCGTAGTTCAGCAGATGCCGCGCGCGTTTCCAGGCCCGGAACGAGCGGAAGGAGATGTCGGTCTCCTCCTTGAACAGATGCAGGAAACGCGAGGTCGACAGCCCGACCGCCGCCGCGCAGCTCTCGGCGGTGGCTGGCTCGCCGGAGAAACGGCTGATCAGGCCGATCGCCTTGACCACGCGCGGGTCGAGCGAACGCTGCGGCAACACCTCGCCGAAGCACAGCCGATCGAAGATCGCGCTGGTGACGTCGCCGCTCAGCGGCCGCTGCACCAGCTCCTCATAGGCGGCGCGGATGCGGCAGCCATAGGCCTCCGCCTCGCGCGTAACTTTGCTGGCGAAACGATCCAGCGTGCCGATCGGCACGCTTTCCGGCTCGATCGTCACGACGATCACGGTGCGATAATCGCTCTCGATCGTATGCTGCTTGTTGGGCGGCACGACCAGCAGCTCGCCGCAGCGCTCCTCGCCCCCCTCGGGCAGCAGCCGGAGGCTGCCGGTAAGCGCGACGTAAATGTGGAACGCACCCGAGCAGCGCTGGCGCGGACGGCCGAGCAGCCCGGCGTAGAAGACGCGCTCGGGCGTGATCAGCATGAGATGGCCGGAGTCCCGGCGGGTCACATCCATGGTCTTCCTCCTGAGGCGCGGCTCTGTTGGCCGCTTCTTTGGTGGAGGACCATAGCGCAATTCGCGCCGCTGTCATCGGCTGTCACCGCCGATTTTTGTCGCGGTTAATCGTCGCTATGAGCGATACTGGTCATGGCCGGACGCGCGGCGTGATGCCCTGCTCCACGCCGGCGCGCTGCTCGGCTGTACGGGCCCGCAGATAGCCATCGCGCTGCTGCAGCCGCGCCCAATAGCCGGCCACATTCGGACCGAAGTCCTTCGACAGCCCGATCGTCTCGGCGAGGCGCAACGCGTAGCCGATCACGATGTCGGCTGCGGTGAAACGGCCGGCGCTCAAGAACTCGGCAGTCCGCGTCGCTGCCTCGACCGCGCGCAGCCGGCCCAGAAACCATTTGGCATAATCGCCCGCCACCTGCGGCGAGCGTCGCTCATCCGGCTCGAGCTGACCGTATCTCAGCACCAGCGTCTGCGGGAACGTGAGCGTCGCGTCGGAGAAATACATCCAGTTCAGGAACGTGCCGTAGTCCTTCTCCTCAGGTCCGACCATCAGCGGCGTCGGGCCATGCTTGATGCCGAGATAGTGGCAGATGCCGGAGGACTCCGTCATCCTGGTCTCGCCGTCGATCAGAAACGGGATCGTCCCGAGCGGATTGATGGCGAGATAGTCCTTGGCCAGCACCCGCGGCGGGAACGGCAGCATCTTCAATTCATAGGCGAGCCCGAGCTCCTCCAGCATCCACAGCGGGCGGAACGAGCGGGCGCCGTCGCAATGATACAGCGTGATCATCAGGCGTTCCCCGCTTTGCCGGTGCCGGGCAAGGTGCCCATCATCTTGCACAGGATCGTCAGCATCACCTCGTCGGCACCGCCGCCGATCGAGGTCAGCCGGGCGTCGCGATAGGCGCGGCTGACCGGCGTCTCGTTCATGAAGCCCATGCCGCCCCAATATTGCAGGCAGGCATCGGTCAGCTCGCGACCAAGGCGGCCAGCCTTGAGCTTGGCCATGGTTGCGAGCCGGGTGACGTCCTCGCCGGCGATCAGCGCTTCGGCGGCCCGATAGATCAGCGCGCGCAACAGCTCGACCTCGGTCTGCATCTCCGCGAGCTTGAAATGGACCACCTGGTTGTCGAGCACGCTGCGGCCGAACACCTTGCGCTCGCGGGTGTATTCGATCGTCTTCGCGATGATGTATTCGTGCGACTTCAGGCAGGCCGCCGCGCCCCACAGCCGCTCCTCCTGGAACTGCAGCATCTGGTAGGTGAACCCCTGTCCCTCCTCGCCGACCAGGTTGCGCTTGGGCACGCGCACATTGTCGAAGAAGATCTGCGCGGTGTCGGACGAATGCATGCCGAGCTTGTCGAGCTTGCGGGCGATCTGCACGCCCTTGGTCTTCATCGGAACGATGATCAGCGACTTGTTGCGATGGACCGGTCCGTCGCCGGTGTTGGCGAGCAGGCACATCCAGTCGGCCTGGGTGCCATTGGTGGTCCACATCTTGCCCCCGTTGATGACATAGTCATCGCCGTCGGAGCGGGCCGTGGTCTTGATCGAGGCGACGTCCGAGCCCGCACCGGTCTCCGACACGCCGAGGCAGACCACCGCATCGCCGGAAACCGCGGGCGCCAGGAATTCGCGCCGCAGCTCATCCGAGCCGAAGCGCGCCAGCGCCGGCGTCGCCATGTCGGTCTGCACCCCGATCGCCATCGGCACGCCGCCGCAAGTGATCGCGCCAAGCTCCTCGGCCATCATCAGCGCGTAGGAATAGTCCAGCCCCTGGCCGCCGAATTCGACCGGCTTGTTGAGGCCAAGAAAGCCGAGGCTGCCAAGCTTCTTGAACAGCTCATGCGCGGGGAAGATGCCGGCCGCCTCCCATTCGTCGACGTGAGGGTTGATCTCGGCAGCGATGAACTTCTGCAGGATGCGGCGCGGTTCGTCGTGGTCGGCGGTGAAGAGCATCTCAATTCCTCTCGTCATTTCTGGGCGCGGCGGCAGACACCAAGATGCATCGGGGCCTCATGGTTCGGGACGCTCCGCGCTCAACACTCGTTCATGACGCTGCGGCCCGGACGCGGTGCTCCTCACCATGAGGATCCTTCGTCCGTGTCGCCGCAACAAAAGTCCTCGTCCTGAGGAGCCCGCCGCAGTCGGGCGTCTCGAAGGACGGCCGCATAGTGACAACCGGCCCGACCAGCTCCATAGGCATTCGAAGCAGGATCGTCACAATCCCATCTGGCGGCTGGCCAGGTCCTTCATGATCTCCTCGGTGCCGCCGCCGATCGCGTTGACCTTGACCTCGCGGTAGATGCGTTCCACGCGAATGCCGCGCATGAAGCCGGCGCCGCCGAAGATCTGCACCGCCTCGGAAGCGCAACAGGCCATGGTCTGCGTCGCCTGGTTCTTCATCATACAGATCTCGGCAACGGGATTATCGCCCTGTTCGAGCCGCCACGCCAGCATCTCCAGCATCGCCTGCGAGGCCGCGACGCGCTGCGCCATGTCGACCAGCTTGTGCCGGATGACCTGGTGCTGCGCCAAGGGCTTGCCGAAGGTGTGCCGCTCCTTGGCATAGGCGATCGCATCCTCCAGGCAGACGCGGGCGAACGCCGTGCAGCTCGCCGCCATGCCCATCCGCTCGCTGTTGAAATTGTGCATGATCAGCTTGAAGCCCTGCCCTTCCTCGCCGATCAGGTTCTCGATCGGCACCCGGCAGCCGTCGAAATGCAGGGTGGCCGTATCCGACGCCCACCAGCCCATCTTGTTCAGCTTGGTGCGCGTCAGCCCGGGCGCGTCGCCAGGAACGAGCAGCAGGCTCACCCCGGACGGCCCTGGGCCGCCGGTGCGCACCGCGACGGTGATATAGTCCGCGCGCATGCCCGAGGTGATGAAGGTCTTCTCGCCGCTGACGACATAATGATCGCCATCGCGGACGGCCTTGGTCCGGAGATTGGCGACATCCGAGCCGCCACTCGGCTCGGTGATCGCGAGCGCCGAGATTTTCCGTCCCGCAAGGATCTCCGGCAGCACCCTGGCGCGGACCTCCGGCCTCGCCGCGCGCGCGATCGGCGGCGCACCGATCGAATGGCTCATCAGGCTGGCGCTGACGCCGCCGGCGCCCGCACGGGCCAGCTCCTGCGAGGCGACGATGTGCATGAACTGGTCGGCCGGGACACCGCCGAACTCCTCCGGAAAGCCGAGTCCGAGCAGGCCGATCTCGGCGGCTTTCGCGTACAGCGCGCGCGGGAACTCACCGGCCTCGTCCCACGCGCTCGCGAACGGGGCGATCTCCTTCTCGACGAATCGCCTGACCACGTCGCGGAAGGCCTCGTGCTCGGCCGTGTAGAACGGACTCTTGGTCATCGGTGCCGGAGCTCTGGTTGCTGCTTCGTCAGAATGGCCGGAAGCGGCGGTAACGCCTTGCGTCGAGTGGCTGACTGCTGAAATCGCGTGCAGCGGGGACGCGTCGGTTGCCCGCCAACAGCGCCTTGACGCAAGACAGTGCAATGCACACACCGGCCCACTCGGGCCAAAGGCCTTGCGCGCATCGCCCCTCGTCAATGGGACGCGCAGATAAGACCAGCGCATCGCGATCAAGGCGGCATCAGATCGCCTGATACCAGGAGGGAACCCCGTGCCTGTACGGTATTACGACTGGATTGCGCATCATGCCCGGCGCACGCCGGCCAAGACCGCGATGGTCGATCTCGGCAGCAACCGACGCTTCACCTATGCGGAGTTCGATGCCCGCGTCGGGCTCCTCGCCAGTCATCTCCGCGACGTCTGCGGCGTCGGCAAGGGCGATCGCGTCGCGGTGCTGGCGCTGAACGCGACCGATACGCTGGAGGTGCAGTTCGCCTGCTTCCGCGTCGGCGCGATCTTCGTGCCGCTCAACACCCGGCTGACAGTGCCCGAACTGCAGTTCATCGTCGGCGACGCTGCGCCCAAGGTCATGATCCATGATGACGACCTCGCCGATACCGCGCAGAGCGTCAGCCGGCTGTGTGGTGTCGCGACGACGCTGCGCTACGGCGCCACCGGCAGCTACGAGCAGGCGATCGCCGCGGCGAAGCCGCTCGCCACGATCGAGCCGGTCACGCTCGATGACGTCTCGACCATCATGTACACGTCGGGCACCACGGGCCAGCCCAAGGGGGCCATGATCACCCACGGGATGACGTTCTACAATTGCGTTAATCTCGGCGGCCCGGCCTATATCACGCCGTCATCGGTTCTGCTCACCGTGCTGCCGCTGTTCCACACCGGCGGGCTCAACTGCTACACCAATCCGGTGATGCATGTCGGCGGCACCGTGCTGATCATGCGCGCCTTCGATCCCGGACTGGCGCTGCAGCTGATCAGCGATCCCGCCCGAGGCATCAATGTGTTCTTCGGCGTGCCCGCGATCTATCAGTTCATGGCGCAGCATCCGGCGTTCGCGACCGCCGATTTCAGCCGGTTGGTGATCGGTGGCGTCGGCGGCGCGCCGATGCCGGTCCCGCTGCTCCACACCTGGGAGGCGCGCGGCGTCGCGCTGCAGCAGGGCTACGGCATGACCGAGACCTCGCCCGCGGTGCTCGCGCTCGACCGCGAGGATGCCGGGCGCAAGGCCGGCTCCGCCGGCAAGCCAGTGCTGCATACCGAAGTGCGCATCGTCCGCCCCGACGGGACGGATGCCGACGTCGGCGAGCTCGGTGAGCTCTGGGTCCGTGGACCGAACGTGACACCGGGCTACTGGAACAGGCCGGACGCCAACCGGTCCTCGTTCACCGACGGCTGGCTGCACACCGGCGATGCCACGCGCGTGGATGACGAAGGCTTCTACTACATCGTCGACCGCTGGAAGGACATGTACATCTCCGGCGGCGAGAACGTTTATCCGGCCGAGGTCGAGAACGTCCTGCACCAGCTGAGCGCGGTGGCCGAGGCCGCCGTGATCGGCATCCCCGATCCGCAATGGGGCGAGACCGGCATGGCGATCATCGCGGTGAAGCCGGGGCACACGTTGAGCGAGGCTGAGATTCACGCCCACTGCCAGGCCAATCTCGCCCGCTTCAAATGCCCGCGAACGGTCCGCTTCGTCGACGCGCTGCCGCGTAACGCCACCGGCAAGATCCACAAGCCGACGTTGCGCAAGAGCTTTGCGACGGCGTCAGCGGTCGACCTCGTCCAGCAGGCGTCTTGACCATCCCATGCCCAGCC
This sequence comes from Bradyrhizobium denitrificans, assembly GCF_013179005.1. Taxonomy (NCBI): domain Bacteria; kingdom Pseudomonadati; phylum Pseudomonadota; class Alphaproteobacteria; order Hyphomicrobiales; family Nitrobacteraceae; genus Bradyrhizobium; species Bradyrhizobium denitrificans. The sequence continues at coordinate 93,919 of NZ_JABFDP010000001.1, read as the reverse complement.
AGAGCTGTGCATGACTGCTCAACAAGACCCATAAGACCAACCAGAGGAAGCCCAGGGAATGTTGCCGATGACGACCAGGACTCTGCTCTCTCTCGCGGCCGCGGCCGCCTTCTCCGTGCTCGCGAGCCAGAGTGCGCTCGCCCAGAAGAAATACGACACCGGGGTGACCGACACCGAGATCAAGATCGGCAATGTCGAGGCCTATAGCGGCCCGGCCTCGGCCTACGGCATCATCGGCAAGACCGAGGAGGCCTATTTCAAGATGATCAACGATCAGGGCGGCATCAACGGCCGGCGGATCAACTTCATCTCCTATGACGACGGCTACAGCCCGCCGAAAACGGTCGAGCAGGTCCGCAAGCTGATCGAGAGCGACGAAGTGTTCTTGGTGTTCAACGCGCTGGGCACGCCGACCCAGACCGCCGTGCAGAAATATCACAACGCCAAGAAGGTACCGCAGCTGTTCCTGGCCACCGGGGCCAGCAAGTGGAATGAGCCGAAGGAATTCCCCTGGACCATGGGCTTTCAGCCCAGCTACCGCGTCGAGGCCCGGATCTTCGCAAAATACATTCTCAAGGAGAAGCCGAACGCGAAGATCGCAATCTTCTATGCCAATGACGATTTCGGCAAGGACTACCTGCTCGGCATCAAGGAGGTGCTGGGCGACAAGGCCAAGACCATGATCGTCGCCGAGGAGAGCTACGAGACATCGGAGCCCTCGATCGATGCCCATATCGTCAAGGTCAAGGGCACTGGCGCGGATGTATTCGTCAACATCGCGACGCCAAAATTCGCGGCGCAGGCGATCAAGAAGATCGCCGAGCTCGACTGGAAGCCGATGCACCTGATGACCGACGTATCGATCTCGATCGGCGCCGTGATGAAGCCAGCCGGCCTTGACGCCTCCGAGGGCGTGCTCTCCGCCGGCTACCTCAAGGACCCGTCGGATCCGCAGTGGAAGGATGACGAGGGCATGAAGAAGTTCATGGCCTTCATCGACAAGTACATGCCCGGCGCCAACATCTCCGACGCCAATCTTGCCTATGGCTATGCCGCGGCGCAGACGATGGTGCAGACCCTGAAGCAGTGCGGCGACAATCTCACTCGCGAGAATGTCATGAAGCAGGCCGCCAGCCTGAAGGACTTCGCGCCGGATACGCTGATCCCCGGCATCAAGGTCAACACCGGTCCCAACGACTTCGCCCCGATCGAGCAGCTGAAGATGATGCAGTTCAAGGGCGGCAAATGGGACCTGTTCGGCGACATCATCAGCGCGGATGTCGGAGGCTAGGCTGACGCGCGATGCAGCGTCGATTGCAGCTGCGGTGGACGACCGGAGCGAACGCCGACAGGCGTTCGCGTGCCTCCCCTCACCAAGCGGGGTGCGCAGTGATCAGTCCCGCCCAGCGGGCGCCAGTCCAGGCAAGCCGTGAGGCGCGATGTCATCGACCAGGAGCTCCGTCATTGCGAGCGTGAAGCAATCCAGGGCGACGCGAGGACTCTGGATTGCTTCGCTGCTGTTCGCAATGACAGCGGTTCGTTGTGTGCTCTCACACGTCACGGCACGCCCTGCACGAACAGCGCAAACGGCTCCTCGAGCGTCTTGCGCAGGTGCTCGCGATACAGCGCAAAGTGTGGATCGTCAGCACCGAGCCGGCCGAAGCTCGGCGCGACGACATTGCGCAGCGGCAACAGCGCGACGGGGGCCGCGATGGGCGTCAGCAGCGAGCCGCGGCCGGCGAGCAGCGTCGTGATGATGCCGTACATCTCGCCGGTGATGGTCGGGCGCGACACCGTGATCAGGCGGTGCTGGCCGTGGCGGTTGGTGACCAGGTAGACGAAACCGGACTGGTTGGGCACGGCGACCTCGCCGAACTGCGTGAACGCCGCATCCAGCCGCGCGCCCTCGCGAAACACCAGGGACGAGGCCGCATCGTCCCAGACGATGTCGGTGCGGTAGGCGTAGATCGCCTCCTTGTCGCCGAATGACGGCCGCAAAGTGACATAGGTGCCTTCGATCCACTCCACCGCCCGCCGCGAATAGGAGCCGAGGCTATCTGGCGCGATGCCGCCACTTGCGCCTGGTGCTGCAACTGGCGGGCTCGGCGCCTTGCGCAAGGCCATCCCGAGCGCCTGCTCGAGCCGGACGATGGTCGCGAGCGTGAACGGACGGCGGCCGCCGAGCGCCTTCTCCAGCGTCGACAGACTCAGCTTCGCCTGCTCCGCCAGCGCCTGCCGTGACATGCGGCGGCGCGCGATCTCCTCGCGGATGGTCTCCGCCACCTGCCGGCTCAGCTCGTCCGACAGCTCGTTCTCCGGTATCGACATGCGGTCCCCTGCTGCGTGGCGTTGCCCCTTCTAGCAGACGGACAAATCAGCACAAACCCGCACAGATCAGCCGCGCGCTTGGCCGGCACCGGACAATGCCGGGCGGACGGGGGCCGAACAAGACCGACCATTCCGCTCGCGGCGACGGGGCACCGCGCTCAATCTCGGCCTGCCCTATCCTGTTCGTTGCGGAGCCACCGATGAGTGAGACGATCGACTACGACATCCGCCGCAGTGCCCATCCGATCCGGTCGTGGATCGTGACCATGCTGCTGTTCCTGTTGCTGCAGGCCGCCGCGGTGCTGCTGGTCGGCTTCACGGCGCTGTTTCTCAGCATCACGCCGGGTTGGTCGGCCGAAGGCCCGCCAGCTCCGCTGACCAAGCCGCGCGACGCGCGCTCCGGCGCGCTGCTGTTCAAGTCCGACGCGGGCTATGCCGAGGCGCCGCGGCTCGGCATCGATGTCGACATCATCGTCTCCGGCCCAACGGCGCGGGCGCACGTGACGCAGCTGTTCAGGAACACGAGCTCGCAATGGATGGAGGCGGTCTATGTCTATCCGCTGCCGCCGGATAGCGCGGTCGATACGCTGAAGATGATCGTCGGCGATCGCGTCGTGATCGGCGACATCAAGCCGCGCGAGCAGGCCAAGGTGATCTACGAGCAGGCCAAGCGCGACGGCAAGACCGCCGCGCTGACCGAGCAGGAGCGTCCGAACATCTTCACCAACTCGCTCGCCAATATCGGCCCCGGCGAGACCGTGCTGGTGCAGATCGAATATCAGCAGCCGGTGGCGCAGGTGGATGGCGCGTTCTCGCTGCGGGTGCCGTTGGTCGTCGCGCCGCGCTACAATCCCGCGCCGATCGTGCAGAGCGTCGACCTGCGTCCGGGCAGCGATGGCTGGAGCGCCGCAAGCAATGATCCGGTGCCGGACCGCGACCGCATCTCGCCGGAGGTGCTCGACCCCGCCAAGACCGATCCGGTCAATCCCACCAAGATCACAGTGCGGCTGCAGGCCGGATTCGCGCTCGGCGAGGTCAAGAGCCATCATCACCAGGTGACGATCGACAGCCCCGATGCGAAGACGCGGATCGTGACCCTGGCCGAGGGCGTGGCGCCGGCCGATCGTGATTTCGAGCTGACCTGGAAGCCGGCTTCTGTCGCCATGCCGTCGGTCGGCCTGTTTCACGAGCAGGTCGGCGATGCCGATTATCTGCTCGCCTTTATCACGCCGCCGGCGGTCGCGGCGTCAGCGCAGCGCCCGCAGCCGCGCGACGTGATCTTCGTGATCGACAATTCCGGCTCGATGGGCGGCACCTCGATCCGCCAGGCCAAGGCCAGCCTGCTTTATGCGCTGGGACGGCTGCAGCCCAATGACCGCTTCAACGTGATCCGCTTCGACGACACGATGACGGTGCTGTTTCCATCCTCGGTGCCGGCCGACGCTGAACATGTCGGCAGCGCGACCAGCTTCGTGAGCGCGCTCGAGGCGCGCGGCGGCACCGAGATGGTGCCGGCGATGCGTGCGGCGCTCACCGACGACGGCAGCGACAGCGACCGCGTGCGCCAGGTGGTGTTCCTGACCGACGGCGCCATCGGCAACGAGCAGCAGCTGTTCGAGACCATCACGGCGATGCGCGGCCGCTCGCGCATCTTCATGGTCGGCATCGGCTCGGCGCCCAACACCTACCTGATGACGCGCGCCGCCGAGCTCGGCCGCGGCGCCTTCACCCCTATCGGCTCGGTCGAGCAGGTCGAGGAGCGCATGCGTGACCTGTTCGCCAAGCTGGAGAATCCGGTCGTGACTGGCCTGACCGCCACGTTTTCCGAAGCCTCCGCCGACCTCACACCGGCTGTGCTGCCGGACGTCTATCGCAATGAGCCGCTGGTGCTGGCCGCCAGGATCGACCGTCTCGCCGGGTCGCTGCAGCTCAAGGCGCGGATCGGCGATCAGCCATGGACCATCACGCTGCCGCTCGCCGGCGCCGCCGCGGGCAAGGGCCTGTCAAAACTGTGGGCCCGGCGCAAGATCGGCGATGCCGAAGTGGCGAAGACGATGCGCCAGATGACGCCGGAAGAATCCGATGGCGCCATTCTCAGGCTGGCGCTGGACCATCAGCTGGTCACGCGCCTGACCAGCCTCGTCGCCGTCGACAAGACCCCGCGGCGCCCCGACGGCGAGCCGCTCAAGCTCGCCGAGCTGCCAATCAACCTGCCGGCCGGCTGGGACTTCGAGAAGGTGTTCGGCGAGCGCAGCCGGATGCCGGGCGTGCCGAAGGAGCGCCGTGCCGAAGCGGATGGCGACGTCCAGTTCGCCGCGCTGAAGCGGCCGGTCGTGCCGACGGCGCCGGCCACAATCACCCTGCCGAAGACGGCGACGAATGCCGAGCTGAGCATGCTGCTGGGGCTCGGAATCCTGATGCTGGAACTGATTTGGCTCATCGCTATCCGGCGACGGACAGCCAACTAAGGGGCACTGTCGATGCGAGCGCAGCGAAGCAATCCAGGAGCTGCGTCCACGACTCTGGATTGCTTCGTCGCTTCGCTCCTCGCAATGACGAAAGGAGAGAGGATGCCCCGCTGTGTCGTCCCGCTCGTAGTCGCGCTGGTTGGCCTCGCCCTCTTCGGCCACGGCGCCCTCATCCATGCCAAGGCGATGGTCGCGCAGGTGCTGCTCGACAGGGCCTTCAGCCAGACCATCGCCACCGGCCATTCCGTCAAGCCATGGTCATGGGCTGACACCGTCCCGGTGGCGCGTATCGACGTGAAGCGACTCGGCGTCTCCACCATCGCGCTGGCCGGCTCCAGCGGCCAGGCCTTGGCCTTCGGCGCCGGCCATGTCGAGGGAACAGCGGAGCCGGGGGAGCGCGGCATCGCGGTCTTTTCCGCGCATCGCGACACGCATTTCCGCTTCCTGCGCGACGTCAGGATCGGCGACGAGATCGAGGTCGTCAGGCGCGACGGCAAGACTTTTCGTTACCGTGCCGACGCGTTCAGCATCGTCCGCTTCGATGCCTCCGGCATCGATCCGACGACGGACAATCCGGAGCTCGTGCTCTCGACCTGCTGGCCCTTCGATGCGCTGACACAGGGGCCGGAGCGCTACGTGCTGCACGCCACGCTGATCGCCGCGCGATGAACGAGCACGGCCAGCCAAAGGGAACCAGGCGCCGGATGAGCATTTGTCAGCCCGCCTGCTCCGTGAGATGATACGGCGGAGTCAGTCAGGCTCACATTCCAAGCGCTTCCGCCATGCATTCCCAGATCCAATATCTGCCGATCACGCCCGCCTTCTTCGCGATCCTGGTGCTGGCCTTCGGTGCGCTGATCGTCCTGATCCAGCTCGGCATCCTGCGCTACGCCTATATGAAGCTCGGCGTCAGCTCGGGCACCGCAATGCTGCTGCTGTTGGGATCGCTGGTCGGCAGCTATTTCAACATCCCGATCACCATGCTGCCCGGACCGGTCGCCCGCTCCGGCGAAGTCATCGACTTTTTCGGCATGCAATATGTCGTGCCGCTGGTGCATCAATGGCCCGGCACCCTGCTCGCGGTCAATATCGGTGGCGCCGTGATCCCGACCATCATGTCGACCTATCTCGTGCTGCGCTACCAGCTGTGGCTGCGCGCTGTCATCGCCGTGCTGGTGATCGCGGTGATCATCCATGCCATGGCGACGCCGGTGCAGGGCGTCGGCATCGCCGTGCCGGTGTTCGCACCCGTCGTCGTCACCGCGATCCTGGCCTTCCTGCTGTCGCGCGAATATGCCGCGCCGCTGGCCTACATCGGCGGCTCGATGGGGACGCTGGTCGGGGCCGACCTGATGAACCTCGACAAGATCGGCAGCCTCGGCGCCCCCGTGGCCTCGATCGGCGGCGCCGGAACCTTTGACGGTATCTTCCTGACCGGCATTCTCTCGGTGCTGCTGGCCGGCCTCGCCGCCCCGTCCCGACCCGGGCTCGCGCGCTGAGCTTTCAACAGCGCGGCTTAACGGCTAAAATCGGCCGAGGCAGCGGCGGACACAAATGCGCGCGATCAATCTCATTGTTGGAACCCTGACGATCGCGGCGGTGGCGGCTGGCATCAGCGGCCTGCTGATCAAGCAGAAGTCGCGCATCGCCCAGCAGCGCAGCGTGATGCGGGTGGTGTTTGACGGCGGCTCGGCGGCCGGCCTGCGCAAGGGCGGCCCGGTCAATTTCGACGGCGTGCAGGCCGGACAGATCCTCTCGATCAATCTCGAGAGTCCGCGCCGGATCGTCGCCATGATCACGCTCGACAAATCCGCGCCGATTCGCAAGGACACCACGGCCGGCATCGAGTTCCAGGGACTCACCGGCATCGCCGCAATCTCGCTGGTCGGCGGCGCGCCGACGGCGCCGCCGGTGCCGCTCGATCACGACGGCGTGCCGGTGCTGACAGCCGATCTCAAGGACCAGGAGACGATGGTCGAGACGGTGCACAACATCGATAAATACGTCGTCAGCAACGCCCCGGCGATCAAGGAGGCGCTGCAGAGCTTCCAGTCCGAAACCGCCGCGCTGCAGGAGAAGACGGCAGCAATCGACGCCGCGATCGACAAGGCCGAGGACATCTTCAAGGGCTTCGACACTCTGGTGACCAAGATCGACGGCACCATTCCCGGCTTCGCGGACGGCAATCCCGGCCAGCTGTTCGACCAGATCAAGTCGATGCGCGAGCTCGTCGACAGCTTCAAGCGCAAATCCGCTAAGGTGATCGACGACAGCCGCAAGACGCTGGTCGACATCAGCGACGGCGCGAATGCGATGAGCGCCAAGTTCGGCGGGCAGCCCGCACCGGGACCGCGCCGCGTGCCCGCGTCACGCTGAGGGACGGCGCATCGCGCCGCCCATGGCTTTCACTCAGTGGCTGATCATCCATGGCCGCGCCGTGGGAAAACCCTTGGCGCCGCTCTTGGATTTGGTCATCAGCCGCGGCGACTTCTTCGGCGAGCAGCAGCCGCAGCCCGGCCCGTGTTTCGCCTTGTATTCCGCGAGCGTCTGCGGCGCGTGGCGGCTGCGTTCGTTGGTGGCATGCGCCGTGCGCCGCTCCGCCGGCATGCAGGCGAAGGCGGGCGCGGTGAGGATCACGCGCGGCGCCATATCTGCACATTGCGGGCAGACCTGCGGATCATCACATTCGGACATCGGTCGCATGTCGGTGAACGGCCCGCATGCATCACAGAGATATTCGTAAACCGGCATTGTCTCGTCTCCTGCGCAACGATCGTCTCCAAGTCCCGCGCGGCGGATGCGGGGCGGCAAAGACGTTGCCGTCCCGCACCCATCGCGCAGGGAGAAGAATTACTTGTCCGGCGAGATCGGCATCTGGATATCGCCCTTGATGTGCTTGATCGGCCCGGCCGCCGACGGCATCACGTCGAAGTCGAAGATCTCCGTCGGCAGCCAGAGCGTCGCGCAGGCATTGGGCACGTCGACGACACCGGAGATGTGACCCTGCACCGGCGCGGTGCCGAGGATCGAGTAGGCCTGGGCGCCCGAGTAGCCGAACTTCTTGAGGTACTCGATGGCGTTGAGACAGGCCTGCCGGTAGGCGATGTGGACGTCGAGATAATGCTGCTTGCCGGCCTCGTCGACCGAGATGCCCTCGAAGATCAGGTAGTCGCGATAGTTCGGCGTGATCGGCGACGGCTTGAAGATCGGATTCTTGATGCCGTATTTGGCCACACCGTCCTTGATGACGTCGACCTTGATGTGCAGCCAGCCCGCCATCTCGATGGCGCCGCAGAAGGTGATCTCGCCGTCGCCCTGGCTGAAATGCAGGTCGCCCATCGAGAGGCCGCCGCCGGGCACGTAGACCGGGAAGTAGATCTTCGAGCCACGCGACAGGTCCTTGATGTCGCAATTGCCGCCATGCTCGCGCGGCGGCACAGTGCGCGCGCCCTCGGCGCCGATCTTGGCCTTGACGTCGCCCTTGGCCTGGCCGGCGTGGGCGGTCGGCGCGAATGGCGGATTGGCGAGGCCCGGCACGCGGGTCGGGTTGGTCGCAATCAGCGCGGTCTCGCGCTCATTCCAGGTCGCGAGCAGCTTCGGATCGGGCAGACAGCCGATCAGGCCGGGATGAATCAGGCCGGCGAAGTTGACGCCGGGCACGTGACGCGACGAGGTGTACAGGCCCTTGATGTCCCAGATCGACTTCTGGGCCAGCGGGAAGTGATCGGTCAGGAAGCCGCCGCCATTCTGCTTGGAGAAGAAACCGTTAAAGCCCCACAGGCTCTCCTTCAGAGGACCGACATCGAGCAGGTCGACGACCAGGAGGTCGCCGGGCTCGGCGCCCTTGACGCCGATCGGACCCGAGAGGAAGTGCACGATCGACAGGTCGATGTCGCGCACGTCATCGGCGGAGTCGTTGTTCTTGATGAAGCCGCCGGTCCAGTCATAGGTCTCGATGATGAAGTCATCACCGGGATTGACCCACTCGACCATCGGAATGTCCGGGTGCCAGCGGTTGTGCACCTTGTCGTTCTCGTAGGCCGACTTGGTGAGATCGACCTTGATCAATGTGTCTGGCATCAGAAGCTCCCCTTTTACCTGCTTGGACGGAGTGGTTAGACGGACAGATATTTCGAGACCTGCGCGGCATCGACCTGATCGCGCGGATCGTCACGGACGATCTCGCCGTTCTCGATCACCAGCACGCGGTCGGCGATGTCGAGCGCGAAGCTCAGCACCTGCTCGGAAACGACGATCGACAGTCCCTTCTCGTCGCGGATGCGCTTCAGGGTGCGCGCCATCTCCTTGATGATCGACGGCTGGATGCCCTCGGTCGGCTCGTCGAGCAGCAGCACCTTCGGCTTGGTGGCGAGCGCGCGCGCGATCGCGAGCTGCTGCTGCTGGCCGCCGGAGAGGTTGCCGCCGCGGCGGCCCTTCATCTCCAGCAGCACCGGAAACAGCTCATAGATGTCACCGGGCACCTCGGACTCGCCGGAGACGACGAGGCCGGTCTCGATGTTCTCCTTGACCGTCATGGTCGAGAAGATCATGCGGCCCTGCGGCACATAAGCGAGTCCCTTGGCGACGCGCTCATAGCTCTTCAGCCCGGACAGCTCGGTGCCATTCATGTCGATGGAGCCGCTCTTGGACGGCAGGATGCCCATCAGCGATTTCATCAGCGTGGTCTTGCCCATGCCATTGCGACCCATGATCGCGACGATCTCGTTGGGCGCGACTTTGACGTTGAGGCCATGCAGCACCTCGCTCTGGCCGTAGGCGACATGGAGATCGGAGATTGCGAGCATCACGCCTGTTCCCTGTTCGTTGCTTCGACGAGCTGTCTGTTCTCCCCTCCCCCTTGCGGGGAGGGGTTGGGGGTGGGGGTGGCTCCGGGCGAGACCGCCGTTGTGGACCGCCACCCCCGACCCCTCCCCGCAAGGGGGAGGGGGGCGCAGCGAGGGTGTGGATGGACTGATGTCTCGAACATCGGCTCAATGCCCGAGATAGACTTCGACGACCTTGGGGTCGTTCTTGACCTTGTCCATCGTGCCTTCGGACAGGATCTGTCCCTGGTGCAGCACCGTCACTTTGTGAGCGATGTCCTCGACGAACTTCATATCGTGCTCGATGACCAGCACCGAGCGGTCCTTGATGATGCGGTTGAGCAGCTCGGCGGTCTTGGCGCGCTCGCTGACGCTCATCCCGGCGACGGGCTCGTCGAGCATCAAGAGGTCCGGGTTCTGGATCAGCAGCATGCCGATCTCGAGCCACTGCTTCTGGCCATGGCTGAGCTCGGCGGCCGAGGTCTTGAGACGATCCTTGAGGAAGATCATCTCGGCGACCTCCTCGACACGATCCTTCACGGTCGCATCGCGCTGGAAGGTCAGCGAGCCGAATACGGTGCGGCCGCGCGGGAACGAGATCTCGAGATTCTCGAACACGCTGAGATCCTCGAACACCGAGGGCGTCTGGAACTTGCGGCCGACGCCGGCCTTGACGATCTCGTTCTCGCGCAGCTTGGTCAGCTCCTTGCCGCGAAACTGGATCGAGCCGGAGGTCGCTTTGGTCTTGCCGCAGATCAGGTCGAGCACCGTGGTCTTGCCAGCACCGTTCGGGCCGATGATGACGCGGATCTCGTTCTCCTCGACATAAAAGGAGAGATCGTTGACCGCCTTGAAGCCGTCGAAGGAGACGGTGAGCGCCTCGACCGCGAGCAGGAAGTCCTTGGGCTGATGACCGATGAGCATCGCTGTGTCCTCACTCTGCGGGGGCGCCGTTGGCGACAAGGCCGCCATTGCCGGATTTCTTGCTGCGCGACGCCAGCAGCCGGTCGATGCGCGGCTGCACATAATCGCCCCAGATGCCGGCGAGACCGTTCGGGAAAGCGAGGACGACCGCGATGAAGAGCGCGCCGAGGCCAAACAACCAGAGCTGCGGGAAGGTCTCCGACAGGCTGGTCTTGGCGAAGTTGACCAGCAGCGAGCCGTAGACCGCGCCAAAGATCGACAGCCGGCCGCCGACCGCGGTGTAGATCACCATCTCGATCGAGGGCACGATGCCCACGAAGGACGGCGACATGAAGCCGACCTCGAGGGTGAACAGCGCGCCGCCGACCGCGGCAAAGACCGCCGCCGCACAGAAGGCGAAGATCTTGAAGTTGGCGACGCTATAGCCGGAGAAGCGCACGCGATCCTCCTGTTCACGCATCGCCACCAGGATACGGCCGAGCTTGGTCAGGCGGATGAACTGCGCCACCAGGATGGCGACGAACAGGAAGAACACCTCGACGAAATAGAGGATGTACTTGGCATGATCGGTACGGATGTCCCAGCCGTGCAAGGTGCGGAGGTCGGTAATGCCGTTGATGCCGCCGGTGTAACCCTGCTGTCCCACGATCAGGATCGTCATGATGGCCGCGATGGCCTGGGTGATGATCGCGAAGTAGACGCCGCCGACCCGCCGCTTGAACATCGCGGCCCCGATGATGAAGGAGAAGATCGCCGGCACCAGGATGATTGCCGCAAGCGCGAATGGAAAACTCTGGAACGGCTTCCAGAAGAACGGCAGCTGGGTCAGCTGATTCCAGTCCATGAAGTCGGGGATGCCAGGCGTCGACTGGATCTTGGTGTTGGCGACGCTTGAGGCCTCCAGCTTCAGGAACATCGCCATGCAGTAGCCGCCAAGGCCGAAGAACACGCCCTGCCCCAGGCTGAGAATGCCGCCATAGCCCCAGCACAGCACCAGGCCGATCGCGACGAAGGCATAGGTCAGATATTTCGCGACCAGGTTCAGGCGGAACACATCCAGCGCCAGGGGCAGGATGACGACGAGCAGGAGCAGCAGCGAGACGAAGCCGATGAGTTCTGATCGGTTGAAAAAGCGCGAGTTGATGATCATGGCCGTGCTTTCTTGTTGGACTGCCGGAGCTGGCTCATTTGCGGACCTTGAGGGCGAACAGCCCCTGCGGCCGCATCATCAGGATGGCGACGATCGCCAGCAGCGTCAGCACCTTGGCCATCGAGCCGGACATGAAGAACTCCATGGTCGACTGCGCCTGGGAGATGGTGAAAGCCGACGCAATGGTGCCGAGCAGGCTGGCGGCGCCGCCGAACACGACGACCAGGAAGGTGTCGACGATGTAGAGCTGGCCGGCGGTCGGACCGGTCGAGCCGATCATCGTGAAGGCGGAGCCGGCGACGCCGGCGATGCCGCAGCCGAGGCCGAAGGTGTAGCGGTCGACCTTCTCAGTGTTGATGCCGACGGCGCCGGCCATCACGCGGTTCTGCACCACGGCGCGGACCTGGCGACCCCAGCGCGACAGGAACAGCACATAAGCCACGACGATCGTGATCAGGATGGTCAGGCACATCACGAACATGCCGTTGATCGGGATCTGGATCGCATCGGTGGCCTGCCAGGAGCCCATCATCCACTCCGGCAGCTCGACGCCGACCTCGCGGGCGCCGAACACCGAGCGATAGGCCTGCTGCAGGATCAGGCTGAGGCCCCAGGTCGCGAGCAGCGTATCGAGCGGCCGCTTGTAGAGCCGTCGTATCATCGCCCATTCGACCAGCATCCCCAGGGATCCGGAGGCGATGAAGGCCAGCGCCATCGCGACGAAGAAGTAGCCGGGAAACAGCGCGGGCAGGAAACTCTGGAAGGCGTTCGACGTCATCCAGGTGACGTAGGCGCCGAGGATCATGAACTCGCCATGCGCCATGTTGATGACGCCCATCTGGCCGAAGATGATGGCAAGCCCCAGCGCCATCAGCACATAGACCGAAAACAGGATGAGGCCCGCGAAGCCCTGCATCGCGAAGATGGCCCCGAGGTCACCGATGGAATAGTCACCGAACATGATCCGTCCTCTCGTGATGCGGGCTGGAAAGTGGATCGGCTCGCGAAGTCTGACTCCACGACCGGGATCTTTCCCTCCCCCCTTGTGGGGGAGGGCTAGGGAGGGGGTCCCCACGACGAGCTGCGGGTGCGATCCGCCCTCCCCACCCCTCCCCCACAAGGGGGGAGGGAGCGCACTTCTTGTGCGGCGACAACGTCGCTTCATGGGCTCATCGCAATGAAGCGCGAGGCGCCAGACTTACTGATAGCCCTTCGGGAACGGATCGGGCTCGACCAGATCGGCGGTCTCGTAGATCAGCTCGTACTGACCGTCCGCCTTGGCACGGCCGACGCGGGTCTTGGACCAGAGATGGTGGTTCTCGTGGATCCGCACATAGCCTTCCGGCGCACCCTTGAACTCGATGCCCGGGGAGGCGGCGGCGACCTTGTCGACATCGAAGCTGCCGGCCTTCTCCACCGTCAACTTCCACAGCCACGGACCGAGATAGGCCGCCTGGGTGACGTCGCCGATGACGGTCTTCTCGCCCCACATCTTCTTGAACGCCGAGACGAATGCCTTGTTGTTGGCGTTGTCGAGCGACTGGAAGTACTTCATGCAGGCATAGGCGCCGGCGATGTTCTCACCGCCGATACCGTCGATCTCGTCCTCGGTCACGGAGATGGTGAGCAAGGTCTGCTTCGACATGTCGATGCCGGCCGCCTTGAGCTGCTTGTAGAACGCGACGTTCGAACCGCCGACGATGATCGCGTAGATCACGTCCGGCTTTGTCAGCTTGATCTTGTTGATCACCGAATTGAACTGGGTGTGGCCGAGCGGGAAATATTCCTCGCCGACGACCTTGGCGCCCTGCAGATGTCCCTCGATGTGCTTGCGCGCGATCTTGTTCGAGGTGCGCGGCCAGATGTAGTCGGAGCCGAGCAGATAGAAGGTCTTTGCCCCCTTGGTCTTGTTGACCCAGTCGAGGCCGGCGATGATCTGCTGGGTGGCTTCCTGGCCGGTGTAGATGACGTTCTTGGACTGCTCGAGGCCTTCATAGAAGGTCGGATAATACAGCATGCCGTTGTACTGCTCGAACACCGGCAGCACCGCCTTGCGCGAGGCCGAGGTCCAGCAGCCCATGACGGCGGCGCACTTGTCGTTGACCAGGAGCTTCTTGGCCTTCTCGGCGAAGGTCGGCCAGTCGGACGCGCCGTCTTCCTGGATATACTTGATCTTGCGGCCGAGCACGCCGCCGGCGGCGTTGATCTGCTCGATCGCGAGCTTCTCGGCCTGCACCGAGCCGGTCTCCGAGATCGCCATGGTACCGGTGACCGAATGCAGAATGCCGACCGTCACCTCACTATCAGTGACTGCAAGTCCGGTCGTGTTGACAGCAGAGGTTGCGGGGCCGGCGCCAAACGACGGCCGCGGCAACATCGTCAGCGCCGGGAGAGCTGCCATTCCCATCAGCAATTGGCGCCGAAGCGGCGACTTCAGGCCTTTTTCAGTTTCGTCTGACATGAGCACCCCATTCATTGGTTCGAGGACACGCTTTGGGTCGGACGAAGGATGGCGCGCTTCCTGCACTGCACGGATACGCAAGATTGCGTATACTGCACCGCAAAAGCGCGACGTAGGCTCTACGCAGATCTTGCGAGGGGTGGGACAGAGCGTGCGGGACAACCGCTTCGCGGTCAGGAGTTCGAGAGTGGCAGGGCGGCAGCGGATCGACCGCGTCAGGCGCCAGTACAACCAGTGGGTCGCCAACCAGACGTTGGAGGACTACGCACTTCGTTTCACGGCCAAGAGCGCGCGGCGCTGGTCCGCCGCCCGCGTGGCCAACACCGCGCTGGGCGCGATCTCGTTCCTGGCGCTGGAGGCGATCGGAGGCACCATCACGCTGAACTATGGCGTGACCAACGCCACCGCGGCGATCCTCATCGCCAGCGTCATCATCTTCTGCTGCGGCCTGCCGATCGCCTATCATGCCGCCAAATGCGGCATCGACATCGACCTGCTGACGCGCGGTGCCGGCTTCGGCTATATCGGCTCGACCGTGACGTCGCTGATCTATGCGTCGTTCACCTTCATCTTCTTCGCGATCGAGGCGGTGATCCTGGCGTCTGCGCTGGAGATGTGCTTCGGTATCCCGCGGCCGGTCGGCTACCTGATCAGCGCGGTCGTCATCATTCCGCTCGTCACCTATGGCATCACGCTGATCAGCCGGTTCCAGCTTTGGACCCAACCGCTATGGGTCGTGCTGCACATCCTGCCGTTCGCGGCGATCGCCTATGCGAGCCCGCACTCCTTCGCCGAATGGCAGCAGTTCCCGGGCGAGCATGGCGATCCGGCCGGGCATCTCGATCTGGCGCTGTTCGGCACGGCCGCGGCCGTGGTGTTTTCGCTGGTCGCCCAGATCGGCGAGCAGGTCGACTTCCTGCGCTTCCTGCCGCGCGACCGCCGCACGTCCAGCCGGTCTTGGTGGATCGCGCTGCTCTCGGCTGGCCCGGGCTGGATCGTGCTCGGCGCGCTCAAACTGCTGGCGGGGTCGTTCCTCGCCTTCTTCGCCCTGAGCCACGGCGTGTCGGCAGAGCGCGCCGCCGAGCCGGCGCACATGTACCTCGAGGCGTTCCGCTACGTGCTGGCGCAGCCGGACCTCGCCCTCGCCTTGACCGGCACCTTCGTGATCCTGTCGCAGATCAAGATCAACGTCACGAATGCCTACGCCGGTTCGATTGCCTGGTCGAACTTCTTCTCACGGCTGACCCACAGCCATCCCGGCCGCGTGGTGTGGTTGGTGTTCAACGTCGTCGTGGCGCTGCTGTTGATGGAGATCGGCGTCTACAAGGCGCTCGAGCAGACGCTGGCCCTGTACTCCAATATCGCGATCTCCTGGGTCGGCGCTCTCGTGGCCGACCTCGTGATCAACCGGCCGCTCGGGCTGCGGCCGCCGCAAATGGAGTTCAAGCGCGCTCACCTGTACGACATCAATCCGGTCGGCGTCGGCGCCATGACCATGGCGACCATCGTCTCGATCAGCGCCTTCTACGGTCTGTTCGGGCCGACCGGAAAGGCGCTGTCGACCTTCGTCGCGCTCGGCGTTGCGCTCGTCACCGCCCCGGCGATCGCCTATCTGACAGACGGGAAATACTACCTGGCACGCAAGCCGAAGCGGAGCTGGCAGAACATCGAGCAGATCCAATGCTGCATCTGTGAGCATCATTTCGAGCCAGAGGACACCACCTCCTGCCCGGCCTATGCCGGCCCGATCTGCTCGCTCTGCTGTTCGCTGGACGCACGCTGCCACGATCTTTGCAAGCCGCATGCGCGCGCGCAGGCGCAGGTCGCCGCGGCGCTCAGCGGCATGCTGCCGCAATCCGTGCTGGCCAAGATCAACTCGCAGTTCGGGCATTATGTCGGCGTGTTTCTGACCTCCGCCGGGCTGGTCGCGCTGACGCTCGGCATGATCTATCTGGAAACATCCGCCGCATTGCCCGGCTTCAAGGGCATCATCTCCGACGTTCTCTGGAAGGTGTTCTTCGCCCTCTCCATCATCATCGGTGTCGTGACCTGGCTGTTCGTGCTGGCGCAGCAGAGCCGCCGCGCGGCCGAGGCCGAGACACGGCGCCAGACCCAGCTCTTGATCCAGGAGATCGAAGCCCACAAGCGCACCGATGCCGAACTGCAGCGCGCCAAGGAGGTGGCGGAATCGGCGAACCTCGCCAAGAGCCGCTACGTGGTCGGACTCAGCCACGAACTACGCTCGCCGCTGAACGCGATCTCCGGCTATGCGCAGCTGCTCGAGCAGGATACGAGCCTCGCGCCGAAGCCGCGCGACCAGGTCCGTGTCGTCCGGCGCAGCGCCGATCATCTCTCTGGACTGATCGACGGCATTCTCGATATTTCGAAGATCGAGGCCGGACGGCTGTATCTGTCGCGCGACGAGGTGCGTCTCAGCGAGTTCCTCGACCAGCTCGTCGGCATGTTCCGGCTGCAGGCGGCAGCGAAAGGTATCGATTTCGTGTTCAAGCGTCCGGCCGTGCTGCCGCTTGTGGTCTACGCGGACGAGAAACGGCTTCGGCAGATCCTGATCAACCTGTTGTCGAATGCGATCAAGTTCACCCAGGAAGGCAGCGTCCAGTTCGTCGTCCACTACCGCAGCCCCGTCGCCGAATTCGAGGTGATCGATACTGGCCCCGGCATTCAGCCCGATGACCTGGAACGTATCTTCGCTCCGTTCGAGCGCGGCGCGCTCGGTGCGGCGCAGCCGCAAACGGGCACCGGCCTCGGCTTGACCATCAGCCGGCTGCTCGCCGGCGTGATGGGCGGCGACATCAAGGTGGAAAGCAAGGTCGGTCTCGGCAGCACGTTCAAGGTGAAGATCCTGCTCTCCGAGGTGACCAATCCGACGCGGCACGCGCCTGTGAAGGCGCCGGTCGCGGGTTATCTCGGCCCACGCAAGACCATCCTGATCACCGACGACGATCCCGTCCACCGCGACCTGCTGCGAGAGGTGTTGACCCCGCTCGGCTTCATTCTGCTCAGCGCACCCGACGGGCCGTCCTGTCTGGCATTGGCGCAGCACTGCCAGCCGGACCTGTTCATCCTGGACATCTCGATGCCCGGCATGGACGGCTGGACCGTCGCCGAGACCTTGCGCAGCAGCGGCCATCATCAGGCGCGCATCCTCATGACATCGGCGAGCGCGCTCGAGGCTCATGGACGCCCGCTGGCGCAGCCGTTCCATGACAGCTATCTGATGAAGCCAATCGACATTCCGCGGCTGTTGGAGGCAATCCGACAATTGCTGAAGCTCGATTGGAGCTATCAGACCGACATTCCCGTGGCACAGCCGCGCTGGCGGCCGGAAACCGGATCACGGCCGCCGCCGAGATATGTCGAGGAGCTGATGGGCCTCGGCCAGATCGGCTATATCAGGGCCATTCAGCTCAAGCTTGACGAGATCGGCAGCGCGCACCCCGAGCATGCCGACTTCGTCGCCCAGATGCGCACGCTGATCGACCGTTTCGACCTCGATCAGTACATGGCAACTCTGAAGACCCTGCACGCCTATGAGCACTGACAGCAAGAAGCGCGATGTCGCGCTGGTCGTCGACGACTCGCCGGAGACGCTGCGGCTGCTCACCGACGCGCTCGATGGCGCCGGCATGACGGTCATGGTCGCGCTCGATGGCGCGGCGGCGATGCGCATCGTCGACCAGATCACGCCGGACATCATCCTGCTCGACGCCGTCATGCCCGGCATCGACGGCTTCGAGACCTGCCGCAAGCTCAAGCGCGAGGCCGGCCTCTCCAATGTTCCCGTGATCTTCATGACCGGGCTGGCCGACACCGAGCATATCGTCCAAGGCCTGGAGGCCGGCGGCGTCGACTATGTCACCAAGCCGATCGCGGTCGAGGAAATGCTGGCGCGGATCCGCGTGCATCTCGCCAACGCAAGGATGACGCAGAGCGCGCGTGCGGCGCTCGACGTCTCAGGCCGCTTTCTGCTCGCGGTGAACCGCGAGGGCCGCTTGATGTGGGCGACCCCGCAGGCGCAGCGTCTGCTCTCCGACAGCCTTGGTACGGCCGAGGAGCTCGTGCTGCCGGACGCGTTGCGGCAATGGTTGGACCAGGCGCAGAAGGGCAAGGGCGGCACCAAGCCGATGGCGTCGGTCCCCGACCATCCGGAGTTGCGCCTGTACTACATGGGCGGTGCCGGCCCCAACGAATTCCTGCTGCGGCTCGCCAAGGAATCGTCGGGCGAGCTGCCGAAGGAGTTCTCCAGCGAGTTCGGTCTCACCGTACGCGAGGCGGAGGTGCTGTCCTGGCTGTCAAAGGGCAAGACCAACCGCGACATTGCGCAGATTCTCGGACTGAGCCCCCGCACCGTCGACAAGCATCTGGAGCAGATCTACGCCAAGCTCGGCGTCGAGAACCGCACCGCGGCAGCTGCAATCGCCACCGGCCTGACGCGGCGGGAGAGCTGAGGTACGTTCAGCGGTCGCTGACAACTCACAACGTCATCCCGGGCAAGCCTGTCGACGCGCAGCGTCGCCAGGCTTCGCCGGGATGGCACCGGATTTTAGCGCGCGACGGGGCACGACTGCGGCGGCTCACCCGTACAGGAACGCCGGATCATCCAGATCGATGGCAGGAATCTGGTCCTTTTCGCTCCAATAGTCCTGGCTATGCTGCCATTCGGGCTTGTCGCCGCGCTTGGGCAGAAGATGCATGTTGCGCATCATGTAGCCCGGATTGAAGTTCTCCGGATCGATCCAGGGCAGCAGCGGCATGTTGTGGTCTTCCGGGCGCAGCGTCGGCGTGACCTTGTGCACGCCCTTCTCCTTCATATGCACGAGCAGTCGGCAGACGAAGTCCGCTACCAGATCGGTGCGCAATGTCCAGCTGGCGCGGAAATAGCCGAACACCCAGGCCAGATTTGGCACGCCCGTAAACATCATGCCGCGATAGGTGACGGTGTCTGCGAAGTCGAGCGGCCTGCCGTCGATCGTGAACGCGATGTCGCCGAGCACGCAGAGATCGAAGCCAGTCGCCGTGACAATGATGTCGGCCTTGAGCACATCGCCGGACTTCAGCTGGATTCCGTCTTCGGTGAAGCGCTCGATCTCGTCGGTCACGACGGAAGCCTTGCCGCTCTTGATGCCTTCGAACAGGTCGGCATCCGGCACGAACGCAATGCGCTGCCGCCACGGGCGGTAGGTCGGCGTGAAGTGCTTGGCGGTATATTCCGGTCCGAGGATCGCGCTGATCTGCCCGATCAGCTCCTTCTTCACCTGATCCGGCTCGCTGAGGCAGCGCTTGGTGAACCAATCCTGCTCGAACAGAATCTTGCGCCTGACGATCTCGTGGATCCACTCCTCCTTGACCTGCAATCGGCGCAGCTCCTCGGCCAGCTCGATGGCGTTGCGGCCGATGCGGAAGTAGGTCGGCGAACGCTGCAGCATGGTGACATGCGCGCATTTGCCGGCGATCGACGGCAGGATCGTTGCCGCAGTCGCGCCGGAGCCGATGACGACGACGCGCTTGTCCGCGAGATCGAGATCCTCCGGCCAGCTTTGCGGATGCACGATGCGGCCCCTGAACTTTGCCATGTCGGGCCACTCCGGCGTATAGCCTTTCGAGTGGCGATAGTAGCCTTGGCACATCCAGAGGAAATTCGCCGTGACGGTGACGGGCTCCTGATCCGTGCCCTTCACCGCGTGAACCGTCCAGAGATTGGTCGCGCTGGACCAGCTGGCTGACAGGATGCGATGACCGTAGCGGATGTGACGGCCGAGGTCGTTCTCGTCGATCACGTCGCCCATATATTTGAGGATCTCTTCGGCCGTCGCGATCGGCGGTCCGACCCACGGCTTGAAGCTGTAGCCGAACGTATGCAGATCGCTGTCGGAGCGGATGCCGGGATAGCGATGCGTGCGCCAGGTGCCGCCAAAACTGTCCTGGCTCTCCAGGATGACGAAGCGGGTCTCCGGCATCTGCCTGGCAAGCTGATAGGCACTGCCGATGCCCGAGATGCCGGCGCCGACGATCAGCACGTCGAAATGTTCAGTCGCCTGAGAGGACGCAGCCTCCCGGATGGGCGCGATGACGTTCATTGTTGTCCTTGGACGGTTGTTGTTTCCTCGCGTAACAGGCTGAACCTGATCACGACAACGGTCAACCCGTCGCAGCGCGCCGCCTCATGGCGGCGATGCCGTCAATTTCCGCCGAGCGGCATGCCCCATTGCCGCGCGGTCTGCAGCACCCACTCGCGATACAGCGTGAGCGGCGTGACGCCGGTCATGCCGCCGCAGCCGTCGCCCAGATTTGGCCCGGTCGACCATGAGACCACGCCGATCAGGACCGGCCCCTGCGCCTGCGTCTCGAATGCAGGCCCGCCGGAATCGCCGGTGCAGCCGCCAAGGCCGGGCTTCGCGCCCTGCGTCGCCGGATCGACGAGCCGGATCTGCAACGTGCCCGGTCTGCCGGTCGCGACCAGCGGCGCGGCGCGCACCACGCCGCCGCTTTTGCCATCACCCGGAATCGCGACGCCGATGCCCGCGACCGTGAAGATATTGCCGGCCGCCAGCGGCGATTGCGGCACGCCCAGCACCGCCGCAACGCGCTCCGGCGCAGGAGCCGCCAACTCCAGCAACGCGACATCGGCCGTGGCGCGATGCGCGAGAATGGATTGCATGCTGAAGCCCGGATGCACAGCCACGCGCCGCACCGTCTTGAGGGCCGGCTTGCGCTCGCGATCATATTCCACGATGCGATAATCGACGCCCGGCTGCACGCAATGGCCCGCGGTCAGCACCAGCTTCGGCGCGATCAAGGCGCCGCTGCAGAAATTACCACGCGAGCCGACGATGGTGACGACGGACCGCCCAATGCCATCGGTCACAGCCGGCGCATTGCCGACGATGGCGGCGGCCGGGGAGGAGACCAGCAGGGCGGTGACAGCTGTGGCGGCGAGGAGCTTCATCGCGGCACACATAGCCGCTGGCGGCGATATCGCCAAGCGCGGCGTCCCATGATAGCGATCATCGGCAGATCGAGCGGGGATGAGAGTATCATGGTCGAGGCGGTGATCTTTGATTTCGGTGGCGTCATGACGACATCGCCATTCGAGGCGTTTGCGCGGTTCGAAAGAGAGCGCGGCTATCCCGCCGACATCATCCGGAACACCAACGCCGCCAATCACCTCGAGAACGCCTGGGCGAAATTCGAGCGCGCCGAGATCGATCTGGACACGTTCGACCGGCTGTTCGCCGAGGAGTCGCTGGCGCTCGGCGGCGCCGCGGTCAGCGGCCGCGAGGTGCTGCCGCTGCTTGCCGGCGATCTCCGCCCCGAGATGGTCGAGGCGCTCCGCCGGATCAAGTCGGAGTGCAAGACCGGCTGTATCACCAACAATCTGCCGGCCAACGCGATCGGCAGCCAAAGCGGGCGCTCGTTCTACGTCGCCGAGGTGATGGCGCTGTTCGACCACGTCATCGAATCGGCCAAGATCGGTTTGCGCAAGCCCGATCCGCGGATCTATCAGATGATGATCGAGGCGCTCGGCGTCAATCCGGCCGATTGCGTCTATCTCGACGATCTCGGCGTCAACCTCAAGCCAGCGCGGGCCCTCGGCATGACGACGATCAAGGTGGTCAGCGCATCGCAGGCGATCACCGAGCTCGAGGCCGCGACCGGGCTCAGGCTCACTTAGTTCGCCGCGCTGCTCCGCTCCGGAAATGCCGCCGCCAGTGCCGCGCCGTCGGCCTGCAGGACGCCGCGCTCGGTGATCAATCCCGTCACCAGCCGGGCCGGGGTAACGTCGAAGCCGTAATTCGCCACTGGTGATCCCGGAGGAACGATCCGGACGGTCTCGATGCGACCGTCCGCCGTGCGGCCGGTCATCTCGGTGACCTCCTGGGCGCTGCGCTGCTCGATCGGAATCTGCCGCCCCTCGCCGACCGCGAAGTCGATCGTCGGCGATGGCAGCGCGACATAGAACGGCACGCCATTGTCGTAGGCCGCGAGCGCCTTCAGATAGGTACCGATCTTGTTGCAGACATCGCCATTGGCCGCGACGCGGTCGGTGCCGACGATGGCGAGATCGACCATGCCGTGCTGCATCAGATGGCCGCCTGTATTGTCGGGGATGACGGTATGAGCCACCCCGTGATGACCGAGCTCCCAGGCAGTGAGCGAGGCGCCCTGGTTGCGCGGCCGGGTCTCGTCGACCCAGACATGGATCGGAATGCCGCGATCATGCGCGAGATAGATCGGCGCCGTCGCCGTGCCCCAGTCGACGGTCGCGAGCCAGCCGGCGTTGCAATGGGTGAGGACGTTCACGACCTCGCCCGGCGTCTTGCGCGCCGCGGCCGCCTCGATCAGCGCGAGGCCGTGCTTGGCGATGCCCTGGTTGATCGTCACATCCTCGCCGGCGATGTCGACCGCGCGCGCATAGGCGGCGTCACGCCGCTCCGACGGCGCCAGCCGGCGCAGCATCGTGCGCATCGTGTCGAGCGCCCATTTGAGATTGATCGCGGTCGGACGCGTCGCGATCAGCATCTCATAGGCGCGGTCGATGCCCGGATCGGAGCGGTCGTCGCGCATCGCCAGCGCCATGCCGAACGCGGCGGTGGCGCCGATCAGTGGCGCACCACGCACCAGCATGCTGCGGATCGCCTCCGCCGCCTCCTCGCAGGTCGTGATCTTCGCCAGCACGAATTCATGCGGCAACCGGCGCTGATCGATCGCGCAGACAGACCAGCCGTCGACATCGAGCCAGATGCTGCGATAATGCTTGCCGTCGACCTTCATCGCCCGCCCTCAGCTCAGTTGCGCAGAACGCGGCCGGCGACCGCATCGAGTTTTTTCAGCAGTTCGGGATCGCGCGCTTCGGGCGCGGTGATCAGGGCGGTGTCGAGGGCTCGATCGGAGCCGATCGGGCACGGCTCGTGCTCGCGCGGAAATTCGCGGGCGAGCCGGGCCACCAGTCCCTTGGCCTTGTCGGCATTGGTGGTGAGCACGCGGATGATGTCCTGCACGGTCACCGCATCATGGTCCGGATGCCAGCAATCGAAATCCGTCACCATCGCCACAGTCGCGTAGCAGATCTCAGCCTCCCGTGCGAGCTTGGCTTCCGGCATGTTGGTCATGCCGATGACGGAATAGCCCGCGGATTTGTAGGTCATGCTTTCGGCATAGGTCGAGAATTGCGGCCCCTCCATGCAGACATAGGTGCCACCGCGCGCGATCGCGATGCCCTCGGCCTCGGCCGCAGCCGCCAGATGAATGCGCAGCCGCGGCGAGACCGGATGCGCCATCGAGACATGCGCCACGCATCCTTTGCCGAAGAACGAACTCTCGCGCTTGTAGGTGCGATCGACGAACTGGTCGACCAGCACGAAGGTGCCGGGCGGCAGCTCCTCCTTGAAGGAACCGCAGGCCGACAGCGACACCAGGTCGGTGACCCCGGCACGCTTCAGCACATCGATATTGGCGCGATAGTTGATGTCGGACGGGGACAGCCGGTGCCCTTTGTCGTGCCGCGGAAGGAAGACGATCGGCAGTCCCGCGATGGTCCCGCGGCGCAACGGCGCCGACGGCTCGCCCCACGGGCTTGCGATCACCTCCTCGCGGGCCGCTTCCAATCCGGGCAGATCATAGATGCCCGAGCCGCCGATAATCCCAAGCACAGCCTTTGTCATATGACCCTCATCGCCAAGCAGAGCAAGAATGCCAGCTCCGGGAGGAATTGGGAACAGCACCCATCCGAAGCCATGATGACCGGTCGGTCCCCATGCTGTCGGCCGCCGCTGCCGGATGGATCGCGCTCGGGCCCGCCGTCTGCTACATTGACGGGACAGTCCCGCTTTGCAAGGTCCCGATGGCCCGACGCACCGGCAGCGCCGATCTTCCACTCCATTCCGGGCGCGTCCCGGCCTGGCTCGGCACGCGCATGGCCACGCTCGGCGCCATCATCACCCAGGCGATCGTGCATCATTATGGCCGCGACGAATTCCTCAGCCGGCTGTCGCATCCGTTCTGGTTCCAGTCGTTCGGCGCCGTGATGGGCATGGACTGGCATTCCTCTGGCATCACCACGAGCGTGATCGGTGCGCTGAAGCGTGGGCTGAAGCCGCTGTCCGGAGAGCTCGGCATCTATGTCTGCGGCGGCCGCGGCGAGCATTCGCGCAAGACGCCGGACGAGCTTCGCCTGCTCAGCGACCGGCTCGGCCTCGATGGCGAGGATCTGGTGCGCACCAGCAAGCTCGTCGCCAAGGTCGACAGCGCCGCGGTGCAGGACGGCTTCGATCTTTATTTGCACGGCTTCTTCGTCACCGCCGACGGCAGATGGACCGTCGTGCAGCAGGGCATGAATGGCGACGCCCGCCAGGCCCGCCGCTACCACTGGCATTCGCAACAGCTGGCGGATTTCGTCGACGCCCCGCATAGCGCGATCGACGGCCCCGCCCAGGGCGAGATCGTCAATCTCACCGACCGACGCGCCGCGGTTTCGCGCAAGGCCCAGCTCGAGCTGCTGACCGAGTTCGGACCGGACCGCCTCGTCACCGAGTTCGCGCGGCTCAGCACGCCGGAGCCGGCGCAGGGCCTGCTGCCGCACCTCATCATGCCCGCCCATCACGATGTCAGGCCGAAGGACGTGTTTGCGCGCCGGCTGCACGGCACGCTGGCGGCGGCGGCCGAGCGCGGGCCGGTGGACTTCCCCGAGCTGCTGCTGACGCCCGGCGTCGGTGCGCGCACCGTGCGTTCGCTCGCCATGGTCGCCGAGGTCGTGCATGGCGCGCCGTATCGGTTCACGGATCCGGCGCGGTTCTCGCTGGCGCATGGCGGCAAGGATCGGCATCCTTATCCCGTTCCCATCAAGGTCTATGACGAGACCATCCGCGTGCTCAAATCGGCGGTGGGCCAGGCCAAGCTCGGCCGCGACGAGGCGATGTCGGCGCTGAAGCGGCTCGACGACCAGGCCCGACGGCTCGAGCGCACGGCGTCCGGCCCATCGCTCGACGCCTTCATCGCCACCGAGCGGGCTGCGTCGCCTGATCTCGACGGACGCTCGGTGTTCGGCTGGGAGCGCGATCTCATTCAGCGCACCGGCGAGGCTTGACGGCATGTCGGCGCGCAGCGCGGGCGTGCTCGCCTTTCGCCGAACCGGCGGCCAGCTCGAGGTGCTGCTGGTGCATCCAGGCGGGCCGTTCTGGCGCAACAAGGATCGCGGCGCCTGGTCGATTCCGAAGGGCGAGTTCGGCGCCGGAGAAGACGCCGAGGTGGCGGCGCGGCGCGAATTTGCCGAGGAGCTCGGCACCGCGGTGACCACGCCACTGATCGGGCTCGGCGAGATCAAGCAGCGCGGCCGCAAGGTGGTCGAGGCGTTCGCTGCCGAGGCCGATCTCGATGCCGATGCCATCGTCAGCAACGAATTCGAGCTGGAATGGCCACCACGCAGCGGCCGCATCGGACGCTTTCCCGAGGTGGACCGCGCCGCCTGGTTCGGCCTCGCCGAGGCGAGAGAACGCATCAATTCGGCGCAGGCCGTGCTGCTCGATCGTCTCGCGGAGATCGTCGGCGACGGGTGAGGTGTCTCCCTTCGCCGCCGGGCTCACGCCGCGCGAACGTTGCCGAGGAATCGGCCGGTCTCGGTCTTGAGCTGATCCGATTGGCTGCCGAGCTGGGCCGCCGCGCTCAGCACCTGCGCCGCCGCCGCGCCGACCTGACCAGAGGCCTCGCGGACGCCGACGATGTGCTGCATGACGCCCTGGGTGCCCTGGGCTGCCTGCTGGACGCTACGCGCGATCTCCTTGGTCGCGACGCCCTGCTCCTCGACCGCAGCCGCGATAGTCTCGGTGATCTCGTTCATCTGACCGATCGTGCTGCCGATGTCGCGGATCGCGGTGACGGTAGAGGTCGTCGCATCGCGGATCGCCTCGATCTGGCTGGTGATCTCCTCGGTCGCCTTGGCGGTCTGCGCCGACAGCGCCTTGACCTCGTTGGCGACCACGGCGAAGCCCTTGCCGGCTTCGCCGGCGCGTGCCGATTCGATGGTGGCATTCAACGCCAGCAGGTTGGTCTGGCCGGCGATGGTCTGGATCAGCGCCATCACCTCGCCGATCTTCTGCGAGGCATGAACCAGTCTGTTGACCATCGCTTCGGTCTTGGCTGCCTGCTCCACCGCGTTCTGTGCGATCGACGATGATTGCGTGACCTGCTTGGCAATCTCCTGGATCGATGACGACAGCTGCTCGGCGGAGGCCGACACCGTCTGCACATTATTGGCCGTCTGCTCGGCGGCCGCAGCCACCTTCGCGCTCTGGTCGGTCGTGCCGGAGACGATGCCCGACATCGATTTCGCCGACGTCTGCAACTCGTCGGCCGCGCTCGCGGTGGTTTGGATCACGCCGCCGATCGAGCGTTCGAACTCGTCGGCGATGCGCGCCAGCACCGTGCGGCGCTCCTCGGCCGTTCGCTGCTTGGACTGCTCCTGCTCGGCACGGATCCGCTCGCTGTCGGCAAGATGATCCTTGAAGATCTGCAGGCTGCGCGCCATGCGCCCGATCTCGTTTCTGCGGTCGGTGAACGGCACTTCGACAGCCAGATTGCCCTTGCTCAGTTCGTCCATCACGGCACAGGTCTGGTCGAGCGGAGCGACGACGCTGCGTCCGAGCCCGAAGGCGACGATCGCGGCCACCAGCAACCCCGCCAGGGCGCCACCACCGGCCCAGAGCGCGCGCTCGAGCACGGCGGCATCGACATCATCGACATAGACACCGGCCTGCAACGCCAGCATCTTGTCGCCGCTGCCATAGGCCCCGACATACGACATCTTCGGCAGCTCGGTATTTCCCCCGGCTCGCGGCACCTTGTATTCGACGAAGCCGCCGCCGGCGCGCGCCGCGCTCACGATGTCCTGGATCAGGAGCTTGCCGGTGGAATCCTTGTAGCCCCAGCGGTTGACGTTGATGTATTCCGGTTTGGCGTGGACATAGGTGACGCCGGCATCGGCGGGTCCGGTGCCATACACACCGAGATAATCCGAATACGGCCCCCAGCGCATGGCACCGATCGCCGCGAAGGCCTGTTGACGCGCCTGATCCGCCGGGATCTTTCCGGCGGTCGCCGCAGCATCATAATAGCTCAGCACCTTGACGGCGGATTCCACGAGGCTGCGGACCATGGTCTGCCGTTCCTCGATCACGGTTCGACGCAGCATCAGGATTTGCATGGCCGAGACGGCAAACAGTGCGATCGACATCACGGCGATGATCGCCGCCAGACGCTGATAGACAGTCAGGTGTCGCATTTTCTGGTTCTCGTTGGAGATGCTGTATGCACGATACCAAGCGCACATTAATTGTTTGCTATGCGCGGAAGCGCGCCGGACCAAACTAATTAGTCTTTGGGATGACGATCCTCCGCCTGGGCACTCTTGCTTTGGCGAGCAAGCAAAAAGTTCCATTGATGGTAGCAGAAACCAACCTAGGTTAATTCGCCGGCGTCGCGCCCGTTGGTTCTCTTACCGAACGCCGAAAGAGTTCCATTCGCGAGTCCGCGCCATCGCGTCCTCGCGGCGCGCCAAGCGGCCGAGCTTATGCAGCGAAGCCCTCGAGCCGTGAGGGTGCGCGGAAGACCAAGTCTCCGCTGGTTCCTGCGACCCCCGTGCGAAAGGAAGGGCACGAGGCTGGAACCACAGGTTCAGCCGGATCACGACTTCCGATAAAGCGAAATAAGAAATCTGGGCGCGCACCCATGGCCGAGCCGATGTGCTTGCAGCTCCGAATGAACTTCGTGCCTGGGCGCACAACGAACACGGCGCTGTCACGTCGTGTGAGGCGCCGCCGGCAGCGCCCCCCGGGCCGGACGGGCGAATCAGCCAAGCGCCTCGTCCGAAGCATGATCCGGACGGGAACCGGCTGCCGATGAGATCGCGAAGCGCATCATGATTCAAGATGCGGTCGCGCGGGACGGCCGACGCTGCCGCAGGAGCAGCAGCATCGCGACGGCCGCGCAGGAGCACACCAGGCTCAGCGCCAGCGGCGCGTTGCTGCCGTAGCGGGTCAGGAGCTCGACCAGAATCGGGGCGGCGACCGCTGACAGCAGGTTCATCGGCAGACCGATCTGGGCGGAGGCTTTGGCGAACGCCGCCTTGTCGTAGAACACCAGCGGCATGGTGGCGCGCGCAACCGCGAGCGCGCCACTGCCGAGACCGTAGATCAGCATGAACATGGCAATCGCGGCATGTGAGCCATGGCTCAGCATCAACAGCAGCATCGCGGCCGGCAACGCCAGGCCGGCAACGATCGCGGTGGTGATGCCGTCCCAGCGGCCGCCGCCGAGAAAATCGATCACGCGGGCGCTGATCTGGATCACGCCGAGCAGCGAGCCGAAGCCGATCGCTTCCGCCGCCGACAAGCCCTCCGCCTTCAGCAGCTCGATCAGGACGGCGCCCATGCCGAAGGCGACGAAGGCGTTGAGACCGGACGCGCCGACCAGCAGATAGAAGGTGCTTCGCGCCGGGACGGCCACGGGTCCGGACTCCGTGGCACCGGTCGCCGGCGACAGATGGTCGTGGACCCGTCGCGGCAGCAGGAACACGAACAGCGGCAGCGATACCGCGAGCAGCAGACCGCTATAGAGCAGGCAGGTGGTGCGCCAGCCGACATGGGCTGACAGCGCCGAGGTAATCGGCCAGAAAATGCTGCTCGACAGCCCCGTGACCAGCATCAGGGCGCCGATCGCGCTGCGCGCCCGCAGGCCCGCGACCTCGTTGAGCACGATATAGGAGGCGGTCGAGAGCGTCGCGCTGCCGGCAATGCCGAGCAGCAGCCAAGCCGCATAATAGGACAAGGGGCCCTGTGCAGCGGCCAGCAGCGCATAGCCGGGGGCCGCGAGCAGCGTGCCCGCAATCATCACCCGGCGGCCGCCATGCTTGATGAACGGCCGCGCCAAGAGCGGCGAGCACAGCCCCATGGACATGTACAGCACCGTCGTGCTGGCGAAAATCGCGGTCAGGTCCATGCCGAGATCCGCCGCCATCGCCCGGCCGATGACCGCCGGCAGGCTCAGCGTGCCCCAGGCGATCAGCTGCGTAGTGGCCAGAACGATCAGAACGCGCAGCAGAGCGGGGTCGGCGATGACGGGCGGCATGGGGGATGTTGGCAGAGCGGGGAGCGCGCCGGCACCCGGCGCGACCATGCTTTTAGAGCATTCGGACCGAGGCCAGACCCGCTGTTTCGGAATTGCCACCCAACGCGGATGGGGGTGCTCGCCTCATGCCGACGCCGCAACGGCCGGGCGCAGCAGCCGGAGCAGCAGCAGCATGAGCAGGGCCGCCGACGAGCAGATCAGGGTCAGGCTTAACAAAGTGTTGCTGCCGAAGCTGGTCAGCAGGGCGGCCATGACCGGCGCTGCCGTGGCGGAGAGCAGGTTGAGCGGGAGCGCAATCTGCGCCGACGCTTTGGCAAACGCCGCTCCATCGTAGAATACAAGCGGCATGGTCGCACGTGCCACCGCCAGCGCACCGCTGCCGAGCCCATACACGACAATGAACACCGCCACAGCGCCGGCAGAGCCGCCCCACACCATCAGCAGCAGCATCGCCAGCGGCAGAGCAAGGCCTGCGGCAAGCGCGGTTGTAATCGCGTCCCAGCGCCCTCCTCCCAGCAGATCGAGGGCACGGGCGCTGATCTGGATCACCCCCAGCATCGAACCGAAGCCGATCGCCTCCAGCGCCGTCAGTCCCTCCACCTTCAACAGCTCGATCAAGACCGCGCTCAGTCCCATCGTGACGAACGCATTGAGGGCGATGGCAGCGGTCAAAAGATAGAATGTGCCTTGGCTGGGCTCCGGCCGGGCCATCGCAGAACCGGCATCCGATGCAAGCGTCGGTTGCTCGTTGCGACGCTTTGGCAGCAGCGCCGCAAGAAGCGGCAGCGAAACCAGCAGCAGCAGGGCGGCATAGACAAGACACGTGCCGCGCCAGCCAAGCTGGGCGGCCATCACCGCGCTGACCGGCCAGAAGATGCTGCTCGACAAGCCGGTCACGAGCATCAGGGCTCCGATGGCGCGCCGCGCACCAGGGCCGGCGACCTCGTTGAGGACGACATAGGCAGCGGTCGACAGCGTCGCGCTGCCGGCCACGCCGAGCCCAAGCCAGGCGATGTAATACGAGATCGGCCCTCGCGCAGCGGACAGCATCGTGAACCCCGCCGCGGCGACGAGCGTACCGACCATCATGACCCGTCGGCCGCCGTGACGCGCGAACGACCGGGCCAGCAAGGGCGAGCACAGGCCGATCGCCACGTACAGCACCGAATTGCCCGCAAACACCGCGCTCAGGCTCAGCCCGAGATCCACGGCCATGTCGCGACCGAGCACGGCCGGCAAACTGAGGGTGCCCCAGCCGATCACTTGCGTGATGGCCAGAACCGCGAGCGCGGTCAGGATGTTTCGGTCTGAGATCAACGGTCGGCCTCTTCAGCTCACGCCTTCGGGCCAGCAACCTAGATCTCGACGATGACATCCCGGACTGCCTGAGGGTCGCCGCTGATTAGAACCTCTCGATTTTGAGCGCCGCGCGCGAGCCAGTCATGCGCGCGACAGGCGGGTTTGACCGCCCCGTCGCTCTGGGCCGGCGCGTCGGTCAGAACAGCGCATTCTCGGTCATGAACCTTGCATGCGCATTGATCGTCAACTGAGAGCGCGGCATGGAGGTCTGGCGCCGCGGATGATCGAGCAGGTGACACGCGTACATGTGCCCATACCAGGATCGTGGGCCTCCAGGACGCCTGTCGCTGGGCAGGCTGCGATCTCGATCGATCTTCCGCAGCGCGTGAGCCTCGTTGAATTCGTTGATGGCGGCGAGCTCGCCCGCCCAATGATTGGCGAAGAAGAACCCGACATCGTCGAAATACATGCTCACGGCCGGGAGATAATTCAACACGTCGCCGTCGAACAGCTTCAGCGCAGATATCGTGGCGGAATAGATGTCGACGTCGACCGAAACGAAGCCGACCGGCACCTGCGGATTCAGCTCACGGACAAAGGGCCCGATGGTCTGCTCGATGTCGCCCCAGATGATCGTCGCGCGCCCGGCAAGGCGCCGTTCAAGCGTCGCACGGTCCTCCATGGTGAAATCGCCGGCATTCCAAATCTCCGGATGGTCCTTGGGACCGCGGAGCTCGGGCAACCCCGCTCCGGTGTCGAAGCCGTAGATCTTGAAGCTGACACCAGTCTCCTGGGATATGAGGCCCGCGAGGTCGGACATGTTGATGAGACCCGCGCCGCTCGCCACGCCGAATTCGACGATCGTGACCTGGTCATGGCCGAAATAGCGCGCGGTGTCCGCCGCTCTCAGCATGCCATAGGCATAATTGGGCCGACCAACGAGGCCGTACCGCTCCCGGGTTCTGAAGTCTCCTGTACGCGACACCCAGGACCTCTCGCCGAGCGCCATCGTCCACAGCCGGCGCAGGACGCGCGTTCCGATACTCTTGTCTGTCATCAGTCAGATCTGCCGCGCAAAGATACGCCGGAGTCCGCGCTTGGCGATCCTCACCTGCTCCAACACGGTTTGCTTGGCGCGATCGGCCGGCATCAAGATCATTCCCTTCATTCGCTCTTCGGGGCGGGCTTTGAATATGGTGCTGTGGGCGACGCCGGACCAATGAGCCGGCGCCTCGCGCGTGTAGTAGTAAGTCGCGAACGACCGCCGCGGATTGGGAGCGGCCGGCGAGACCGGAATCACGCCGTGGAAGCTGACCTCGTTGGTTTCGAAAATGACGCAGCGATTGAAGATCGGCGCGAATGTGGCCTCGCAGCTTCGAACCTCGGCATCGTAGAGCTGAAACTGGCCGCCCCACTCCTCGCGCCACGGATCATTCAAGTAGATCAGGAGATTCAGGCGTCGATGGAGCTTACGATCTTCGAGGTAGTTGAAGTCGACATGGACGTCGAGGCGCCCGCCGGGGCCGGTGATGTGAATGCCGCCACCGACCAGTTGATCATCGGCGAGCAGATCTGGCATGTCCGTGATGTAAGCCAGATCGGACAGAAACTGGGGGGACGCCAGCACCTGATGAAGCTCGGCGACAGCAGGCGCAAATTTTGAACTGTCGGTGATCTGGATCTTCTTGCGCTCATTGACCGACCGGAACGCCCGGCCGATCTGTAACGCAGCATCGAATTCGGGGTAGCCCTCGGCCACGGCCCTGGCGTCTGCTTCTGGCAGGAAGCCGTCAATCTTGATCCAATGAACGGGCTTCGCAGCGAGAAAACGATGCCTGAGCTCCTCCTTGTCGAGACGCTCAAAAGGATTCTTCACGGAAACTCTCCTAAGTCAGGCCTTGAGGAGACGAAACAGAAGGACCGGTCACTTCAGATGGATCGGCAGGATGAGCGCTGGAAACGCGACTGGCTCGACACGCCCACCGGACTGCAATTTCAGCAAGAGATTCGACAGAAGATCAGGCACGGTTCGATCGTGTTGATCGATGATCCCCGTGCAAGACGTATCAGCGCACAGAATCACGAAGAGAGAACGACGCAGAGAAGATCTACGCGAGCCGCGACTAACAAGCGGCGGGTCGAACGGCGGCTGCCCCCCAGAAAAGACGAACGACAATCGGCAAGAAATCAGCAAAACAAACACGATCAGAGTAGCTCAACTGTCCTGGAGCGACAAGCTGTTGACCGGCTGAGCGAGCGACTCCCCTGTGAATCGGCTCGACGACAAGCCTGCGGCGCAGCGAGGACTCCCAAGGCATGTGGCGCAACTGCGAACGAGGCGGATCTGGCGGCGAGCCGTCGGCAGGGTGGATGGATACCTCTTGCGCCGCGGCAAGACGCACCAAGGCGCCATGACTGAGCGCATCGGATCGGACGCGCTACGATGTCGGGCTGAGCGAGGCCATTCGCGAGACCGGCCGCGAGGCGCCGGCGCATCCGACACCGCAACAGGTCTGGGACGCGCGCGGCCCCGCCGTCGCGCTCAAGGTCGGCTGGCTGCAGCCCGACGATATCTCACCGGCCGCGGTGTTCCGACGCGGCGGCGATGGTGACCGGGGGCGAATATGAAGTGAACGGCGGCGGCAGCGCCAGGGATGTGTGAGGCTCCGCGCGTCAGCCCAGCGCCACGTCACGCGCAGGCTCGGCGAGCCACGCCACCTCGGGCAGCGCCATCAGCGCTGGCCTGGCAAAGTAATAGCCCTGGAACAGGTTGATGCCCGCCGAGCGCAGCACCGTGAACTCCGCTTCGTTCTCCACGCCCTCGGCGAGCACCTCGATGTCGAGCCGGCGGGCCATCGCCGCCACGCCCGATACGATCACCTGCTTGGCCGAGGATCGGTGAATGTCGCGCAACAGCTCCATGTCGATCTTGATCAGATTGGGCTGCAATCGCGCCAGCAGATTGAGGCCGGCATAGCCGGCGCCGAAATCGTCGAGCGCTGTCCAGAAGCCGAGCTCCTTGTAGCTCTTGACGATACGCTCGACATGATCAGGGCTCGCCATGCGCTCGTTCTCGGTGAACTCGAACATCAGGTTCTCAGCCGGGAAGTTGGCGCGCCGGGCCGCCGCCAGCGACTTCTGAATGCAGGCCCGGGGCTCGTAGACCGCGTTGGGCATGAAGTTGATCGACAACCGCGCCGCGGGGTCCGTGAACAGCCGTCCCGCCGTCTCGATCGCCAGCACCCGCGCCGACTGGTCGAACCGATAGAGCTGGGCGTCCGTCAATTGGGAGATCACGCTGTGAGCGCCCTCGCCCGCCGGTCCGCGGACCAGAGCCTCGTAGCCCCAGACCCTGTGCGCGCCGACATCGACGATCGGCTGGAACGCCATCTTGAAATCGAACGGCAACTCGGTTCCGTCAGCGCAACCCGTGCATGCTCCCGCCATGCGATCCTCTCCAGTTCGATCCGCAAAGGTACGGAGGGGACGTTAACAAACAAACAAGGATGAGCCTCGCGACGCGCCGGCAAACGGATCTCGCGCGCCCGTTGGCTGGAACGCCCGGTGACAGCTCACCGCGCCGCGAGCCAGATGCCGAGCGCCACCAGGAACGACACCGCATAGAGCGCGGCGACCAGCGGGAACGCCGCCTCGATGCCGTAGAGCTGCGTCGCCACGACTCCGGCGATGATTCCGCTTGCGGACGCGCCCTGCTGCAGCGCCTGGGCAAGACCCAAAGCGGAGCCCTGTCGATCATGGGCCGCTGCGGCCGACACGAGGGCGAGAAGCAGAGGCGTGGTTCCGCCGAGCAACATGCCCCAGATGAAATAAAGCAGCGCGAACAGGGCGACGGAATCCGTGCCGCCCGCCAGATATGTCACCAGCGCACAAGCCGCAGCAATCAGCCCATTTGCGCCGAGCACGTCGCGTGGCCTTCGATGCTCGACCAGCCGGGCCCAGAATGGCGCAGCGACGACGAAGCCGCAGGCCAGCAGCCCATAGATCACGCCCATCATCCAATGCCGGGCGCCGAAGATCTGGCTCATATACAGCGAGAACGGAACCTGCAGCACCATGCGGCTGGCCAGCAGCATCGCCATCAGGATCAGGACCGCGGGGATCGAAACCGCGCCCGCCGCGCCGGGCGCCGCAACAGGCTCGCGATGGAGAGGAGCGACAGGCGCCGCGCGCGTCGGCATGGGCAGGCTCAACCAGGCGAGCGCGGCACAGAGCGCACAAATCGCGGCGGCGGTCAGGTTGACCGCCGCGAAAGGCATGCGATCGAGAATGAGGCCGCCGAGGAATGCGCCGCCCATCGAACCGACATTGGTGGCGATCTGCAGCCAGGCGAACAGGCGCGCGCGATCCTTTCCGCCGGTGATCTGCACGCCATAGGCCTGAGCCGGCGCGATATAGCCGGCGCAGCCGCCCTGCAGCGTGCGCAGCGCCACGATCGTCCACACATCCGCGGCCGCCGCGACGAGCAACTGCGTGACCGCGAGGCCAATCAGCGCCCGGACCATCATCAGCCGGTTGCCGTAGCGATCACCCATCCGCCCCCAGAAGGCGCTGGTCACCGACATTCCGATCATCGGGCCGAGATAGACGCCGATCCCAGCCAGACCAAAAGCTCCCTCCGACGGACTGAGCAGCTTGATCTGGATCGGCCAGAACGGGCCGCTCATTTCCATGGCGCCCATCGACACGAATTGCAGCCCGAACAGCAGACCGACGACGGGACCGAAGCCGCGCAGCGCGGCGGACGCGGACGTCATGCCAGATCCGCCACCGGATTCGGCAATTCGTGCTCGACGCGATAGTCGCGGTAGCGCTCCAAATGCATCCGCAGCACCGAACGCGTGGGCCATGGCTGCTCGAGAAACGCCTTGCGTTCGTCCAGCCAGAACGCGTCCGACAACATGCGCGGCCTGAGCGCGTCGAAGGCGCTCTCGATCTCCTCGCGCAGGATATGCCAGGGCGTGGTGTGCGCGAACAAATAATGCTCATCCAGGCAGAGCGCCACCTCATGCAGGTGGCAGACGAAGCAGGCATCGATGACGAACGAGCGCACCAGGCTGATATCGTCATCAAAGGTCGTCGGCAGAATGCCCTCGCGCGTAAACGGCTCGATCCGGTGGCCGCGCTGCTGGAACAGCGGCGCAAAGCTGCGGCCATCGCCGAAGTCGCGGATCAGAAGTTTGCGCGGGCGGCCGGTGGCGTCGAACAGGACCGAGCTGTTCTGCTGATGCGCCTCGAAAGCCACGCCATAGAGCAGATACATCGCAAGCACCGGCCGCACGACGATCGCGGCATAGGCGCGGAAGAATGCCACCGGCGCCGCTTCACTCTGGTCGCCAGAGCGCGCAATCAGTTCGCAGAGCAGCGGCCGGCCGTCGATCGGGCTTGCCGTCAGAAGCGCGGCCACGGTGACCGGCAGCAGACCATCATGGCGCGCCAGCGCGTCGGAGTTGCGGTAGACGACGGAGAGGAAGCGACCCGGATGCTCATCGCCAGTCGTGGGATGATGCAGGATGGCGCCGAGTTCCTCCGTGAAGATCTCCAGACTGTCCTGAAGCTCGGGCTCTTGCGACAGGATGTCGGCGATCAGACGGCTGAGCCGCGGTCCCATATGGATCGATTTGGCCTGCAGCGTCCGCTGCTCGCTCGTCATCCAGATCGCCACCGGCAATTTGATGAAGGGGCGCGGCTGCGTACTGAACGGCAGCATCGTGCGGAACGACATCGACGGCAGGGTCACGATGTCCGGACCATCCGGATCGAACACCCCGGCTGCGATCTCGGCGGCAAATTCGCGCCGCACGAAATGGTCGAGGTGCCAGATGTGGACCGGCAGCGGCAGCCAATCATCGGCCGATTGGCCGCGTTCGTGCAATCCTTTCACCCAGTCCTGCCAGAGATCGGGAAAGTTCTGCGCGAACCAGTCCGCATAGCTTTCGACATGAGGCATCTTTTCGACATAGGCCCATTGCTTGCGCAGCGCGCCCACGCGGACGCGAACGCGCGCCCCGAATTCCGGCGACAGGGCGGCGACGTCGTCCGGCGCCAGATTGGGCTTGGCCTTCCACGTCGGATAGAACGGATGGCCCTCCAGCGCCCCCCATTGATCGAGCGTCATCGCCGCCAGATGCGACGGCAGGCTGTCGGCGAGATAGGCCAGCAGGCCCGGTTCGCCCGCATCGGCCACCTGCGTCCGCAACTCCGCGCTCCAGCTGTCGCGGTGACGCCGCGCCATGACGTCATTGCGCATGCTGTCCTCGACGTCGCGGATCAGCGTCGCGACGCCATCCGGCGCCGGCGAGATCGCCAGCGCTGGCGCCACAAGCGTGATGAGCTCGGCGGGACCATCGATCCGGCGCCGGCGGCCGGCCTCATCCACGACATCGATGGCGCCGCGATTGCGCAGGGTTCTGGCCGGCGCGCGCCTGAGGTCGCTGAAATGCAGCACGAGGCGTTGCTGCCACAGCGGGAGCCATGCCTGGTTGGCATCGTGCGCCCACAGCAACGCTTCAGCATCGAGCAGACGCTCGGCGAACAGACAGCGGACGAGCCGGTTGAGCGCATTGCGCGACGCGTTCGCGCGCAATCGCGCCTCGTCAACCTGGACCTCGGCATCGGCCGCGACACCGGGCAATGTCTCATCCATCAGACGTCCTCCGGCCAGTTGGCGGGCAAGCAGCTCGGCACACCGGCGGTGAACCCGCCGTGATAGTTGAGCGCCCAAGTGTAGGTTTTCGCGATCGACGGCGTGGCAACCGCGAGCCGTGCGGCCAAGGCCACGAGCAGTGCCTGGCCGCAGGCGATGTCCTCGTGAAAGGCGCGGCTGGCGCGATCGATGACGAACCCGGGCCCGTCCGGGTTGGCGACGAGCGGCGCACGAATGCCCGCATAGGCCCGGTTGGTCCGCAACAGCGAATACATCGTCCGATCGTCCGCGATCTGGGCGCCATAGGCCTCGATCAATTCCTGGCGGAGCGGTTTCACCGAGCTGAGGTCGATGCCAAGACGCGCTTCGGCCGCCTTGCAGATGGCCTGGTTCTCGGCGTCACAGGCCTCGAGCAGTTCGGCTCCGGCGCGCGGGCAATCGCTCCACCAACGAAGCGGACCGTCGAACGGCTTGTTTTCCCAAGGTGCACCGGGACCGATCAGGGCATAGAGCACAGCGGGATGCATGAGCGCGTTGCCCGGCGTCAGCGTGATCTCCAGGTAGTTCTGCAGGAGCAGCACCGGAGCGTCGTAGAGACGTGCCAGCATCGCCTGCAGCTCGGCCCCGTTCGTCGCGCTGTCGCGGCCATGAAGCGCTGCGAACAGCTGCGACTTCGCGCCTCCGATGCGCACCTGCTCGCCCGCGACCAGATCGAACGCCGTATGCGGCACGTCCTTCATGCCCCAGATCACCACATTGTCCATCCCGGCCAGCGCCTGCGCCGCAAGCCAGTTGAAGCCGCAGAAACCGGGGATCGCACCGACATGGACCCGCTTGTCGCGGGGCAGGTGGGGAGCGATCTGCTGCAGCAGCGCCGGGCGTGCATGGGCCGGCTGCGTCACGATGACGATGTCCGCATCCCTGAGCGCCTCGCGCGGATCGGTGCCGACGTGATCGGGGCGCCCGCTCAGGACATCGCCATCGCGGGTATGGGCGCGCCAGATCTGGTCGCCGCTCGCCCACCGCTCGGCGACATCGGCTGCCCCTGTCAGGACCGACACGCTGACGCCGGGCCGCTGCTTGAACAGCACGGCGTTCGCATGCCCGGTGCGGCCCGCACCGCAGATGGCCACCCTCATGCTGCACGCGCCCGGCCCGGGAGCCAGGCCTCGAGCTGCATGGCGACGGCCGGATCCAGCAGATTGCGCTTGGCCATCCAATCATCGTCGAAGATCGAGCCGAGATATTTCTCGCCGCCATCAGCGACCGGCGTCAGCACCGTTCCGGACAATTTGCCGGCCGCGATGAATTCGAGCGCCTTGTAGATCGCCCCTCCGGTCGATCCTCCGACCAGGAGCCCGTAGCGGCGCGCGATGAATCGTGCCGTTTCGAACGCCTGCGTGTCGGTGACCTGCACGCCTTCATCGATGCACGAATAATCGAGCACCTTGCCGATGTCGTCTCCTGCCGGTGTTCCCGTGCCGGACTGATAATAGGGATGGCCGGGCTTGCCGAACACGATCGAGCCAGCAGGTTCGACGGCGACGGTGCGGACCGCGGGATTGAGCTTCTTCAATCGCTGCGCGATTCCCGTCATCGAACCGCCGGTGCCGACGCAACCGACATAGGCGTCGACGCCGTCCGGAAGCTGCGTCAGAAGCTCCTCGACAAAGCCGGCATAGCCGGCCGGATTCGCCGGATTGTCCGACTGATTCATGAACAAGGCGCCGGGAAGCTGGGCACCGAGCTGCGCCGCCAGCCGCTGCCGCGCCACCACCGCCACCTCGTCCTCCCGGTAGTCGCCTTCGACATAGCGGATCTCGGCGCCCAGCGCCCGCATCATGCGGATCTTGTCT
Source organism: Bradyrhizobium denitrificans (assembly GCF_013179005.1). Classification (NCBI taxonomy): domain Bacteria; kingdom Pseudomonadati; phylum Pseudomonadota; class Alphaproteobacteria; order Hyphomicrobiales; family Nitrobacteraceae; genus Bradyrhizobium; species Bradyrhizobium denitrificans. The sequence goes on along the minus strand of NZ_JABFDP010000001.1, from coordinate 54,808 downwards.
GGGGCGGCGTGGTGATCGACGACGGCGATGAAGCGGAGGCCCAATTCCAAGGCAATGATCGCCAATCCGATTCCGGTGTTTCCGGATGAGGATTCGACGATCGTGCCGCCCGGCGGCAGCCGGCCGTCCTCGAGCGCGGCAAGCACCATGCTGCGCGCCATCCGGTCCTTCATCGAGCCGCCCGGATTGTTCTTCTCGAGCTTGAGCACCAGGCTGGCATTCCTGTTCGGAACGGCAATCGGCATCACCGGCGTCTGGCCGATCAGCTGGCTTACGGTCGTGCAGAGCATTGTGCCTCTCCTATGTATCGGGAATCAGCGTGAGTTGCCCTTTGCCGTCCTGGGCGACGCAGAGGCGGTTCGGCATCGGGTGGCGGTGGAACTGATTTTCGAGCAGATCCATCTGGTAGCCGGCAGTATTGGCGTAGACGAGAAGATCACCTGCTTGCGGAGCGACCGGAAAGGTCAGCCAGCGGTTGGAGAGCACGTCGTCATCCAGGCAGCTATGTCCCGCGAGATAGGCTCTGATCGGCGGAGCGCCGGCCGGGCGCGCGTCGTGCGGAATCAGGATCGGGTCGACCAGGAATTCGGATCGGAACCAGGTTTCGCATGCGCTGAAGCTGCTGCCCTCCACGAAGAGGACATGCGCATCGCAGGCCAGTGCCTTCACGCGCGTCACTCGGAAGACCGACAGCGCCGCGTGATCGGCCAGCGCCCGCCCCGGCTCCATCGCCAGCACCAGCCCTTCATCGGTCAGATAGTCAGCAATGCTGCGGCCGTCGGCCAGCGGAGCACGGAGCAGACAGCGCAGCCAAGTGGCCGCAGAGAGCCTGCCGCCATAGGGATAGAACGAAGCCGGCACCTCGCGCGTGCGATAATCCTCGGGCGCCTGTGCCGCGAGATGCGCCTGATAGACGTCATGATCGACATACTGGGCCGGAAGCCCGCCACCGATGTCGATCATCCGCGGCGAGAAACCGCGTGCGCGGCATTCGCCGATCAGGCCGGCAACCTCGTCGATCGCCTGCGCGCGCGAGGGCCAATCATAACCGCCCAAGTGAAAGTGCAGCCCATCGAGGCGCAATCTGCGCTCGTCCGCGATCTGCGCCAGGCAACGCCGAATGGCGGCGGCCGGCATGCCGAAGCGGCTTTGCGCCTGGCTGTGAGGGCGCAACCGCAACAGCACCGGGCAGACCGGCTCGCGTTCGTCCGAAGGCAAGCTGCCGATGAGATCGTCGAGCTCCTCGGGCGAATCGACAGAAATCAGCGCGTTCGCTGCAATGAGCTCGCGGTGGAACGCGGCCGTCTTTGCCGGCCCGGTCGCCACGATCTGCGCGCCGTCCGCACCGAGGCGCCTTGCCTCGCGCAGCTCATAGAGGCTCGACACGTCGATGCCTGCGCCCGCGCCCAGCGCGGCGGCCAACAGCGCCGGCGACTTATTGGCCTTCGCTCCATAATAGATCGCGTGCGCGACGCCGCTATCCTGCAGCACACACTTGAGCGACGCGATGTTGCTCTGCAGCTCTTCAGGCCAGATCAGATGGGTTGGGGAGCCATGATGCGCGATCCAGCCGTGCAGGAGCGCGCCGTTTTCGTTGAGCAGCGCCAGGGCGCCGGACCTCAGAAGAGGCGGCAAACATGCGCCAAGCTTGTGGCCGTGCAACAGCATCACCCGGCTCTCTCGAGGTCAGCTGGTGCAAGCCTGGCCGGCGCAGGATGGCGCAAGGCCTCCAGCGAGAGGCTGCAGCTCGGCAGGCCCTGGTCGACGATGTGTCGCGTCGTCTTGCATGGAAAGGTCCGGCCGCTGCGCGCCATCGCAAAGATGCATGCGGGTGTGATCGTCAGATCCGGCCGCCAGCTCTCCAACCGCACGACCGTGTAGTCCAGCGGCACCACCGGGATGAACGCCAGTCGCAGGCGACGTGCCACCGTGAGCCGATGGTGGCCGTCCATGACGAACAGCGCGTCCTTCTCAATGGTAATGGGAACAGTCCAGATACCCTGGCGGAGGATCTGCGCCTGCAGCTCGATGACCCTTTCGGGATCGACGTCCTCGGTTGGAATCAAGCTTTCGGGCGATACGAGGCGGACTTGCATCTCGATCAACTCGATCTCCATATGAGTGGGCGGCCGTTGTTCACCACGTCCTTGGAGCAGAGCCGCGACATTGCCCCGAGGCGCCAGCTGCGAGGGCAAGCCGTGGCGCCCCGCGCAGCGATGGAGGAGGCGAGGCACGACCATGCGCCTCACCGAGCCGCAAACGGATCGTTGCGGTGTCCATGATCGTGCTTCGCTTACGTTCCGGCTGACGAGCAACGCGGCAACTACATGTCCACGCTCATCGACAGCAGGTAGGTGCGCGGCGCACCGAGGAAGAAAGTCCCGAATGACGCCACGCTTGACCAGTAGCTCTCCCCGGTCACGTTCTGGATATTCGCGCGGAGCACCGTCTTTTTGCCGTTGATCATCGTTGTGTAGCGGGCCCCGAGGTCGAGCCGCGTCCAATCCGGAATGGACTGGCTGTTGCCCGCATCGATGAATTGCTTGCCCGTATAGATGACGGCGCCGTTCAAAGTGAGCCCTGCGACCCACGGCAGGTCCCATTCGAGGCCAAGATTGGCCTGCAGGTTCGGAACGCCGATAGGCGTATGGCCCACATTGGACGCGACCGCGCTCTTGGTCAGGGTCCCATCCAGAATCGCCAAGCCTCCGAGCACGCGGACGCTCTGCGTGAGTTCGCCGGCAACGTTGAGCTCGATCCCCCGTACCCTTTGCTCGGCGGTGGCCGCGAAGCGCCCCGCAAACAGCTCCCCGCTCGCCTTCGAGATCTCGAAGCCGCTGAGAGTGGTCGCGAGCCGGCCGAAATCGACCTTGATGCCGGCCTCATATTGTCTTGCGACATAGGGAGCGAGAACCTCGCCGAAATTCGAAGCTTGCTGCGGCGCGACGTCACCGCGGCTGAGGCCTTCGATGTAGTTTGCATACAGAGACAGGTGCTCCAAGGGACGGATCACGAGGCCAACCACGGGCGTGGTCGCGCTCTTGTCGTAGGACGACGTCAGCGTTCCAACATTGGACAGATAATTATTCGCCTCGATACCCTGGCGCCGGACGCCCAGGGTCAACAACACACGCTCGTCGAGCACCGACAGCGTATCAGCGACCGACACGCCAGTGAGCGTGCTGTCCGAGAGCCTTGGACGCCCCGGCATATCGTTCGCGAACTGCGTGGCAGCGAGGCTCGGACTGTAGATGTTCGAGGTGACAAGCGTTCCGTTGGTCAAGCGCCGGTACAGCTCGTCATGATAGACCGAAGCCTGGACAGTCAGGGCATGGTGAACAATTCCGGTGTCAAATCGCGCGCGGAATCCGCCATCATAGGTATATCGATCGATGTTCAGCCCAAAGAATTGCGGCGTCGACGTGGTATCGCCACGAGCATTGATGATCGTCGGCAGGCCGAAGAAGCGTGACACATCGGTTCGCGAGCCGCCGATATCGCCGAACAGCGTGACCTGGTTGCTCAGATCATATTCGTTCCGCCACAACACGGATTTGTCGTCGATGTGCGACCATTCCCAAGGCTGGGTCACATTCAACTTGCCGTCCGGCGCCGTGGGCACCTGCAGGCGGGGAGCCATCAAGAAAGGCCGTACAGGCGCGTCGAACCGATCGGTCTGGGCGAGCAGATAGAGCCAGGACCTGTAGCGCTGGCCTTGGTAGTCGAGGGCAAGCGAGCCAACGCCGGTCGTCTCAGACTGACGGTCGATCGGCGTATCACCGCCCCGCAGACTGCCGCTCGCGCGCACGCCCCATTCCCGCCCGGCACCATAGCGTCGCGCGACGTCCCATTGCCCTCCGAATCGGGCGGTCGAGCCGTAATCCAGCGTGAAGCGGGTCAGATCCTCCCCGGCGCGCTTGGGCACGACATTGATGACACCACCGACGCCGCCATTCGGCGCGGCGCCCGACAGCGCAGCCGAAGGCCCTTTGAGCACCTCGATGCGCTCGATATAGTCGGTGAACAGCCGATAGGTCGGCGCGATTCCGTAGAGGCCTTCGAAGGCGAATTCCCCGCTGTTGCCTTCGCCGATCGGAAAGCCGCGAATGTTGAAGGAGTCGAGCACACCGCCGCCCGGATGAGTGCTGCGCACGGAGGGATCAAGGATCAGCGCATCCGCCGCTGTCGCGGCCTGCCGGTCCCGGATCAAATTGTCCGTATAGCTGGCGACATTGAAGGGCGACTTCATCGTAGGGACATTTCCGAGCAGCCCCACGCGTCCCCCGAGAGCGACCTGACCGCCGGCAAAGGCCGGCGCGACGCCGGGCGATGACGCCTCCGGTGCTCGATCAGCGCGTGACGGGGGCGGCGGCGCGTTGCGCCGCGAGGCGGACCGAGTGCGTGCGGGAGGCCGCTTGGCTGGCACGGCGCGAGTCGACCGAGCCGTGGGGGCATCAACCGTCACGGGCGGCAGCGCCATTTCAGCCTGCGGCTGAGAATGGGCGGGCATCTCGAACAACGTCACTCCACCCAACAAAGTCGCAACAAATGGAGCTACTGCTCCCCCCACGCGAGTACGCCGCATTCCCACCAAACTCCCCAACACAGGCCAGCATGCCGCATTGATCCCACGATCGGCCTGCGGTGACCGCGGATAACGAGTCGACTCGGCATCTGCTTCTGATGACGCAGATCACGCTGCGGTCGGCTTCCTTAGAAACTTACCCGCTAAGGTAGCTCTCACGCCGACAAACCGATCACAGATTGCCCTTACTTTTTTACCGCTTTGCTTAGGGCGACATTCGAGCGGCCGCAACGCAAATGCGTTCGCGACTAATTAGAATGCCTCGACGATCGATCATCTAATTATCTGACCCTATCGTTTAGATTCATCCTAAGGCGCGCCACGGGACATACTTCCCGAATGTACGCATGGCATTTTCCCGGAGACGGACGATGTCTAAACGATGCAGCGCATTTGAAGATGCCGCCAAACAGATGCCACGCCGATGAGTTGCGTGCATCGAATCTGTCTCAATTTGATTGCTGCGTGCAGGGGACCGATTTCCCGGAGCGCGCCTATGCGCACGGCCTTCCCGGCGGAAGTCAGCCGCTGCGAGGACGCCTTAGGCTCATCTCGGCGATGGCGGCACTCAGCTGAGCCTTACGCAACACAGCCGAGCTGAGGCATCGCTTCGCGATAACTCAGCATGATTGTCGAGCTCGATTGCGGTGAACTCACGACGTCGAAAGTGACATTTCGGTGAAACGGATCGAGCGACCACCCCCGCCACGGCATGAATGGGATCACACGGCCTCGGAGATGATTGCAGCACGATCGATGTTAGGCAGCATCTATCGATGCCGGCAGGGCATTCGGCGCATTCTCATGCGCGCAGCACAGGACTTGATAGCTGCACCTCGCCAGCGCCGCCTGACGGCAGGCAGGACAGGTGCTGAGTTGTCGATCAGGTTAGAGCTGGCCTTTCAGAGCGATGATCCACCGATCGCGATGAACAGGATCTCTCGCGCGGTCAAGATTGCGAAGCGGCCGGCGATGCTTCCAATCCGGCTTCCGCCGCTTTCGAATCCAAGTCGACATCCCTCGGAAGCTCGCGTCCAATCCTCGTCACAGGAGAGACTCGACGCGAAGCCGCCGCGATACCTCTTGCGCCAACGCAACGGCACACGTCATGCCAGGCGATTCGATGCCGAATAGATTGACGAGCCCTCCAACGCCATGGTCGGACGGCATGTCGACGACCCAATCCTGGGAGGCGCCAACAGAGCCGATTTTGGCGCGTATCCCCGCATAGGACGGCTGAAGGCTCGCGTTGGGAAGACCGGGCCAGAATTTTCGAATTGCATCGTAGAATCCTTCGGCCCGCGCCGGCGGCACGTCATAGGACATCCGCTCGACGAGTTCGACATCCGGGCCGAATTTGGCGCTGCCGTCCACGTCCAGGGTCAAGTGAACACCAAGACCGACGCTGCCGGGAACGGGGTAAACCAGCCGGTTGAATGGGACAGGAGCCGTGCAGGTGAAGAAGTGCCCCTTGGCCAGATAGTGAGGCGGCACACGGTCGGCAGGATAACCTTCCAGACAAGCGGCAAGCATCGGCGCCTCAACGCCCGCGCAATTGAGCAGCAACCGGCACTCCAATTGGACCATGCCCTCCTCAGCCGCCAGCCAGAGCCGCCAACCAGCAGTCCCCAGTTCGCCTCGCACCACACGGCAGCTCATCGCGAATGACGCACCTGCGGCTTCGGCCTCGCCGCGCAACGACAACAGATAGGCCAGCGGATCGATGACGCCGGTCGACGGCGACAGAATGGCCGCGAAGCACGACAATTGAGGCTCCAACCGCCGCGCCTGGTCCGCATCGAGAATCTCGAGTCCGTCGACCCCGCATTCGGCGCCACGGGCGGCGAGCCGCTGCAGGCCAACCACCTCATCTGCGTTTGCCGCGACGACAAGCTTGCCGACCTTCTTGTGCGGGATGCCCCGGCTCTCCGCGTAGCGATAGAGATCCCGATTGGCCCCGCGACACAGACGCGCTTTCAGACTGCCGGACGGGTAGTAGAATCCGGCATGGATCACCCCGCTGTTGCGCGACGACTGATGTTGCCCATGGCGCTTCTCGCGTTCGATGACCAGCACGTCGCGCCCGGCGGACGCCAGCTCCCGAGCCAGCGCAACCCCCACGATGCCCGCTCCAACGATGACAGTGTCCACCTCATACGCGTCATTCATCCGTCATCTCCGATGCTCGCTTGAGCCATGCAGCCAACGCGCACGCTCTCGATCTGCGAAGCGCCGTTGAAGCCGTCTTCCTGCCGCACCGGCCCGACCCGGCTCGCGCTGCGTGCCGGCGTCGTGAATGCGGGGGCGCCTTCTCTCAGGAGAACTGAGCCGCCACGAGGGAGGCAATGTCGGCGACCGGCCGCTCATGAAGACAACTGATCCGTTCATTCCGACCCAACGACGGAAACGCCGAACGCACGAGCGGATCATGACCGGGGACGACCCGATGCAGCTCGCCGAGCGCAAGTCGTTCGATATCGTCGAAGGCACGCAGCGCCTGCGGGAAACTATCCAGGATGGGAAATGGGCTCCGCCGGCTGTAGTTGGCCCAGAAGTGCGCCGCATCCGATGCAAGCACGATGACGCCACGTTCGGTGGTCACCTGCAGCGCCAGGCTCCCCGGCGTATGCCCGCCCACTTTCGCGGCCACGATGCCAGGGAACAGCGTCTCCCGATCGGCGGAAATGAGCCTCAGCCGCCCGGCGAACAGCAGCCCCAACACGTTCTGAATATCGGAGACGTCGTAGATCTTGCTGACCTGCGGATACAGCATCGCGGGACCGGTGCAATAGGTGAGCTCTTCATCGTGCACGAACACTCTCGCATTCGGAAACTCACTGAGCGCACCGGCGTGATCCCAATGCAGGTGGGTCATGACAAGATCCGTGACACCCGCCGGCGCGATCCCGAGCTCACGAAGCAGCACCCCTGGCAATGCGTGCATCACCCTGCCGCGGCGCTCAGCCGCACGGCCCAGGAAACACGTGTCGACCACGATGGCGCGATCATCTCCACGGATCACCCAGAAGAAATAATCCTGGGGCATCGCCGTATCGACATCGGCAGGCAGCGCATCGAAAAAGAAGTTCTTCCCCACCGTACGATGCGGATCGGACGCCACGTGGAGCGCAAAAACCTCGTACACCAGTCTACTCCATCAGATCGGACCACGACGTCCATCAAGACCATTGATGCAAGACTAAGACGGCCGCGAACCGTTCAGAAGCTATATCTGGCTCTATCATGCAGCGTCGATCCCAGCGGATTTGTCGTCCGATGTCCGGTGCTGTGATCGCCTGATATCGAAGCGAATATATAGTTCGACCTTCGCGACCAACGACACGCGCGTTTGCGACATCATGGCGATCCGCCCGCACCTCGCCGGCGCTGGCTGCAGCTCAATGCCATCGACAGCAGCAGATGTCCCAGCGCAAATGGCGACCGAGCTTCACTGGTGCAGGTTGTGAATGCGGGTTGTGAATTTCAAGCCGTGTCGCGCGAACGCATCCGCAGTCATCGGAGGCCGCGCGCCGTCTGCGCATCGCACAGACGAGCGCCGCCGCCGCAGACTTGCGCGCGGCCGGCGCCGGTCTCACAGCTCTCGCGCGCGCTCCCCGTCGAGCGGCACTCCCTCAATGCCGCGCAACGCCCGATGCCTCGCGGTCACGCGCGTCGGTCATGCGACGGGGACCCGACGCTCACGCAGCGCGAGCGCGCCGATCGTCACGCCGACCGCAACCGCGATCCAAGCAGCGACATACCCGCCGAGATCGGCAATCAATCCAAAGAGCGGCGGCGAGAGGCTGATCACGACGAGGTTGAGCGTCATGGCGAAACTCACGGTCGCAGCCACCGCCTCTTTCGGTGCATTTTCGCCCACCTGGAGCAGCCAGACCGGATACCAGCCGATGCCGGCGAGACCGAAGGCGGCCAATAGCGGCACCAGCAGGCCGGTCGAGGCCCCAGCGGGCAGCATCAACAGGGACAGCGTGAGACCCGCGCAGGAGATCATCAGCCAGCGCAGCGTTCGGGTGCGCCGCCCGGGCCAGAGCCGGTCGCTGATCGAGACCAGCGATACGCGTCCCACTACGCCTACGATCTGAGTCAGCGCGAATAGCGACGAAGCCGTCAGGAGCTGCGCCTTGACGGCCGACGCGAGGTACACGACGACGAAGGTCGAGAAGGTGTACTGGAATCCCGCCATGATGGCGCCGGCGGCCAATGTCGCCTTGAATCCAGGTGTCTCGTTGATGATCTTGAGGAGAGCGAAGAACGGAATGCGCCCCTTTGCGCCACCTTGGGGCGGCAGATCCCGATCGCGGTGCAGGGCGAGGAAAAGCAGCGCACCGGCCATGCCGATGCCGGCCTGCACGAGGGTGACGTTGCGCCAGCCGGCACTGATTGCAAGCGCCGGAAGCAGCAATGCCGCCGCCGCCGTTCCCAGCGGCAGGCCGGATTGGCGGATGCCCATGGCGAAGCCGCGCTCGCTGGGGGGAAACCATTTGAGGATCGCGCGCGTGCCGCCAGGCTGCACCGATGCGTAGAACGCGCCGAGCGCCACCAGACCAAACAGAAGCCCGACATAGCTGTCGACAAAATGTCCGATCGCGAATGATACGGCACTCATCGCCAGCATGGTGACGCCGACGACCACGCGCTCGCCATAACGATCGATCGCCGTGCCCAGCGGGATCATGGAGAGGATCTGCCCTCCATTCATGGCAGCAAGCAGCGCCCCGGTTTGCGCCTCGCTCAGGACGAACGCCTCCCGCCAGAACGGCACCATCACATAGGATCCCTGCGACACGACCGAGGCGGTTGCCTGCGCCATCGACGCAACGACGAGCACGATCCAGCGATACCCGATCTGCCACGATGCCTTTTGCGGAAGCGACTGATCGACCTCACTCATGCGCGTTTCCCGACCGCCATTGGATCCCCCGGCTCGCGAGCGAGCTTGTTCGATAGCCGCGCCTGTTGCGGCAGATTACCCAGCACGGCCATTACCAGGGCATCCTCGGATGAACACCGAAACGCGTGCTCGCTCCAGGCCGGCACGAGCAGAAGGTCTCCCGCCTGGACCGGCGCCTCATCGCCGCCGTCGCCAAACCAGACCACACCATGGCCGGACTGGATGATGAAGAGATGCCACCATGAATGAGAGTGCAGCCGCGTCGACGATCCCGCCGGCACGACCTGAACGGTCATCGAGAGTCCGTCCATGATCGTGAGCCCATCGATCGTTCCCGTGCTCGAGAGAGCAACGGTCCCGCGCTCGTCCTTATCAGCTGCATCCAGAACCTTGAGCAGCTCCTTTCTTCGCCACAGCACGGGAGGCCGAGCGACGTCGGCGTCGAAATGCGCGCGATAATCCGCATAGCGGACGTAATCTCCGACCCTGAGCGACATGCTTCACTTTCTCCCTTCCGACCTGGGCCAGGTGCTGATCGATGGTCAGGTGGCACTGCGGCCTCTTCAATGGCTCGCTCGACCGAATTCCGACGCGCTCAGACCTGCGCCGCGCCGGACCTCCACAGCAGGCCCCGCCGCAGCGCTGGTCGAGATCGATGAAGCCCGCCCGAATGCAGCACGCGGCTGCTCCATATAGGAGACGATTGCTGACAATCGGAAGCAATATTTGATGCTATCTGCGATTGTATATTCCAAACGTTGGTGACCGCGATCGCCAACGGAGCCGTGCGCTCTGCTGATATGACCGGACGGGAACGGGTTCGAGACGTGTTGATCGGAGACTCCTGCCGCCGACGAGGCGCCAGCGGAAGCAGCGCGTGAGCCGTGACGGCACATCACCGCGTAGGGAAGTGAGTGGCACACCGGGACCGGCCATCGGCGATGCTTCCCCCCGCGTCGAGCCAGAGCCATATGCAGCTTCATTTCAAGTCCAATCGCCATTGACCTTGCCGCCATGAACGCGACCGATGAACGCAGACAGATGGGCCCAGGCGCACCCGCGTCTGGGGCCCACGACGACTGCTCAAGCCGTGGGGAGTCGTATCGCTCCGACGCTTCGAACGAGCATGGGCGCACGGTTGACAGTCATCGAGCGCGTGCGCCCCTCTTTGATCAGCGCACCGAGGCGTTCGTGAAGATCACGGATCTGATCGTCCAGCGCCTGCTTCGCGGACATCGCATCGTGCGTGACCAGGCTGTCACGAAGCCATCTGATCGGCTCCGTCATCTCCGCACGGCCGCTGTCGTCCTCGAAATACAGCCTCCTGACGAAGCGCGTCTGCTCCATCAGCCGGACAATGTGCTCACACAACACGTCGTTGTCCGGCAGGCGCGCGATATTCATGAAGTTCGCATCGGCCAACCGGAACAGATCCTGCTCGTCCAAACCGCCCTGCTCGGCCCGGATGGGCCAGCGCTCCGGCTTCGCCCGTGCAATTGCGTCCGTCAGCAGCGTGAAGAGAAGATCGAGATTGCCGCGCATCTGATCTTCGCAGAGCGCCTTCGCCACGTAGCCGCGGTTGGGCAGCGCCTCGATCAGGCCCTCCCCAGCCAGGCGGGCGAGAGCTTCCCGGACCGGCGTCGCACTCGACGACAGAAGAGCGGCGAGATCCTCGATATGCAGCTGCTGCCGCGGCCAGAATGCATAGTCGAGACACATTTCTCTAAGAGTTGGATATACTTTGGCTCTTCGCTTCAAAAGCGATCTGTCGAGACTCTGCACAAGCTCCTCCGGAGCATTTCGATCGTCACGCTCGCGCTCCCGCTGATGGAGCGACCGCTCGATCATGATGATCAATTGTGAAACAGGTTCTATGACCGCCCCACCATTCGACTGACGGTCACTCTCCTTCGCGGAACTCATCTCCTGCAAAAACTTGTCCGAACTCGGGCAAAATTAACTTTACTCGACCTAAAGTTGCGACAAAACTGCACGGGCGCCGTCAATGCCGGCTCGAAACCTGTCGAATTGCGGCAGCGACCGACGGAAGGTTCCCCGCATTGAGCGCCGCCAGACAGATCCGCCCATCGCCCACCGCGTGAATCGCGTGGTCGACTCTCAGTCGCTCGATCTCGGTGCGGGTCAGGCCTGAATACGAGAACAGCCCGCGCTGCGCCTTGATCGGCGCGAAATTTGCTCCTCGATTGCCGCCAGCGAGCTGGTCGACGAGCTCAGCCCTCATCAGCAGGATACGCCGGCGCATGGCATCGAGTTCGTCGATCCACGTCGTCTTCAATTGCGGATCGCCCAGAACCTCGGCGATGAGGAGAGCTCCGTTGCTTGGCGCGCTGGAATATAACGCCCGTGAGACCGCGCGAGCGCGTTCGCCGACGAGTGCCGCCTGGGCCTCGCTCTCGGTAACCACGAACAATAATCCAACACGCTCTCCGTAAAGAGAGAACGATTTCGAGAAAGAGACGCTGACGAAAATCAGATTGCACGATTGCGCGATGATGCGAACCGACTGAGCGTCGGCCTCAAGCCCTTCGCCAAATCCCTGATAAGCCAGATCGATGAAGGGAATCAGGCCGTGATCCGCCAGCACCTGCGCGATGTGATTCCATTGCGCCGGCGTCGGATCGAATCCCGTCGGGTTGTGGCAACACCCATGAAGCACAACGACAGTCCCCCGGGGAAGACGACCGAGATCCTCAAGCATGCCGTCGACATCGATGTCGCAGGATTCGACGTCGTAATATCTGTAGCTCGAAACCCGGGCCCCGACAGCGCGAAAGATTGCTTCGTGATTCGGCCAGCTCGGATCGCTGATCGATGCCATCGCGTCCGGCGCGATCGCTCGGGCGAGCTCCGCTCCGATGCGAACGGCGCCTGTACCACCGACAGTCTGGATCCACGCCGTGCGCCGGCGCAGATCGTCCGCCTGGTCTTCGCCAAACACGACCGGCATGGCCTTGTTCTTCAGATCGACCAACCCCTCCGCGGGCAGATAGGGCCACGGCCGGTTGCGCGATCGAAGGCGATGATCAGCCTCGCGCACCGCTGCCAATTGAGGAATCCGGCCTTCCTCGTCATAGTACATGCCAATGCCGAGATTCACTTTGTGAGGCCTGGGGTCTTCCGCAAACAGTCTGGCCGCCAGCATGACAGCATCGGGCGGCGTTGGAGACAGATTGATCAACATCGCTTGCATCCCCTCTCACAGAGCCACAGACGATAGGTCGCGAAAGCATCTTGGGCAACCTAAGAATGTATCAGAGAAGGACAACTATTCGTTAATCCGACATGGCATGGTCGGCAGCAACAACTATCAAGCCGTGCGGCATGTCTGATTCGAAGGACATCGAATCAACGAGATCGCCCTTAGGAAGAACATTCCGCAAGGGACGGATAGGCGCTTAGTTTTTTTCAGTCGACGGCCATCGGATAGCTGTGATCGGGCCGCGGCCGGAATCAATTGAATGCCGATTACGGCTTTGTCCAGGCATATCAGTCAAGGCTGATGAGGTGACGATTCCGATCGCGTGAGGACTGCACGATTCCCCGATCGTCGAATTGAGACGATTGCAACATGCTCATGATCTTCAGCAGAGCCAAGTGCATGTCGTGCATCGTCGGGAGCGCAGACGTCACGCGCGGTCCGGCTCCTTATCTCGCCCACAGCGCGCTGGCGATCACGTCGTCTTGTCGCCTTGCGCTCCTCAATTCGATGCATCGCTGAAGGGCCGTTGTCATCATCGAGAATGCGGCACCTGCCCCTGACCGTCGGGCGAAGACAATCCACGAAATCCCGCGAGGCGCCCTGGATGGGGCCGAGGCGGCTTGCACGACCGGATTCGGTCGGGGACATGCCGGGGACGCGAGATCCTTGGCAACCGATGCTCTGCAGTGCACGTCATCCGCCTGCGCGCATGTCTCGTCTCGCCGGGCGATCATCTTACGGTTTGAATTCTCCGCCGAAAACGTGCTGTAATGGATTTCAGTGATTACGATTGGATATGGCTCCAAATGCCATCGCTTGATCCCGAATCTGTAGAAGCATTTGTTCTGACCGCGGAGTTGCGGAGCTTTACACTTGCGGCCCAGAGCTTGAACACGACGCAGGCCGCCGTGAGCTTGAGGATCAAACGGCTCGAAGAGCGACTTGGACAGCGCCTGCTCGACCGGACACCGCGCAAAGTGAGCCTGTCCCGCGAGGGTGAGAGATTTCTCGATCCCGCACGTGAGCTCGTGAATGCCTACAAGCGTGCGCTCGCCGCGCTGTCTCCCCGAACCATCCGGCTGACGCTCGGGATCACGCATCATCTGGTCGGGCCTGGACTTCCCGTGGCACTGGAGCGGGTCGGTGGAAACGATCCCAATCTCGTGCTCGATCTCCGGATCGGAGATACGCGCGGCTTGCTTGAGCTCCTCGACAGCGGGAAGGTGGACGCCGCAATCATCCTGCGGCACGGCGAGAACCGCCGCTCGGGCGAGCGGTTGTTCAATGAGCGCTTCTCCTGGTTTGGCTCGCCCGATCTCAAGGTGGGACGATCGGAGCCGTTGCCGATCGCAATCCAGCCCGAGCCCTGTCAGGTGCGCGAACTAACGGTACGAGCCTTGACGAGGGCCGATATTCGCTGGCGAGAGGCGATCGTTGGCGGCGGCGCAATCGCGGTGGGCGCCGCGGCGACCGCGGGATTGGCAATTGCCGCGATGGCCCGAACCGCGATGCCGGCAGGGGTCATCGACGTGACTCAGCGCTTCCATCTGCCACCGCTCCCGGAGAGGGAAGTCGTGCTGCATTCAAACGCCCGAACGGCCGCATCACGACAGGTGCTGTTCACCGTCGCTCGCGCGATTCAGACTGCAGCGCAGCCGACAGCAGACTAGCGCGCTGGCGGTCTTGGCCGGCGAACGCTTCGCGGCCAGTGTGCCCGAGCAGACCACCGCGACGACATTCTGCGCGTTGTCAATCATTGCGCGTGCGGCGCACCGTTGCCGCCACGCCATTCCCGGACGATCTTTGCGCACCGCGCTGGCAAGCAAACATCCGGAGTCAGCTGGCTGCGCGCAATGTCCGACCTCTGAGCAGTGAGAGCGCGCTGACGGCCACCGGCAGGACGAGCGCGATCCACGCAACCGCATAGCCGGATTGATCCACCAGAAGACCAAAGATGAACGGCCCGGTCGCCATTGCGATCATGCACAAGGTCGTCGCCAGGCTAACGGTCGAGGCAATCGAACTCCGCGGCGCCATTTCGGCAACCTGCAGAAGATAAAGCGGAAACCAGCCGATACCGAACACGCCGAGGAGGATGAGAAGCAACACGATGGCCGCTTGCGGGGTTCCGGCCTCCAGCAGGGCGAAGCTTCCGACGGTCGCGGCCGCGATCATCATCGTCCAGGCCAGAGACCGGATGCGCCGGCCGGGAAACCAGCGGTCGCTGAGCGACGGCAGCAGAATGCGGCCAGGTATTCCAAGCAGCTGGGCAAACGAGAACAAGGAAGCCGCGGTCTTGACGGATAGGCCGAGACCGCTGGACAGGAACCCGATCACATGCGCCGTCAGGGTGAACTGCAATGCAGACATCGTTACGCCAGCCCACAGCACCGGCCAAAAGAGCGGATCTTGTCCCACGGCTTTGAGCAGATCTCTCAGCGGCAGGACCCGCTCCGTCGCGCTCATCGGCTCCAACGGCTCGCGGTAGAATGCCCAGAACATGGCGCCACCGGCGACGGCGACGCTTCCGAGAAGAAGTGCCGAGGCGCGCCACCCATAGGCATAGGCCGTCAGCGGCAACGACACCGCCGCCAGCGCCGTTCCGAGCGGAACAGCGGCTTGACGAAACCCGGTCGCCAGACCGCGCCGATGCGGAGGAAACCAACGGATGATCGCGCGTGTGCCCCCCGGCTGAACTGCCGCATAGGTCATGCCAAGGAAGGTCATGCAGGCCAGCGTCGCCCAGAAGCTGGTCGCGAGGCCGGCACATAGGAAGGCGGCGGCGCCCATTCCCAACATCATCAAGGAGACGACGATCCTCTCGCCATGACGGTCGATCGCCTTGCCGAGCAGAAACATGGTTATGATCTGGCCGCCGTTCATAAACGTCACAGCCAGCGACGCGACGGCCAACGAGATGTCGAAGGCCTCGCGCCAGATCGGCACCATCACGTAGACGCCCTGAGCCACAAAAGAGCCAGCGGTCTGTGCCGCAACGGCGATCGCAAGCACCGTCCAGATATTTTTCGGCGCCGTCTCAACGGACTGCGACTTGCCGGCCACGATCGTCATCATTGCTCCTCTGCCACGCGACCCTACTAATCGGCGCCTGGAATGAAAGCGCGCCCCCGGAGCTTTCAGTGATAACGCTTTGATATGCCCGTCGACCCTGACCGAATCTGACGGACGCGGACCAGCCGTCAGCCCGCAACGCAGGTCTGCCGACGGGCAAGACGATCTGCGCGACGCGCCCTGTCGCGCAGGCTTGCTGTGACCTGCGATCAGCGGCAACCGACTTGAATCAAGGCTCGCTTAGGACCAGACAGTCTGACGGCGCGGCGACGCGGCGCATCCAACCTCGCGTATCCGCGACCAGCCCTCGCTGGATTTCGGATATGGCCTGCGACAGCCGCTTCGCCAGGCTCTGCGCCTCCCCGGCGGCCGCCAATCGATGTTCGCGCCCCCGCCGGGCGATGACGCCGACCGGAGCGACGTGAACGGCTGTGCCACTCAGGAACACCTCATCAACATCACCTGCATCGATCCCGCTCAGCAGCTCCGTAACCGAAATTTCCCGTTCGATCGCGCTCAGGCCCCAGTCTCGGGCCAGTTGCAGGATCGTCTCTCTCATCACGCCCGGCAGAATGCGACCGTTGAGCGGCGGCGTGAGCAGGTCGCGCCCGCGGCGAACGAAGACATTCGTGATCCCCGCCTCCTCGATGAACTCACGTTCAACCGGATCCAGCCAGAGAACGTTGTTGAAGCCGCTCCTTCGCGCTGCTTCGAGCGCGATCAATGTTCTGCCGTAGTTTCCCGATGTCTTCGCATCTCCTCCGCCGCCGGGCGCCGCGCGGGCAAAGTCCTCGCTCACCATCAATCTGAACGGCGCCATGCCGTCGCGGTAGAGCGCGTCCACGGGCGTCGCGACAATGAAAAACAGGTAAGTCGTCGATCTGCGCACACCGAATGCCGCTTCGTCGGCGACCATGACCGGTCGCAGATACAGCGACGATTCCGCGCCAGCCGGCACCCAATCGCGTTGCGCGTCCACCAGGGTGCTCACTGCCTCGATGAACAAGCCCTCCGGCATCTCGGCCATCTCCATGCGCCGTGCAGAAGCGCGGAAGCGCGCCGCGTTGCGATCCGGTCGAAACAGCGCGATCGAGGCGTCGGGGGATCGATATGCCTTCATCCCCTCATAGATCGCCTGGCCATAATGCAGCACCAGCGCGCATGGGTCGAATGCGAGCGTCCCATAGGGGACCAGGCTCGGCTTTTCCCAGCCAGTCCCGTCGCTGTACCGACAGAGCACCATCGCGTTGGTCATATATTTGCCGAACCCCAGAGCACCGCCGAGATGCGCAAGGGGCGAGCGGGCATCTTGTTGCATCACCGCACCCCTTCTTCAGCCAGGACTTCAGCTTGAGCCGCCGCAGCATGCGGCGCTGCTCCCGATGCGAACGACGCGAGGAGATCATCCACGAGTCGCGCAGCATCGGCGAGTTGGCTCGAGCGCCGGCCGGGCCGCGGGAGTGCATGGGTATGAAAGCGCGGCCCTTCGGTGACGAAGCCGATTCCCCAGATGCTTCGATTTGGTGATCCGTCAGCTCGCAGCAGCCGCAGGCCGCGATCCACGTCGAGACCGTGCGGATGATAGTTGCCGTTGCAGAATGGCCTGGCGATGCCCCGCTCCACCAGATTTCGCGACAACGGCCGAACGTCCTCGAGCGGTCGGTGACCAAACACCCGCGCCGTGACGAGAACGTCACCAGCGACGCACTCCTCTTTCGATCCGAACGTCGTCTGAACCACGAAGCGCGCAAGACCTTCATCAAGGCGAATCCGGGCTCCCGCGCCGCCTGCCCAGTCGACCACGCCGGCCTCGATCAGGGCCAGCAATTCAGCGTTGCGCCTCAAGGGCGGACCGAATGTGATCCGATTCGTCAACGGAACAAACACCTCGACGACGTAACGATGGGACTCCGGCGTCAGTCCGCCGAACTCGATGGCCGCAGACAGACCGTCTCGGAGATCCCGGATGGCATCCGTCGCCGCTTTCAACGGGCTGTCCACATTGCCTCGGACGGCCTCCGCCAAATCGTCGCGCAGGTACTTCACGACGCGTGATCGCAATTCACTCAGTCCGCCGCAAGACAACAGCTCCTTCGGCTCGAAGATCCGGTCGATGATCGCGTCTTCCGTCGGCGTGGGCCGGAAGTCCTCCACATCGATCTTTCGCCGCTGCTCGGCGCACCGATACGCGAACGCCATGTCCTTCCGGATCAGCGGCAGGATGTCGGTCAGGAAGTCGAGCTTCGCCATTCCGCCGGCGGCAGATCGCGCCCGAATGGCGTCGACACCTGGTCTGGTGAGGAATTGAGCGACATGCCCTCCGTCGACCCCCTTCTGGTTGACCCCTCTCGCTCCGTAGGGAAGCGACTGGCGCGAGAACAGACGAATGAGCGGTTCCTCGCCGGAACGGATGTAGCGCAGCCCGCCGCCTGTCTCGACGAACCCGCCTCCTCGGCCGGCGGTCAGGTCGGCAATGACATCGTACGCCGTCAATCCGAGACCCTGAACGAGCACCACGTCGGACCGGGAGATCTCCGCCAATCGCGAGGTGGGGTACGGATTGCCGATGTATCTGAGCCGACTGTTTCGCGACCGATTACGTGTCACGAACGACTGGATTTTGCGCTCTTCGGGCGAGGGCTGGAGCTCGCAATGCCCCGTCGCGATGATCAACGCGTCCCACGGGATGCGGTCACCGTTTTCGAGATGCACGCGGCGCGGATGCTCCGAGACGTCGATGGCGGTCGTCCGGTGGTGTTTCACCGTCATCGTTTTCGGCGCTCGCTGCAGCACCATCCTGAATGCGTCGCGGAGATACTCGCCCAGCATGGCGCGCGGAAGATAATCGAGCTCTCCGATCTCCTCACCTCCGGCGGCCTGACGATACTCGGTGCCGAACCGGCGGTAACCCTGACGACGCGCCCATTCTGTGAAGGACGGCCCACTCGGCGGCGACTTTGGCTCCAGCCTGTTCGTCGGCGAGAACATCGTCACCTGTGACGCAAGCGTATTCGTGAGCAGTTGGCTGGACTGATTGGCGACATGCACGCCGGCGCACGGCTCGCCTGGATCGATGAGATGCACCACGACACCGGGAAGCGCCGGGTCTGACGACAACCGCCAAGCCAGATGTTCGATCACGTTGAGCGCGCGCGAGCCGGCCCCGATGATTGCGACCGATATCTCACTCATGTCCGACCTCCTCGGCTTCCAGACGATGTTCGCCGCTTCTCTGCGCCAAGAGCTCGGCGTACGGCCTGTCGAAAAAGAAGCCGTCTTCGCCTTCGGGGGGCACGAGCTCGTTGATCCAGGCCGCATCTGCAGAATATTTGGCCAGGAATGGCCGATGCAGCCACTCCTTGCGCCTTGCCTGCAGGAACGACAGCACGAAATAGTCGTCATTTCCGATCGCAAGCCGGCCGAGAACGTGGATCTTGCCCGGCCCCGCGCTCATGACCGGCCCGCGCGCC
Organism: Bradyrhizobium denitrificans; assembly: GCF_013179005.1. Classification (NCBI taxonomy): domain Bacteria; kingdom Pseudomonadati; phylum Pseudomonadota; class Alphaproteobacteria; order Hyphomicrobiales; family Nitrobacteraceae; genus Bradyrhizobium; species Bradyrhizobium denitrificans. The sequence continues at coordinate 35,549 of NZ_JABFDP010000001.1, read as the reverse complement.
GTGCGGCAAATCCCCGACACCGCGGCAGCGGCCGCCTGGTAGATCGCCAGCGCGCGATCGAGGCTGATGCGGAAGTAGTGGTTCGCGCCGGTATCGCGCTCGACGAACATGTAATACGGGATCATTCCCATCGCGACCTGGTCGCGCCAATTGCGACGCCACACCGCGACATCATCGTTGACATGGCGCAGCACCGGACTTTGCGTGCGGATCACCGCACCGGACCTTCTCAGCGCCTCGACGGCCCGATGAACCGGCTCGGGCGTCAGCTCACGCCAGTGATTGACATGCGCCATGACAGCGACCTGCTTTCCTGAATCGGCGACCCGAACCAACAGCCGGTTCAGTTCCTCCGCCTCCGCGCCGACATAGAATCGCTGCGGCCAATACGACAAAGCCTTGGTGCCGATACGGATGTTCGTCACATGTGAGAACTCCGGCGCCAGCAGCGGCTCGAGGTAATCGGCCAGCCGCCGGCTGCTCATGACGAACGGGTCCCCGCCCGTGAGCAGCACATCCGTGATGTCGCGACGTGTCCGCAGATAGGCGTAGAGCCGCTCTCCGTCCCGCGCCTCGAACCGGTCGACGGCCGAATCCACAAACTGCGGCCATCGAAAGCAGAACGAGCAATAAGAGTGGCAGGTCTGGCCCTGCTTGGCAAAGAACAATGCCGTCTCGTCATATTTGTGCTGCACGCCTTCCAGGGAGGCCCCTTCGAACAGCGGAACATTGACGATCTGGTCGGAGCTGTGCGGATTCATGTCCGCGCGGATACGCTGCACTTCGGCGGCGATCGCGACTTCATCCCCTCGCTCAAGAAGATCATCAAGGACCTCCCGATCGCCATCCTGCAGCATGTCTGGATGCGGGAAGACCAACCGGAACATCGGGTCATCCGGAGCCGCCCCCCAATCGATCAGATTGTCGAGGACGTAACTGTTGACCTTGAACGGAAACACCATTGCCGCGAGATGGATGCCTCGAACCAGACGCGGCGGCAGAGACTTGAGCTGCGGCACCTGCGACAGGCGATGGTTGGTGTAATAGATCAATCGCTCCGGTGGTTGCGCGACATGTGGCTGCATTCTGGTCGTACGAGGGAGATCAGAGACCTGTAGCATGCGTGCGGCCCTTTCCAATTGGATCAGTGCAAGACGATGATTGACGTCCATCAGCCGTTCTGAAGTTTGCGAGATCAGCCTGCTGCGGCATGTTGCTGAGGTTCAAGGTGACGAACGGTTCGGCACCGTCATTGCGAAGCTCGTGGACGCACCAGGCCGGGATCAACACCACGTCGTTCCGCGTCATACGGATCGCCTCGCGACCATCACCGAAGCCGACGATGCCCGATCCACTCTGAACGACGAACACGTGCCACCACGCATGGGAATGACGCGGAGTCTGCCCGTCGACCGGCAATGACTGCACCGCAAAGGAGATGCCGGGAACGACCTCGCCCGTCGCGTCACTCGCGGCTGTCGACAGCGCCACGAGCGAGATGCCACGAATCTCGGCGCCAACCCTGGTCTCAAGCTCAGCGGCCGTTCGACTCCAGCTCCACGCGACGGGCACGGTGGTTCTGCTCTTCAACGCGTCGCGAAGGACGCCATAAGCCAGGTAACACCCCTCATTCATCATCGCATCCTCTGTCAAACATGCCGGAAGTCGCGCAACGAGGTCGGCGTCGAGACGGCGACCTCGAACGCTCAGCTCAGCCAGTAGCGCGTGAGGTGACGCGCCTGGTCGGCATAGCGGCCACGGCCGTGCATCAGGCGATGGTTGTTCCAGACGAGCATGCAGCCGTCGGGAATAAGGACCGGGATCAGGTTGCGGCTGAAGAACGCCTCCCCTTCTTCCGCGATTTGCCCGAGCGGATCGGACGGATCGTCGCCGACGCGCCTGACTTCGATCGCATCCGGGTTCACATTGCCGTAACGAAACAAATTGTAGCTGAACCTCAGCACCGGCTCGCCTGCGACGGTGGCGCGGATCGGCGCGCGGAGCGATGACCTGGTCTCATCGCCCGGTGTCGCGCTGGACACGAATTCGACCTCGTTGTTCTGAGACCAACGCCGCAGATCGGGGCTCAGCGCCTCGTCGTAGAAGCGAATGCCGTCGGCGAGGAGCGTCTGTCCATTTCCACAACGCGCCTGCCGGTGACAATAGAGCGCGAGATATTTCGGCGGCGGCATGAAGCCTGGCGCCTCCGTATGCGCGCCGAGCGCATTCATGCTCTGACTATAGGGCGCATCGTCATAGCCTGGCCGGTAGGTGACATCGAAACTAACGCGCCCGTCATATTGCGGCACGATCGTCCCAAGCCGCCGAAGCGTCACAGCCGGATCGGCATCGATCTCACCTGATGCAAGAACCGCCCATCCACGGCTCGCCAAGAGTGTCTGGAATTGCAGGAAATCACTGGATACGAGGTGCTCGGCCATTCGTTACGCTCCTGAACAATTGCAGTCATGAGCCGACGCTAGGTTGCACCTCGCCGATTTGATAGTGATTTTTGAAGTTATATGAGCCCACACATGCTACGCGATATTCGTCTCGATCATTGATGATCAGCGAAGCGGATATGGCGCGAAATATATTCGAAGCCGGCGTTCACTCCGAAGCATTGAAGCCCTATCCTACCAACACGCCAATCAGGGGATTAGTTCTGTGAGCCATCTGGTACTTTATTTTTGGCCGGGCGCATGCTCGATTGCAGCCCATATCGTTCTGGAGGAGACAGGGCTGACTTTCGAGGCCATCAAGGTCGACTTCGCCGCAGGCAAGCAACGAGAACCGGACTACTTGGCCATCAATCCGCGCGGCCGCGTTCCGGCGCTTGCGACGCCCTGGGGAATCCTGACCGAGACACCAGCGATACTGCGCTATCTGACAGCCGCAGGGACGCATCCGACGCCGGCCTCGCGGCTTTGGCCGACCGAGTCGCGAGCGGATGCCCGTTGCGCCGAGTGGTGCTCGTGGCTCGCATCGACCGTGCACGTCACCTACGCGCATATCAGTCGCGCCGAGCGCTATGCTGACAGTCCCGAAGGCAAAGCAGAGGTGGTCCGGAAGGGGGTCGAATCGTGCAGGCCGCTCTGGCAGGAGATCAACGATCGCCTGAGCGCCAGCCCCTGGGCGCTCGGCGACACCTACAGTGTCGTCGATCCCTATCTCCAGGTATTCTGGAACTGGGGACGCGGTCAACGTCTGCGCTATGATATGGCAACCGACTTCCCCGCTTGGACCGACCATGCGCGGCGCCTCGCCGAAAGGCCTGCGGTCCGGCGCGCGTTCGCACGGGAGGGCCTCGCTCTGCCTGAATAGCACCTCTTATCGCGTCTTCGGCACGCCGGGCTGCGTCGGTGCTGATTGCCGCCCCTTTGTCAGCCCCCACGAGGCGCGCCGGCTTGCGAATCCAGAGCTGACTTTGCTGGCACAACCGACGGGCCAGATACGAGGACCGGACAGGAGTGGGCATGTTCAACCGTGTTTGGCTCCTTCTTCACCGTGCGGGGCCCCGATCAGAGGTTCAGTCCCGCCGACGGATCCGCCGCCAGCGACCTCTGCTTGAGGAGATGTGCGAAGCCGTACTGAACACGCCGATGCTCATGATGTAGCCCTGGCAGCTCGCGCGTTTCAACCACCACCGCCGGCCCGCACCAGCCCGCGATGAAACGCACCAGCCGCGTTGATCAACTTGACGTCTCGCGGCGCCCGACGCCGAGCAAAAGCTCGAACGCCTGCGAGCTTTGATCAGAGCGTCGACGGAGAGAGCTAACTTCCGCCACGCCGCGGCTCTCCGCCGGCCAACGACTGATCGGCTTATACGGACGCTTCATCGGATCTACGATGCTTGCCGAGGACAGAATCAGGTGAGCGTTCTCGACAGATAGATGAACGAATATCCGTCGACCTGGGCACGATGCGTTTCAGAGAAGCCGCGCGATTTGTAGAACGGCATTGTTTCCGGAAACTTCTCGTTGGTGTAGAGACGCAACTCAGGGAGATTCCGACGCTTGGCCTCCGCCTCGGCAAAATCGATCAGCGCGTGACCGAGTCTCCTGCCTTGAAATGCAGGAAGAACGGCAAGATTGCGCATCATCAGGTGATCATCCTTCGGCAGAAGCGTGATCATTGCAGCCACTTCGCCAAAATGCTCCAAAACATAAGTGTTTCCTTCCCTGATCCAGGCGAGATAGTCATACGACATCGGCGCTGGCGCCTTCACCATGCGCGGCACGTATTTTCCATACGCTGCCTGAGCGATACGTGTCAGCTTCTCAGCGTCATCCGGCCTCGCCTGCCTCATGGCATTGGCGGGCCTCGCAACTGCAGTGCCAAGATTGGTACTCAAGCCACTCTCCTGTCGTTGAGCAAGTCGGAGCGCATGACGTCCTCGGGCAGCGGCCTGCGGCCTCTTCCAAGACGTGGTCGCATGAGGTGGCACCGGACGGCCGGCAGATGTGGACCGCGGGCGCCAGACTTGGGATGGGACAAAGCGTGTCGTCGGACGAACGAAGCAATTTGATTTCAAGCTTCCGGACTGACGCGAGGAGCTTTATTCCAATCGCGTTCAACCTGGATCGGCGCGATCTATTATCCTCTACAGCTGACCTACGAGGCAGGACAGGCAGCGTAGCCGACCGCGCGCTTGCTCACAATCGCGAACGCACCATATATTTCTTAGTCGCATCCGGCCCTGTATTCCGGCGAGCGCCAAGTCTCGGCGCATTTCGGGGTGGCCGGCTTTCAAAGATGCAAGCGGTCGGCTTCCGAGTGTTGATTCATACTTCAAGTGCCATTGGGCTGCGCTCGGTTCTGCGGGAACGCACTTATTTGCTCATTACGTCCCTCATATTTTCCTCCAAGGCGACCTTTAAAGCAGAAACAAGATCCGCTTGAAAATCCTGTTCGAGGCTCTTCGAAAGGTACATGCCCAAAGAGCGTATCAATCCGAAGTCGTCGAGGGGAACGGCTGATAGTTCGGCAATCAGACTCAATGGAGCGATTGTACTATTCATGGATTTTACGGCCTCCATAGCGCACTGGTCCTGATTCGTCTTGAGGACCACGTTCAGGCGAACTCCTCTCGCGGTGAGGATGTCGTGTCCGTCCCGGCTGCGCTCGCGCAAAGCAACATCGATGTCGGGCTGCAATGTCGCGAGGCTTTATTGTAAAGCGGTTACGCATTGCATCTTGATGGTCGGGAGGACGCCGATTTCTATGCGGCGACGGCTTTGGCCACGCCTGAACCCAACCTTGGCTGCTTCGCATTCCTTCAATATGCGCGCCGCCTTGGCATGGAACGATTCTCCTGGAAGTGTCGGACGCATCTCGCCACGCTTTCCCTCGAGGAGCGCCAACGAACCAAGATGGACCTCGGGACGTTGCGGATACGCGAGAGGATTGTCGCCCGACCGATGATCTCCTTCTGATCGCGACTTCGGGAAGTACTGGGAAGCCAAAGATTGTTCGGCTGAGCCACGCAGCCGTGCTCTTTAACGCCATAAAGCGTCTTCACAGCCTCGGGCTGTCAGGACCATTCCAGGCGCTGCAAAGTCTCGGATTGAGCTATAGCTACGGCCTGATTTCGTCGTTCTTGTCGCCACTGGTCGTCGGTGGGACAGTGGTACTTCCCCCACGCGGCGACATCACCGACCTGAGCCAAGCGATCGAAACGGGCCGACTGGCGGTCGCCCTGATGACCCCGGCCTTGATCGAGCACCTGGTGAACACAGGATCACCGACGCAACTCGCTGTGCTCGGCGAGATCCGGCGTCTCGGGATCGGTGGTGACGCCTGCCCGCCGACCAGTCATTGCGTTGATCGGCACCGAATTGACGACCGTAGCGCCGGGATTGCTGGCGTCCGTATCTCCGGCCGCGCGGCGCAGCGATCGCGTTGAAGCTGCACCGCACCAACGTCGTTGTTCCGTAGCGGCTGCCTCGTTGCGCCATCCTCTCAGCCGTGCTGCCGGCTGTGTGCCCTACCGCGCGAGCGGTTTAGTCCTGTGACCCGTAGCAGACGTGGAGAGACACGCCGGCATAGGGCCGATTGTGAGCCAACGCGAGCTTCGTTCAGAGGAACTGGCTATGCTGCCTTGGGCGGCATAGCCACCCAAGGCAGCCAACTCGCTCAGGATTGAAGCTCGATGTCGCCAGGTCGCCATGTCTTGTCGAAGAAAGCCTGAAGCGGACCGTACAGCCGCAACAGGATATTCCAGCTTGCTCCGGGGACCGTCTGAGCCCAGTTATCCTCCAAGCCAGCGGGTGCTTTGGGTCCGAAATATACATCAACCGAGCCGTCCGGGTTGATTTTCAGCTTCTTGTTCTGGCTGCTTACGCTAGGAAAGCGCTGGTCTGTCTGGAGCATCGAGCGCGTCTGGTTGTCGTAGACGATCACCGACCAAAAGTTCTTGATCGGGATGTTCGGTGGCAGATGCAGCCGATAGTTCTTACCGCCATCCAGGACGGTCTTCTTGGCATCGACGAACATCGCCAGGTATTGCGAGCCCTCGCCGACGCTCCTCGAATCCATCGCGGGCGTCACGCCGGTCGCGTAGAAGAAGAAGCCGGAATACGCGTTCAGCAATCGCGCGCCGTTCTCCTCGAACTTGTAACCCCCGACAAAACCTAAACGCCAGTTTCTATCCGAATACCAGTAGCCATCGGCGCCGCGCCACCTGTACATGATCGCCCGCGCCGTCGCATCGCCAACAATTGCCGCTTCGGCCAGTATTTTCTGCATCCGTTCGTCAGGCGCAAAAGGCTTACCCTTCATGATGCCGACTGAAGCCCAGAACCCCAAGGTCGTCGCGTCGACGTCGTCGGTTGGCTCCTCTTGTACAACCTTGTTCAGTAACGCCCAGTATGGATAGTCTGCGGGCGCTACCATATTGAATGGCTTGCCCGACATATCCACGAAATTGAGCTTTGGCGGATTTGTTTCGCCGAGGCGATAGATCTTTGTATGCTTCTTGACGAGATCAACACCGGGCTTTGGATCATCGCCGACCAGGAAACTGCGCCATGCAATCCAGGTGAGATATGACCCTGGTCGCAGGACGAAATAGCCTGAGGGGACCCGGCCCTTGTAGCCGGGCGGCAGCACCAGATACTTTCCGCCCTTACCCTTGTCCGGGCCAACGAGCCCGATGTCACCGACCCACCTGTACCACATATCATTGGCGAGCCCGAGCACGTTCGGCGGAGCTTCAACGACGAGCGGACCGCCGCGCAGGTCGAGCCAGAACCAAGTGTAAGGCGTGTTGTTGTTGGCGGTGAGCTCGACTGTCCGGGCATCGACCATGGTTTCCCAAATCGGTACTGTCGTATTTGCCGGACCGACCGCGAGGATGCCATCGCGGTTCCCCACCTGGTTCACCACCGGGAGCGCCAGCAGGTAGGCTTGAACAGCTCGTTGAAAGTCGAGATTGTCGTAAAGCCTATCGACGCTGGCTTGATCGGGAAAGCCGCCAAAGAAGTTCAGCCTACCCAACCGAGTGTCCACACTGTCCGGTATCGCGACCCCCGACGGCATAGAGGTTGAATACTTCAAATTGGGTACAGCGGGCGCGCCCGTTAGCATCTCAGCAAGCGCCGGCCCAGGCTTTATTCCCGCAGCTACGACCGCGGTCAATGCACCAGAGCAAAGGAAGTCGCGTTTCGTCCACATCGGGGAATTCTCCGTTGGAGAGCCCTTGCTGATTAATCGCTTGTGGCGCGATCATATTGATATAACTCAATCACGTGGCTCCCTCGCGGGACGGCGTCGAATGGTGTTCCCAGCGTCAGCTGACAAGCTGGCTGGGTACCAATTTGGTCTCGGTTGTGATGCCGAAGAGCCGGCTGTCGCTATCATCCCGGAGGTCCAGATCGAACCGCACATTGCGTCGGATGAAAGCCGACGCCAGGTTCAAGAGCTGCGCGCCTCCAAGGAATTGCTCCTCGAGCCGTCCAGAGTCTCTCTAATTGCTTGACCGATGTGAATGGTCGCCGACATTGGGACTGAACGGGGTGGTCGCGGCCAGCGAACTTGCGAAGATGGTTCAATTCAGCGGGGCATCCGCGGTCATTCTCGTCATGGCATCCGGTAAACCAAGACTGCGCGACTGCATTGCCGGAACTCCGAAGCCGACTCGCATCTCACCGAGCGGCCGAACTGCGAACAGACACTCGCGTCTATCTTGCGGGCGGAGACGCGATGCGACGGAGTTCCTGAATAAGCGCTGCCAGCTCCTTATCGCTCGGCGCAATCGCAGCAAGCTGCTCGGCATAGCGGAGCGCCGACGTCGCGTCCCCAGACATCCGACTGAAGGAGATGAGCGCCTGCAAAATCTGGCTATCGTTTGGATGGGCGCGCAAGGCGTCCTTCAGAACACTCACCGCCGCCTCACGGCGACCGCTGGAATGCAGCGCGATGCCGTAGACGTAAACATAACGTTGACGCTCCGGCTCCAGTTCCGCTGCGCGAGCCAACGCGTTGAGTGCATCGTCCGGCCGTCTGAGGCGTGTCAACGTCAGGCCAAGGGAGTAAAAAAGCGCGGCGTCGCGCGGCGACGCCACGAGCGCTGTGCGCAGGACCGCTTCACCTTCGCCGTCCTGGCCGCGCTGCCGATAGAGGTCGGCAAGGTTGATTGCGGCCGTCGCGTAATGCGGGCTTAGCCTCAGTGCGGCCCGGTATTCGGCCTCGGCCTCTTGCGGTCGGTCGCGCTGCAACAAAAAATTCCCAAGAGCGGTCCGAGCCTCCGGCCGCTCCGCGTTGGAGCGCTGGGCTGCGATGAACTCGGCCGCCGCCAGATCGAAGCGAGCACGATCCGCCGGATGCTGACTTCGGACTGGCATATTGGCCAGCAGAGCAGCGGCTCTGATGCGAACGCCGCGGCTGGGATCGGACAAAAGCGGAGACACGAACGACCAGATCTCAGCGGCGGGCACGTTTTCCAGCATGTCCAGCGCGCCGAGCCGCACCATAGGATCGGGATCACCGAGCGCGGCGCGGGCCGTTGAAATGTCCGCTCGCGTCATGCGAGATGCCAATTCGCCAAGCGCACTGGCACGCGCTACGGCCGGCGCGCGCCGATCCGAGGCCAGCTCCGAAAGAAGCGCCGCCGCGTCTGTGCGGTTGATCCGGGCGGCATGAAATATCGGTCCGTAACTTTGAAAGCCCTTGCGATCAGCTCCGTACCATCGCTCAATCGCCGCTGCGGCCCATTGTGCCGACTGATCGCGATGGCAGTCGTTGCAGGCGTTCGCCGTTCCCAACGCCACAGATTGATCGGGTCGCGGAACCCTGAACGCGTGATCGTGTCTGACATCGATCGACATGTAGGTCCGGGTCGGCATGTGGCACGAGATGCAGGTCGGCGCGGGGTCGACGCCCGCATGCTGGCGATGCTTCACATCAGCGTATTTGTTCGATGCGTGACATTGCAGGCATGTACCTTCGCCTGAGAGGCGAAGCCCTCCGCTGTGCGGCTCATGGCAATCGCTGCAGCTGACGCCGGCCGCATACATCTTGCTTTGCCTGAAGGGTGTGTAGTTATACGGCTCCTCGACATCGCGGATCTGTCCGTCAACATCGAACGTGTTGCGCGAGAGCGCTTCGACCGCATGGGTCTCCGATAATGAATGTCCGGGAATCCAGCCTTCATGAAAGGCCGCCCGACGCGCGTGACATAGGCCGCAAGTCTCGACCTCTTTGCGGAGGGCTGCGGGCTCGGAAGAGCGCTGCACGTTGCCTGTCTGAGGCTCGATTGACCAGGTGATGCCGTTGCGCTCATCAAGATGCACCAGCAATCCCTTGCTCGAGTCCTGGCGCCTGCCAAACGGCAACCAGCTCTGCTGCTCGTGCGCCCAACTGACGTGGCGCGAGCCCTGTCCATGACATGCCTCACAGCCCACACTGATCTCCGTCCACGTCGTCGCGAACCGATCCTTCTCCGCATCGTAGTTCTTGCGCACACCAGTGGAATGGCATTCCGCGCACATGAAGTTCCAGGTCTGGTTCAATCTGGTCCAGTGCAGAACATCATCGTGCTTGATCGCTTCATTTGCCGAGAGATGAAACCATCGCTGGCCACCTCTATCACTAGGTCGGCTGTCCCATGCAATCGGCAGGACCTGGAGGCGGCCGTCCGGGAACGGAACGAGATACTGCTGCAGCGGATCGACGCCGAAGGTATATTTCACTTCGTAGACGGCCAGCGCTCCATCGGGACCATCGGTCTCCACGAAAAACTGTCCATTCTTACGGAAGAAGCGCGACTGCACACCGAAATAGTCAAAACGCACGTCGTTGAAATTGCCGAGCACCGTCCCGTCGGTGGCGTGCTGCATTGCCCCCTTGTGCTGAGACGCCATCCACAGCCGTGCCTCCGTCTGGTGACAGCCAGCGCAGGCGCTGCTGCCGACATAGGTAGCAATCTCAGGGGCCGGCGAAGCCTTGTTCTCGAGCGAGAGAAAGGCAATCCAAGCCAGAATGGCAGTCGTTGCCATCGAGCTGGCCGCCCAGAACAGTCCAGAGAATCCCGAGTTCCATCGTCGTGGCTCTGGTTCCCGCAACGATGCCTCTGGCGATCTCGCAGGGAAATTCGCCACTGGTTGATGAGTCGATTTGCGCCGCCTGCGTGCCAACAGCCAATCCTATAGAGATGAAGTCAGCCGGCCATCAGCCATATCATCGGTGGGATCCAGAGGGTGTCAAGTGCAGCGAGCTGTTGCGGCCGGCATCGGCCTGATGGAACTCAGCTCAAATGTGATGATTAGGCCAGCGGCTTGATCTTCCGCAATGTATGTCGCGCTCATTGCGCTAGTTTAGTCATTGATAAAAAACTGGAGGACGCCACAATGAAGCGATCGAGTGCACTCGCGATCTTGCTCACAAGTGGATTGGTAGCCGGCTTTGTGGCAGCGAGCACGGAAAGAGCCGGCGCGGTGGTGTACTGCCAGTACATCGAATATCCGGTGGGATGCATTGTTCGGCCTGGTGTCGTTCTGCGACCGCGACCGGTCGCACGCGCGGTGGTACGGCCTGGCGTCGGTGCACCTGGTGTCGGCGTGCGTGCCGGTACGCCGATGAATCGTGGCGGTCCCGTCAATCGCGTCGGTCGACGCTGAACCAGCTCAGTGTTTGGCTGGCCTGCCCAAGCCAAACAGGTTCAAATATTCGGCGTTTTGCTGCATCTGGCGCCGGCCATGGCAGTCGACCGATGCATTTAGCAATTCAATGGCGCGAAGACGTGAGCTGTTTTCAGTCGCGCCTTGCAGGTTTACTTCGGTCTGGTCTGGCTTCTGTTGTTCGTTGCCAAGAGCGTCGGCCCAATCGGGATCATCATGTTGGACATCATCTGGGTACGTGCGTCGCTTGCCTACCCAGACGCCGCGAACGGCAGCATATCGCGATGCGGCGCAACGGATCAAAAGCGTTTTGACAGAATAGGCAATCCAATTGTCATTTTCATTCAGCCAGGAGCGCGTCATGTGTAGGGACTCTTCGGATCAATTGCTGTCTCCGAATCGAGATAGCACAAGGGTGCGCTTGACAGGTCGGGCAGGCGTGATCCGTGCGATGGTCGCCTTGATGCTCATCGCGCCGGCGATGGTCGCTCCTGCCTTGGCGCAGTCCTTGGCGCAGTCCGTCGTACCGCCAGGTGTCGTACTACCCACCGATCGTAGCGTTCTGCCGATTCCTGAACCCGCATATCCGCACAGCACGGTGCTGGATGTTCGCAACGCCGGCGCGCCGCCGCCGCGCTTCGAGATCAAGGCGCCCTCACAGGCTCCGAACGTGCTGATTGTCCTGATTGATGACATGGGCTTCGGCCAGTCGTCGGCATTCGGTGGCCCAATTCACATGCCGACAGTCGAACAACTTGCGAGTGGCGGATTGCGATACAATCAGTTCCACACGACGGCGTTGTGTTCACCGACCCGAGCAGCCCTGCTTTCCGGCCGCAATCACCATGTGAACAATTTCGGTTCGATTGCCGAGACAGGCACCTCATTTCCGGGCCAGACCGGTCAGCGTCCTAACAACGTTGCGTCAGTCGCTGAGATGCTGCGTCTGAACGGCTACAGCACCGCCCATTTCGGCAAAAATCACGAGACGGCCGCCTGGGAGGTCAGTGCTTCGGGACCGACGGATCGCTGGCCAACCCGCCAGGGATTCGACAAGTTCTATGGTTTCATGGGAGGCGAAACCAACCAGTGGGCCCCACTGATCTACGATGGCACGACGCAGGTCGAGTTGCCAAAGGATCCTAACTATCACTTCATGACGGATATGACGGACAAGGCCATAGCCTGGATGAAGTCGCAGAAATCGCTGACTCCTGACAAGCCGTTCTTCATGTATTTCGCTCCGGGGGCGACCCATGCGCCTCATCACGTGCCCAAGCAGTGGATCGCGAAATATAAGGGCAAGTTCGACCAGGGATGGGACGCATTACGCGAAGAGACTCTGGCACGGCAGATCAAGCTCGGCGTCGTTCCTGCGGGCACCAAGCTCGCACCTAAGCCGGACGCCATTGCGGACTGGGCCAAGCTTAGCGGTGACGAAAAAAAGCTGTTCACGAGGCAGATGGAGGTATTTGCCGGTTTCGCCGAATATACCGACACCGAGATCGGACGCTTGGTCGACGCCATCAAAGCCACCGGTCAGCTCGAAAATACGCTCATCTTCTACATCGTTGGCGACAATGGCGCGAGTGCCGAGGGTGGCATGAGCGGAATGTTCAACGAGATGACTTATTTTAACGGTGTGCAGGAGACCGTTCAGGACGTGCTCAAGCATTACGATGAGCTGGGCGGGCCAAACACTTACAGCCATTACGCAGCCGGCTGGGCGGTTGCTGGCGACACGCCGTTCACCTGGACCAAGCAGGTCGCGTCGAGCTATGGTGGTACCCGTAACGGAATGGTGGTGTATTGGCCGAAGGTGATCAGGGCCAAGAACGAGGTGCGGACACAATGGCACCACGTCGTGGACATCGCACCAACCATCCTGGAAGCAGCAAGTTTGCCGGAGCCTAAGAGTGTGAATGGCACCATCCAGGTGCCGATCGAAGGCACCAGCATGGTCTACTCGTTCGACGCCCCCAAGGCGGAGAGCACCCATAAGACGCAGTACTTCGAGATCTTCGGCAACCGCGCAATCTATCATGACGGATGGCTCGCGGGCACGATCCATCGTGCGGCTTGGGAGACCAAGCCTCGACGTCCACTCGATCAGGATGTCTGGGAACTGTACGATACCCGGTCGGACTTCAGCCTGGCGAACGACTTGGCGGCGAAGGATCCTGACAAGCTGAAGGAGATGCAAGACCTCTTCATGAAGGAGGCAGAAGCAAACTCTGTGTTGCCTCTCGACGACCGTACCCTCGAACGGGCCAACGCGGCACTGGCTGGGCGACCGGATTTGATGGCAGGCCGCACGAGTCTCACGGTGCACGAAGGCATGGCGGGAATGTCGGAGAACGTCTTCATTAACATCAAGAATCGGTCGCACACGATCACGGCCGAAGTAGATATTCCGAAGGGTGGCGCCAACGGCGTGATCCTTGCACAAGCCGGGCGGTTCGGCGGCTGGAGCCTTTATCTGAAGGATGGCAAACCGACCTACACCTACAACTTCCTCGGCCTGGAACGGTTCACGGTTAGCGCGAAGCAGGCAGTGCCCGCCGGAAGGGCAACAATCCGGTTCGAGTTCGCGTATGACGGCGGTGGCGTCGGCAAGGGTGGCCTCGGCACTATCATCGTTAACGGTCGGAGCGTTGCGACCGGGCGGATCGAGCGTACTGAGTTTGGGGTTTTCTCGGCGGATGAAGGCGCTGATGTCGGTGCCGACGAGGGGACGCCCGTCACCGAAAGTTACAAGGTCCCGTTCAAGTTCACCGGCAAGATAGCGAAGGTGACGATCGATCTGCTCGACATGAAGAAGGCCGATATTGAGGACGCGAAGCGGGCTCGAAAGGCCGCCTTGGTCAAGAAAGGCCTCTCCGATTGAAGGAAGTAGCCGATGCTTCGGCCGCAACAAATCAGTGCCCAAAGGCTGAACTGGTGCGGCCGCCCCCCCTGCAATCGTAGAGAACTGGATTGGAGCGAGCCGCAATGACGTCGCCTGAAAGTCTGAATTCCGGATCGAGATTGTTCTCGCGGCGACCGACAGCGGTCGTCGCGGTTACCGTCGTTGCCCTACTGTCTCCGCAGGCCGCACGCGCCGACGAAAGCGGCATCTCGTACTGGCTGCCGGGCCTGTACGGCAGTATGTCGGCAACGCCGACCACGCCGGGCTGGTCGATCGCCGCGATCTATTATCACGCCAACGCAGGGGCGTCAGGAGCAGCAGCCGCGTCGCGGGAAGTCCAGATCGGACGATTGTCAACGGCCGTTGCAGTCGATCTCAACGTGGCCCTGCGCGGGCAAGCCGACCTGATGCTCATCGCGCCGACCTATACATTCGCAACGCCCGTGCTCGGTGGTCAGTTGTCGGCGACGCTGGCCAGCATCTACGCGCGAAATTCAGCCAGCATAGCAGGCACACTCACAACTGCGGTTGGCCCGATCTCGATCACGCGTAACGGGTTGCTGGAAGAAGCCGTCACCTCGTATGGAGACCTCTACCCAACCGCGAAGCTGAAGTGGAATACTGGCGTTCACAACTTCATCGTTTACGGTACGGGTAATATCCCGATAGGCGATTATAGTCCCAACCGATTGGCCAATATCGGCCTTGGTCACGGCGCCGTTGACGTCGGTGGCGGCTATACTTACTTCAATCCCGCCACCGGACTTGAACTATCAGGAGTCGGCGGCCTCACCTATAATTTCAAGAACCGAGACACACAGTACCAGAGCGGCGTCGATTTCCATTTCGACTGGGGCGCATCTCAGTTCCTGTCGAAGCAGGTCTTTGTTGGCTTGGTGGGATACGTCTATCAACAGATAACAGACGATTTCGGCCAGCCGGCTGTCCTTGGCAGCTTCCGATCGCGGGTTTTTGGCATCGGTCCACAGATCGGCTACGCTTTTCAGATTGGAAGTAACCAGGCGTTCCTTGGCGTGAAGGGATATGGCGAGTTTGCGGCTCAGAATCGGCCGTCGGGTTGGAACACTTGGCTCACTTTCTCGATATCGGAGGCTGTCCCGGCGAGCATCGCGACACCTACGAAGCACCCGATGCACAAATAAGATGGCGATCAACGAAACGGTCCGCCGCCTCAATCGGTGCTAGGGTCCGTACTCAATTAGGAGTGTCGGCGCAGGCTGAGTTGCGATTCAAGGCGTCCGAATCACGGGAGGCCTTGATGAGGTAGCAACTTTTTGGTTGAGCGATGTGGAATGGAGACGGCTCGAACCGCTGCTCCCGCGGGGGCGGCGCGGTGCGCGTCGGGTCGCCGTCGCGCAGGAGTGCCGCGAACGCGTCTTCAGCTGCGAGCGCCGGTCTCTCCGCCCGACATTGCCGTAACCCAACTGAGCGGGACCTTGCGGCCGATGATGCGCTCGCCTGCATCGGTCTGGAGGCGATAGACCCGCGTGGACTTCTGAGGGATGCGCTTCCAGATCGGCAGCAGGAGCCCGGCGACGAGGTAGATCGTGCTGGTCGTGAACGCTGGGATGGATGCGAGCTCCGCGCTGGAGCCGGCCTTGAGCTGCACGCGATCGGCCTCGACCCAATCATGCTCGGCCAGCTTGGCCAGCGCCAGAGTGCGGCGTCCTATCGGTCCGATCAAATGGACTCGTGGCTCGATCTCGCCATCGCCTGCTCGACGGTCCTCGATGTGATGCAGAACGCGATCACGTTGGCCGCGGTGATATCCCTGATCGGAATAGAGCCGAGATCGGGAACACGTCCCGCTCCAGTGAATGGATGACATCGAAGGCGTGCTGCTCGACCCAATGGCCCTTGTTCAGATCGTGCCATTCGCGGGCAATCGCCTCGAACGTCGACGATTGGCTCGTGGCGACTTGGAGGCGCTTCAGCCGTTTCTCGACGGCAGGATCCCGCCCCTCTCGAAGACAGCGCTTGGCGTTTGCGGCAGCGTCCCTGGCTTCGGCGAGACCGACCGAGGGATACGGTCCGAACGAAAGCAGTTTCTCCTTGCCATCGAACTCGTAGCGCAGGCGCCATCACTTGCCGCCGGCAGCGGAGACGTAGACGTGGAGGCCTCCGCCGTCGGTGAGCTTGTAGGGCCTGTCCGCAGCCTTGGCTTTCCGGATCTGGACGTCAGTCAGCATGAACTCACCCGCGATACCCGGTCCGCTCGGACCGACACCCAGTTTCATACCCGGTCTAGACCGGGTTTGGATGGGTCATCCTGAGAATGGCCGGCAACGATTCCACCACCTAATGCATTGTTAAACAAGCATTTTGGCGGGTCTTGGGAATGGCTGGGAGGGATGACTGGCCGATAGAGTGTCAGTCAATCCCTACTTCACCAGCATCAATCAGCGCCGCCTCAGCTACATGCCCGTCGTTTGGAATACATAAGCACTACCGACGAAGAATTGAGTGCCATATCCCGCATGTACACCACCTGACTGAATCGCGCTCGCTTCGGTCGCGTAACTATCAAAATGATAGCCAGAGTACTGACCCGTCACGAGATAATTGTCGGAAGAAGTCACTATCAGTGCCGAACGGTTTCCTGCCGTAGCATTATTGCCATGACCGTTAACGTAAAGATAGGAAATGTCACCAATTCTGACAACGTTGCCGTTGCCGTTCATTGTTACGTTTGCTCCTGCTCCCATATAGAGCTGGTTATTGCCGCCATTGATCCAAGCGATATCGCCGGATCCAGGCGCTGTTGTGTAATTACTGCTCCCATTCACGGTGATTGCTGAATTTACACCAATTGACGTGTTGTCGGAGGAGCCGGAGATAGTGACATTCGCGCTAGCGCCAATGGTCGTGGAGTTTGAGGAGCCACTAACGAGCAAAGTCGACGCATCGCCGATAGTCGTCGTGTTTGAGTTTCCGACCACCTGAACGCCGGCTGACTGTCCGAGAGACGTGTTGTTGCCAGCCCCGCCGATGTAGACACTAGCACCCGTTCCGGCGGTCGTCGTGTTCGAATTGCCGGATATATTCAGGTTCTCGTTCGAGCCCGTCGCATTGTAGGATGTCATGTTGTTGGACCCGCCGATGGCGGCGGCGGAGTTGTCACCCAGCCAGGTCTGATTTCCTTTACCGCTGACTGTTACGCTTGCTCCGGCACCCACGGTCTCGGCGTTTGAATTGCCGGAGACGTACATCCAAGCGCTCGCCAACGCCGTTGTCGAATTGCTTGAGCCGCTTACCGTGACGTGTGCTCCCGCACCGACATAGACCGAATTGCTATCTCCAGAAACAACCACGTTCTCGTTGGCACCGCTCGCGTTGTAAGAGGTCGAATTCTTTGATCCAGTGATCGCCGCCGTCGAGCCATCTCCCAGCAGAGTGTTGTTGGCATTTCCAGCGATCGTGACGTTTGACCCAGCACCCACGTTTTCGGAGTTGGAGTTGCCACTGATCAGCATCCAGGCCTTGGCTGCGGCGGTAATCGAGTTGCTGTCACCTCCCACCGTGACGCTTGCCCCGGTGCCGACGTTCACACCATTCGAGCTTCCTGCCAGGGTCAGTGTATCGCCAGCGCCGCCATAGATGGCGTTTCCAGCTCCGTTCACGGTGAGCTTGGTGTTGTCATTGAGCGAGACCTGATCGGCGGTGGCGGTTGCCGTCAGCGTCACGTTGGAACCACTGCCGGTGGTGGTGCCGTCGTGGTTGCCGGCCATGATGACGGTCGAGCCGGTGCCAACCGTGCTCGTGTCATAGTTACCGTTCACCTGCAGCCAGGCCGAATAGTCCATGTTGATCTGACTGTTCGCCCCGTTGACGGTCGCGGATGAGGCATATCCGGCGGCGACGGCGTTGTTGTTGCCATTGATCGTCAACGTGGCGTTGGGACCGGCGGTCGTGTTGTTCTTTGCACCATTGACGACAAGCGTCGACGACGCACCGGCGGTGGTGGTGTTCGAATCGCCGATCACCTGGACCGCCGTGTAGGTTCCGGCTGTCGTCGCATTTGCGTTTCCGGAGATCACGACCGAGGACCCTGCCGCCGACGTGCCATTGCCAACGTAGCTAGTATTTCCGGTACCGGACACCGTGAGCGCCGCGCTGGCGCCGGCCGTGGTTGTGTCTTGCGACCCGGAGACGACGATGGTCGATCCATCTCCGACTGTCGACGTATTGCCGTTGCCTTGCACGGTCACGTTCGCTCCGGCGCCCAGCGTGAGCGTATCCGATGCGCCGGTGACGGTGGCCGACGATGTCTTGCCGCCCGAGATCGTATTGCCGCTGCCTCCAAGCGTGATCTTCGCAGCGTCTCCAAGCGAGGCCGTGTTGGTGCTGCCGCCAGCATTCAGTGTCGACCCTGCCCCCGCCGCGATATGCGCGTTGGTCCCGCCCAGGGTCACGTTAGCACTGTCGCCGATAGTCGCCTGATCGTAGCTGCCGGCGACGTTCAGCGAGACCCACGCACTTGCCGCAGTCGAAGACCCCAGCGTGTCATGTGCGCCGTTTAGCCACACGCTGGAATGGTCGCCGGCATAGACCGTATTGGAATTGCCGTTGACCGTCAGCCAGGCGTTGGCGCCCGCGCTGATTGTATCCTGGGCACCGCCGACCGTGATCGTCGCGTTGCTGCCCGCGCTGATGATATCGGAGCTTCCGTTGACGGTCACCGAAGAACCGTCGCCGACGCTTCCCTGGTTGCTGCTTCCGGTCACGAGGACCGACGAGGACGTTCCCGTGGTGAAGGCGTCGTTGCTGCCGGTGACCTGAAGAGCAGCGTTGTTTCCCAGAGTGAGCTGGTCGCTGGTGCCGCTCAGGATGCCATGCGCCCCCGTCGTCGCTGTCACGGTGTTGTGCGTCCCGCCCTCGTCCGCCGTCAGGTTGGCGCCTGCGGCAAGCATGTTCGACGACCCGGTAATGTTGACATTGGCGTCGTCGCCGACCGAGACGGAGTTTTCATTGCCCGACATGGTCACCGCGGCCTTGTTGCCGGCGCTGACCAGGTTCAGGGCACCAGACACGTTCGCGGTCGAATTGTCGCCGACGACCACGACATTGTGGGTGCCGGTCACATCCGCATGGGCATTGTTGCCAGCAACGAAGATGCCGTCGCTGCCGGTCGCCTGGATGATGGCGTTGTCCCCCTGCGTCAGCCCCTTGCCTTGCTGAATTTTGTTGTTGGAGCCGACGACTGTCGCCACCGTGCCGGGCTCGAGCGTCAGCGAGCCGGCGCTCATGGTGATCGAATCGCCGTTGCCGGCGAGATCGATCGACGTATTGGCGCCGTTCACCGTGACGCCGTCATTGTTGCCGATCAGCGTGAGGGTCGCGTTGCTGCCGGCGACGATCGTATCGTTCGAGCCGACGATGACGGCATCCGCGCCATCGGCGAGGTAGATGGTCGCGTTGGAGATCGCGATCACGTTGCCGGTGCCGGACACGGCAACGCTGTCATGCTTGCCGCTCGCGATGACGGTGTCATGACCGACTGCGGAGATTGCATTTCCGTCGCCGGATACGATGACGCTGGACGATGCCCCCAATGCGACATTGCCGTTGTTGATCGCGATCGAGTCCGTGGTGCCGGTCACGCCGATGCTGCTGCCCGCCCCACTCACCGTCACGCTCGAATTGCTGCCGATGAGATTGAGCGAGGCGTTGGCACCGACGGCGATCGTATCGAATGATCCGTTCAGCGTTCCGCCGGATCCATTCTCGACTCGGACGCCGGCATTGCTGGCGGTGACCGTTGCCCCGGCCCCCGCGAAGTCGATCGAGTTTCCGGTCCCGGTCAGGCTCAGCGTCGCGTTCGCCTTCACGACCGCCGCATCATTGTCGCCTGTCGCGACCGTACTGGCACCGGCTTCGACGGCAATCGAGCCACTGCTGATCATGGTACTATTGCTGACCCCAGTGATATCGACGGCATCCCCAGTTCCGACGATCATCACGTTGCTGTTTGTATTTTGCGTGATGATATTGCCGGTACCATTGATCGTCGCCAGAGCGCTGGTCAGGACGACCGATCCACCATCCAAGTTGGCGGTCGACCGGGACCTGCCGGGCCCGCTGAAGGAGATCGATGCTCCCAGGCCAACCGCAGTGACATTATTCAAGCCGCCTACGGCGACCACGCTGGCTTGCGCCCCGACAGTGATCGTCTCTCGACTGCCGGCGGTGCTCACCGTAGCGCCGGTGCCAGCGGTAACCGAGGCGTAGTTGCCGGTGACGGTGACGGCCGAGAAATCGCCCGCCGTGACGGTCGCCGAGTCACCCTGCACGGACAACACGGACTGCATGCCGCCCGCCACCACTTCCGACAAGCCGACAACAGTGGCATGGGAGCCATCACCGACACTCGTCTTGCCTTTGTCGCCGGTGACGGTCACCGTCGAGCCCTTGCCCGCCGTCGTGGTGCCGCCCGCTCCCTTCTGTATGATCGTCGCCTTGTCGCCGGCCGAGTTGGTCTCGTTGGCGCCGGTGACGGTCATCGTGGCGCCGTCGGCAGCGGTCTGCATGTTGCCGTCGCCGTTGACGACCAGCGTCAGGCCGCTTCCGGCGGTGGTGACGTCGCCCGAGCCCGTGACATTGATCACGGCCAATGCCCCCGCGATCGTCGTATCGCCGGAGCCGTTGATGGTCACGGTCGACTGGTCGCCGACCCTGGTCGTGTCGTTGGTACCGGTGACGGTGATCTGCTCGCTGTCTTTGGCCGTGATGCTTGCGTTGTTGCCGTTCAGCGTGATCTGGGACGAAGACCCCGCGGTGATGCTGCCGCCGTCACCGCTCAAGAACACGCTCGACGTCGCGCCGACATTGACCGACTCGCCGCCCCCTGTGGCGACGACATGCGCGAGCGTCGACGCAGTGATGCTGGAGCCGGCCCCCTCGACCGTGGCGGTGAGGCCGTAGCCGGCCGTCAGCGCACTCGCCGCTGCCGTGAGATCGACGGTGACGCTGTTGGCGACGGTGATCTGACCGCCGGTGCCAGCGATGGCTGCATTGATGCCGTCGTCGGTCAGGATGAGCGTGCCGCCATCCAGGGTGATCGCCTCGGCGGTTCCGGACACTGTCAGCGTCGTGCCCTTGCCGCCGATGATCACATCATTGTTGCCGTGGATGCTGACGCTGCTGCCTCCTCCCGCGACCGTGACGGTGCCGGCAGTGATCGTCACATCATCCGCGCTCCCCGTGACATTGACGGTTGCCTTCGATCCCGTGACGGTGACGCTGTCGTTGTTGCCCGTCAGATTCACGATCGACAGCCGCTTGGCGGTGACGGTGTCGTTGTTTCCGGTGATGGACCAGGTCGATCCCTCCGGATCGTGAAGCGTCGCGTTGCTCAGGGAGACCGTGAGGTTCTTGAAGTATTGCTGGTCGACCTGGCTGCCGTCCTTGTTGAAGTCGACCTCCTCGACCAGGATTCCGTTGTTGTCATAGACCTTCTCGACGGCGGCGACGGAGCCGGTGCCGCTGACCAGATTGGCCGTCCAGCCCTGTTCGTGCGGCACCTGGGTCAGGCCGAGTTCCTCGGCCCGCAACAAGGTGAGCAGCCAGCCCGCGGCAAAGGCCGAGTCCGGGTTCTGTGCGATGAGCTGATTGATCGCCGCCGTGTTGTCCAGATAGGTCTCGTAGTCCTTGGCCACCTGCAGGTCGGAGGCAACGGCCTCGAAATTGCTGTCCTGCACACGCGCCGCGGCGAACGCGGTCGTCAGGATCGGATCGCCGGCCGACAGCTGCGCCTCCTGAATGATGGCCCACACGCTATCCTGCGCGGCCTTCGTCCATGCCGCCGACGTATCGCCCGAGGTGGGCAGGTTTTCGGTGCCGATGCCTGGAATGTAGACGCTGGCCTGATTGCCCGAATAGGAGAACGTCACGTCCGCGGATCCGCCGATCAAGCCGATGCCGCCGCCCAGCACACTGCCGAGGAAGCCGTCGCCCTGCGCCGCACCACTCGGCGAGGCCGGAGTGGCAAAGCTCAATTTGCCCCCGGTCATGCCGATCAGCGTATCGACCATGTTGTCGACGGCGCCGGCGATCCCCATCAACGGGGCGACCTCGCCGCCATTGTCGTGAGATGTCGCGACGACGCCGAGGGTGCCATTCAGCACGCCGAGCGTGATGGAGGCCGAAGGCGGTCCATCGGGCCCGAACAGATCCCCGAACAAGGTCCCGAGAACGTCGCCGATGAACGAGCCGATAAAATCGCCAATGATGCCGCCGATCGGACCGCCGAGAGCGGTTCCGATCGAGAGCCCAATGGTGCCTCCGATGGTGCTGCCGATCTGGCCGCCAATGGCACCGATGATGTTGGTCGGTGCCACGACCTGGGAGCCGAGATAGCTGCCCGCCGCTCCGCCGATCGCGTCGCCCAGGTTGGTGAAGAAGGTGGCGGGGTCGAAACCCTTAAAAAGATCGCCGATCGTAACTGAGTCGAGCGTGGCGCCGTTGACTGCTGTTTTTGCAATATTCTCAAGGTTGATCAGAAGCTGCTTCGTGATCGCTGATCCGGTGATCGTGAATACCGTTCCAGCGAAACCTCTGATTCCGAGAGCCTGCGCAGCCTCTGCCAACAGCAAGGACGAGACCATACCGTCGACACCATCGACGAAGCCATTACCTGTTGTCGCCGCGGAATCGCTCAACGCCGAGTTGATCGGAGATTTAGCACCTGTCGAATCGGCAAGCGATCGCGCAAGCTCGTTCAGAGCATCCGACTTCGCAACCGCCTGGCCAAGCTGGCCGATCAGGTACGACCGGCCGATGCTCCCAATCATCGAATTGCCGCCAAGGAACGCGCCGTAAGCCGATCCAAGCCCGGAAGAGCCTTGCCCTCCGCTGCCATTCGCATTCGTGTAGCTGGTGCTGACCGGAATGCCGTATTTATACACCGTCTTCAGCGTCGAGCCGTTGCCCGCCGTGATGGTCTCGCTGTCGAGATTGCCGATCGAATCATAGAAGCGGCGATCGACCGTGCCGTTGACGTTGGTCGAGGTGACGGTCTTGCTGCCGTCGATCCCGATCGCGCTGACCGTGGTGAGGTCGAACGTTCCGGCATTCTTCGAATCGATCTGAATGACCTTGGTGCGCCCGTCCGCACTCAGGGTCGTGACCGCCCGGTCCTTGACGCTCTTGTCGTCATTGTAATCGGTGATTGTGGTCGAGATGCTGCCGTCGATGTTGGATTGCGAGACGGCGACCGAGTTGAAGACGCCCGTGCCCTTGGAATCGATCTTAACGGTCTTGCTATGGCGATCCGCGCTGATGATCGTATCCGTCTCGTCCAGCAGCTTGCCGTTGGAGTCGACGTCCTTGGCCACCGTGAGCGTGCTGCCATCGGCGTTCACCGTCATCGTCTCGGTGTGGCCGTAGAAGCCCTTCCCCTGACCGTCGAGCTTGGAGAACGTGCTGAGGCCGTCGGCGCTCGTGGTCACCACCGCCTGCTGGCGGATCGTGTTGTCGCTGTTGCGATCGATAATGGTTTCGGTCTTGCTGCCGTCGAGATTGATGACCGTGACGTCGCTGCGGGCCCGGCTGATGGTGTTGTTGCCGTTCTCGTCCTGCTGTGTGCTCTGTGTCAGACCGTCGAAGCTCGTGGTAATCACGGTGCGGTTGAGCAGGTTGCCGTTGGCATCGTAGTCCGCGATGGTCTGGATCTTGCTGCCGTCGGCCTGGGTCACATCGGTCTCGGTCTGATCGACCTTGCCGTCGCCGTTGGAGTCGCGCGTGATCGTGACGGTAAGGCCGTCGGCGCTGGTGGTGGTGACGGCGCGATCCCTGAGCTTGCCGTCGTCGGTGGTGTCGGTCAGTGTCTGCGTCGCGCTGCCGTCCGCGTTCTTCGTCGTCACCACCGTCTGGTTCTGGTCGAACCTGGAGTCGGAGGTCTTGCGCGTCTGCCGCGTCACGGTGCGGCCGTCGGCCGAGGTCGTGACGATCGTCTGCGCCTGCGGGGTGCCGTCAGCGTTGAGGTCGGTGATCGTCTCGGTGCGGCTGCCATCGCGGTTGAGCACGGTGACGTCGGTCGCGGTCTGGTCGAACTTGCCCGCGCCGGTCCTGTCCCACTGCGTCGTGGTGCTGAGGCCGTTGGCGCTGACGGTCTTCACCTGGCGATTGAGCAGCGTATTGTCGGCCTTGAAGGTGCTGACGGTCTCGGTGCGGCTGCCGTCGGCGTTGAGGACGGTCACGTCGGTCTGGGTCTGATCAAAACGGCTGGCGCCGGCCAGATCGAACTGCGTCGTCTTCGACAGGCCGTCGGCGCTGGTCGTCGTCACCGTGCGGTAGCGCAGCAAGCCGTCGGCGTTGCGGGACTCCTTGGTCTCGACGCGGCTGCCGTCGGCGTTGAGCACAATGCTGTCAGTGTCGGTCTGGGCAAAGCTGCCGGCCCCGGTGGGGTCGCGCTGCACCGTAGTGGTGAGCCCGTCCGCGCTCACCGTGCTCACCATCCTGTCCTTGGGCGTGCCGTCGGCGTTCCGATCCGACACGGTGGTCACGGTCGAGCCGTCCGCCATCACCTTCCGGATCTCGGTCGAGGTCGCGCCGTTCGCCACGCGCTGCACCGACACCGTGCGGCTGTCGGCGCTCGTAGTGGTCACGGTCTGGTCGTGGATTGAGCCGTCGGCGTTGAGGTTGGTGACGGTCTCGGTCCTGCTGCCATCGCCGTTGATGACGGTGACATCCGTCCGGGTGCGATCATGGCGGCCGGTGCCGGTGTCGTCCCATTGCGTGGTCTTCGACAAGCCATCGGCGCTCGTCGTCGTCACCGTGCGGTAGCGTACCGAGCCATCCGCGTTGCGGCAGGTGACGGTTTCGACCTGGCTGCCATCCGCCTTGCGCAGAACGACGTCGGTCTCGGTCTGGGCGAAGCTGCCCGCGCCGGTCGGGTCGCGCTGGATCGTCGCCACAAGCCCGTTGGCCGCAGTCGTGGTCACGACGCGGTCCTTCACCGAGCCGTCACTGTTGAGGTCGGAGACGGTATCGATCCGGCTGCCGTCGGCGCCGATCAGGATCGTTTCGGTCTGGTCGACATGGCCGTCGCCGTCGATATCGCGGCTCACGGTCCTGCTCTCGCCCGACGCCGAGATCGCGGTCACGGTGCGATCGAGCAGCGCGCCATTGGCGGCGATGTCGCTGATCGTCTCGGTCCGGCCGCCATCGGCGTTGAGCACGGTGACGTCGGTCGTCGTCACCGCAGTGCCGCTGCCCGACGGATCGGACGAGGTCGTCACCGACAGCCCGTTGGCGCTGACGGTCTTGACCGTGCGGTCGATGACCGCACCAGTGGCGGCGAGATCGGTGCTGGTCTCGGTGCGGCTGCCGTCGGCATTGAGCACGGTGACATCGGTATGCGTGCGGTCGAAGCGGCCGTGGCCGGTCAAGTCGCTCTGCGTCGTGGCCGAGAGCCCGCTCGCCGTCACGGTCTTGACGGTGCGGTCCCGCAGCGAGCCGTCGGCGTTGAGATCGGTGACCGTCTCGGTGCGACTGCCGTCGGCATTGAGCACGGTGACGTCGGTGCGTGTCTGATCGAACTGTCCGTCGCCGTTCGAATCGGTCTGCGTCGTCACCGAAAGCCCGTTGGCGCTGGTCGTGGTGACGCTGCGGTCACGGACCGAACCATTGGCATTGAGGTCCGTGACGGTCTTCACGGTGCTGCCGTCGGCCTTGATGAGCGTGGACTGTGTCTGCGATGCCGTGCCGGAGCCCGTCGCGTCGATCACGGCGAGCACCGAAAGACGATCGGCGCTGGTGGTGATCACGCTGCGGCTCATCAGCGAGCCGTCGGCATGGGTGTCGGTGACCGTCTCGACCTTACTCCCGTCTGAGTTGCTTACATAGACATAGCTCTCTCTAAAGTTGAAAATCCCGACACCAAAAGAGTCCTGCCGGGTTGTCCGGCTCAACCCGTCCGCGCTGACCGTCGTGACAGTCCTGTCCTTCAGCGAGCTGTCGGCATGGGTCTCGGTCACGGTCTCGGTGCGACTACCATCGGCATTGGCAACCGTGATGTCGCTGCGAACCAGATCGTCGACGGCGTGGCCATTGGCGTCGACGGCGCCGGCGGCATCGATCTGCGTCGTCTTGGACAGGCCGTCGGCGCTGGTGCTGACGATGGTCCGGCTGCGCAGCGTGCCGTTCGCCGTGACGTCATCGATCGTGTCGATGCTGCTGCCGTCCGCGGCAATCACGATGGTCTCGATATGATCGACGATGCCATCGCCGTTGCGGTCAGCCGAGACCGTGCGCGAGCGGCCGTCGGCGCCGTAGACCGTCACGGTCTGGTCGCGCCGCGAGCCATCGGCATTGAGCTCGGTCACCGTCTCCGTGCGCGAGCCGCCGGCATTCAGCACCGTGACATCGGTCGTGGTCAGGTCGACGGCGCCGTTGCCGTCCAGGTCGCTCTGGACCGTCCGCGACAGGCCGTCGGCGCCGAGCGAGGTGACGGTGCGGTCGCGCAGGCTGCCATCGCCGTTGCTGTCGCTCTGGGTCGTGACCGAGCTGCCGTCCGCCGCGACGACGATGGCCGCGACCTGAGCGAGATCCGTCGTGCCGTTGCCGTCGAGATCGCTGGTGGTGGTCTTGGTCCGGCCGTCGGCGCTGGTCACCTTGACGCTGCGGCTTGCGACCGTGCCGTTGGCAGACAGAGTCGTGATTGTCTCCGTGCGGCCGCCGTCGACGGCGACCACGGTCACGTCGGTGACGGACACGTCGAACGTGCCGCTGCCGGCATGGTCGACATCGGTTCGTTTGCCGAGCCCATCGGCGCTGGTCGTCAGCACGGTGCGATCGCGCACTGCCCCGTTCGGCACGAGGTCGGAGGTCGTCACGATGGTCGCCCCGTCCGCCGCCGTGACGTGAATTTCCGACTGCTCGGCAAAGCCGTTGCCGTCGAGATCGCGCGCGATGGTCTGGCTGTGGCCGTCCGCGCTGGTCGTCGTGACCGTGCGGTCGCGCAGCACGCCGGCCGCGTTGAAGTCGGACAGCGTCTCGGTGCGGCTGCCATCGGCATTGACGACGGTCACGTCCGACTGGACGGAATCGAAGATGCCGCTGCCGGTGGTGTCGCGGCGCAAGGTGTGGCCGCGACCATCGGCGGAGATCGTGCTGATGCTCTCGCCGGCGCGGCTGCCATCGGCATTGAGCAAGGTGGTGTCGATCGTGGTCGAGCCGTCGGCATTGTGCGTCGTCACCGTCTGCGCGGCGTGACCATTCGCATCATAGGCAAACGACACGTCGGCCGCCGTTCCGGTCGAACCGTCGGCGCGCGTGAACGTCGTCTGGCCCGAGATCACCGAGCCGTCGGCGAGCGTCTGCGTCTTGGTGTCCGACGTCAGGTTGATCGCGGTGATGCCGAGCTGGCCCAGCGTCTCCAGCGTCGTCGTGCCGTCAGCATTGGTGACGAGCACCTTGAACTTGTCCCAGCCGGCATCGCCGGCATCGAGCTTGCCGTTGTGGTTGGTATCGAAGACGTCGGCAAGCGCCTGCATGTCGGTCGCCGCCGTCGGATCCCAGCGCGTGAACTCGAACGCCTTGGGATCGTCGATCGCGCTGTTGCCCGCCGCGTCATACATCAGCACGCCATCGCCCGCCCCGGCCCACGCCGTGCGATGCTTCAGCCCGTCGCCAACGACGTTCATGAACGTGTTGGATTGATTGAGCTGGGCAATGTCGATGCCGTCGCCGTTCAGGTCGAGCACGACGGGGGGCGAAGACATCAAATCATAGTAGATATTATACGTACGGTCTTCGACGGGCACCTGACTCGAGTTCCACTCTGTGACCGGAACCTGCGACATCTTGTATGTCGCACCGCTGGCACCCCAGTTTACGGACAGGAGACCGAAATTCTGGATGAAATTAAGGTCAATCGTGCCGCCAATATCATTGCGGAGCGGCGTTGACAAAGAGCCATCAGAAGATGCGGGTTGAATCGGCTGGTTTAACAGATCTGTCCCATCCAAATACCGAATTGGCTGATAAGAACGACCATTAGGATCAGCCAGCCCGGCGGCAACATCAGGCGACAGCACGTTGGGGCCACTGAACGAAGGTGTGTTCCAACCCTGGACAACAGGCCATTGCGTGCCGAGCAATTGCTCGGCAACCTCCATCTGCGGAATATAAAGGATAGGCTTGGCAGCTTGGGACCGATCGAGAAAAGGGTTACCAGCCTGTGAAACGTTGCGGCCGCTTGCGCCAGTGAGCGACTCCAAAAGAAGCTCGTTTGATCCGATGATGCCGTGGGCCGCATCAGCTTGATTTGGATCTTCGTCGGCTAGCCGGATCAGCTGTTCGTTGCGCCGCGCGAGTATAGGCTCAAGCCTTCTTGCGGCTGCCTCTGGATCGTATGCACTGTCCTTAACGCGCAATCCCGCGACAATCGAATCCTTAGACCACGTTCCGGTAATGATGTTGAACCTTTGGTCTCCACCAGGGCCAGTACTCGATTGGGACCCGTAGAATGTACCCACGCCCGTGGTCGGATCTGGAGCTGTTTCGACAATGCCAACATGGCCGTTGCCCCCGTGATCACTGGCGCCCGTTGCAACGAATAGGATCAGGTCTCCCGGCCGTACATCACCGGGATCAACAACATCATAGTAGCGAGACGCTCTGGGACTCAACTCACCATTCTGCATGAAAGATGGCGGGTGGTCCGGCGAAGCTTGAAACCAATCTACAGCATAGCCAGAACCCAACAACGATTGTTGCACAAGATTGGAACAATCAATTCCAAGTCCCTCGGTCAGAACCCGCTGGCCGCCGATTTTTACATACTTGTTCTCCAACACAAGGCCTTGATTGCGCGGCGACTCATTCATGTTGTAGACGAAGGGCGTACTACCGTCGGCTCGGAAACCGAACATTTGATGTGCAGTATCGATAATGTTTTGTCCAGCCACAGCTATCCCCCTAGCGGCCCAAGCCCAGCGGCCCTTGAAGGCTCGTCAGAGGCTTCAAGACCGCGCCAAATGTTTCGAAGGCGTCTCGGTACGCATCGCCGGAATTATCGACGAGCGACACATCGAATGTTGCGTTGCTGACGTGCAGCTGATTGATCCCTGATAGAAACGGAACACGTTCCCATCGCTCTTCGGTCACGATCCTTGCTTGGCAGCAATCGGTCGTTTCGACGCCCGGCCAGAGTGCGCGATACACGGTTCCGTCAAGACAAACAGCCACGACGGTTCCTGCCGTAACGCTCAAAGCCTTTGTCGGGCAAGCTCCGTCCATCTTATCGGGCTGTCGACGACCAAAGGATTCATGACGATTGTAGGAAGTGATTCCCCACGACCACACTTCGCCGGTCTCGGCCAGAACATAAGTCCTGCCGAATGCAACAGCTGAACGAGCCGGCGGTAGTCCATCGACCTTGCGGAAGGTCAATTGCCCTGCGGAAATCGATTGGCTTTTTTCCGGCTGAGCGTCGAACCGATCTGGACGCCCCCAAATCCACACACCTCCCGCTCGGTCGATCCCAATCGCATGCGGAAAGCCGACCGCAACGAACCGGAGCTCCTGGGGAATTGGGAGACGGATCGGACGCTTTACCAAAGCCAGCTGAGGCTTGACGAAGGGATAGACTGCTCCGGTGAGCAACCCATCGATATCCCAACCCCATCCCCACACTTGGCCATTTCGATCCAACGCAAGATGGGCACCTCGCGAACTGCTTATCGTCGTGATATTGCTCAATCCGGCAACTTTGGAAGCACGCGTGTACTTGCAGTCGACGTAGCCGTCTTCCGCACACGTACCTTTCCATTGGTACACGTCGCCATTTCGTCGAAGCGCTATCCAGGAGGCGGGACTCTCGGGTTGTGAGGCATCCAGCATCCCCGGCGAGACCCCAGAGATCGCCACGACATCCGTTAAGCCTTCAATGAGCACCGGAGCGCCGTCTTTCGCGGTGTTCTTGAATGCAACGACACGACCATCCTCCCGAAGAACAGCCTCAGCACCTGGGGTTATTGCGACTGCATGATGCCGTTGCGAGCCGAGCTGAACTGCGCCCCACGTATGGTCACAGAACATAAGGGAGAAGAGAACAAGAGATAGCGCCGACGCAAACAAACTTGGCGGCCTCTCGCTCGGCCGCGAGCGCAACATCCTTAACAAGGCTCCAGGCCGATCGACCGGACGATGCCTCACGATGCAACGGGGGACCGTAGTCAATGCCCTTTCGACACAGGTCATGCCATTCCCACTACGCGCCATGGGTCAGCCACTCGCGGTACATCCGGCCATAGCGCGCGATCAGCAAGCCCTCCTGCGTCTCGTTTCTCGCGTTGTCGATGGCGGCCGTCACTGCGGTTCCGATGAGGCCGCCGGAGCGATGGACGGACGCAACAAGTTCAGGATGGGCGACGACGACCGCACCGGTCCGGGCGTCGACCAGGGTCGCGGACGCCGTCATATCAGGGTCGCTGCCGATCAGGATCCGCGACGCCCCCGACGGGGTCTTGAAGCGCTTGACCACGATCTCGAGCCGCACCGGCCGTGATCCGATCAGTTGCCCGGCGAGCGCCTGCTCGACGCCGGCCTTGATCCGGTCGCCCAGCATGCCGCGGACGTAGTCCTTCATCTCCTGCGTGCGCATCGCTTCGAGCAACTGCGGACCTGACAGGCCTTTCGCGGCGCCATAGTCGTTCTCGCCCTCGTCCCACGAGACGAAGGCATTCGGCGTGAAGCTGACAGCCACCGCCGTCAGTTTCATGCTCGCAATATCCGTCTGCGTCAGGGCGTTCTCCGCGGTGACGCAGCCGCAGAGCGCCAGCATCAGCCCGAGGACCGCGAATCGCGCCCACCCCGCCAACAGGCGGGCTCGGCCTCGGCAAGCCTCCATCATCGCCATCCGTCCTTGGGCCGCGCGAGGCAGTCCGAGGTGCACCGACGCGAGGCCGGCGCGCTCTGTCATGAATGGCTTCACCGCTCCCTCCCTGCTTCCTTCACCGCCTGGATCACGGGCGACAGCAGATATTCGATCACGCGGCGCTCGCCGGTCTTGATCTCCGCTGACACGCGCATGCCTGGGCGGATCGGCTCGTGGCGGCCGTTCACGGCGATCCAGTCCTGCAGCAGCGTGACCTTGGCGGGATAGGACAGTTCGGGCGGCGCGCCGGGGCTCATCGGCGAGCCTTGCGTCACCAGCGCCGCGGCGCTGCCGGGCGGCGCGTTCGGCGATGTCGCGGCGTCGCGGCCGAGCTTGCGGACGCGGCCGTGCACCAGGCCGAAGCGGGTGAACGGGAACGCCTCCAGCTTCACCTCGGCGTCCTGGCCTTCGCTGACGAAGCCGATATCCTTGTTCTGGATCAGGCAGTCGACCTCGATGCCGGTGCCGTCCGGCACGATGGTCATCAGCGTGTCGGCGGTGGTGACGACCGCACCCGGCGTGTGGATCTTGAGGCCTTGCACGCTGCCGTCGACGGGGGCGGCGAGCCGGCGATAGCTCTCCTTCTGCCGCGCCTTGGTGAGATCCTGATCGAGCTGCGCGACCTTGGTCAGCGCCTTGGTGCGGCGGTCGGTGGCGTCGGCGAGATAGCCGGCCGCCGACTCGGCCAGCCGCGCCTTCAGCGCGCGAATCTCGGCCTGGATCTGGTCGACATTGACCTGCGCGGACCGCAGTTCGGCACGCTTCTCGACCAGTTGCTGCTCGCTCTCGAGCACCGGGGGACGCGGGCCGTAGCCCTTCTCGAACAGTCCTTTCGCCACGTCGTTCTTTTCCTGCAGCAGCGGGATCGTCAGCCGCGCCCGCTCGATCTGCGCGTCGTTGGCCTCGAGCGCCGCGCTCTTCTGCGCTATGTCGGCCTGATAGGCGGCCATGGTCGCCAGATGCTTCTCGATCTCGCGATGCGCCTGGTCGCGAGACTGCGCCACCAGCACCGGATCGGCGTCGGCCGGCGGCCGGAACTCCTCCTCGGGATTGCGGCTCAGCAGCACCCGCGCCACTTCGGCATCGAGCGCCGCCTGCGCGCGGACCGAGCGCAGCGAATCGAGATCGGCCCGCGCCTCGGTCGGATCGAGGTCGACCAGCAGCTGCCCGGCCTTCACGTGATCACCCTCATCGACATGGATGGTGCGGATCATCGCCGTCTCCAGCGGCTGAACCACCTTGACCTGGCCGAGCGGCACGACCTTTCCTTCGGCCACGGCGACCATGTCGATGTGCGACAGCGACGCCCAGGAGACGGCGCCGACGATGATCACGCACAACGTGGCCGCGGTGAGCCGCAAGGTCGGCGACAGTGGCGTCTCGATCACTTCCAGCGCGGCGGGGAGAAACTCGCGCTCCTCGGCGTTCAGCCGGATCGGCTTGCCCGGAAACGCCATGACCTTGGCAGCCGGCTTGGCCGCGGCAGGCGGCTCGGCGGATGCTCTTGCATTGTCGGAACTGCGCAGCGGTGTCGGCTCGACCATGGCTCTATCCCACCGCCTGGCGCACGAGGTTGGCGTAGAGACCGTCGTGGGTCATCAGCGCATCGTGCGTGCCGGCCTCGGCCAGCCGGCCGCGCTCCATGACGATGATGCGGTCGGCGTTGCGCACGGTCGACAACCGGTGCGCGACGACGAGCACGGTGCGGCCCTGACATATCGCCCGCATTTTGCTCTGGATGATGCGCTCGCTCTCATAGTCCAGCGCGGATGTCGCCTCGTCGAAGATCAGGATGCGCGGATTGCTGACGAGCGCGCGCGCGATCGCGATGCGCTGGCGCTGACCTCCCGAGAGATTGGCGCCGCGCTCCTCGAGCACGGTGTCGTAGCCATGCGGCAGCTCCAGGATGAATTCATGCGCGCCGGACAGTTGCGCTGCCCGCATCACCTGATCCAACGGCATCGACGGATCGATCAGCGCGATGTTCTCGCGCACCGAGCGGTTGAACAGCACGTTCTCCTGCAACACGACGCCGATCTGTCGGCGAAGCCAGGCCGGATCGAGCAGCGCAATGTCTATACCATCCACCATCACGCGGCCGCGCTCGGGCACGTAGAGCCGCTGCAGCAGCTTGGTCAGCGTCGACTTGCCGGAGCCGGAGCGGCCGACCAGCCCCACCACCTCACCCGCGCGGATGTCGAGCGAGAGATCGCGCAGGATCTCCGGCATGCCCGGGCGATAGCGGAAGACGATGTTCTCGAAGCGGATGTGGCCCTGAACCGGCGGCAGATTCTGCCGCGCGCTGGCAACGGCGCGCTCGGTCGGGGTGTTGATGATGTCGCCGAGTCGCTCGATCGACAGCCGGAATTGCTGGAAATCCTGCCAGAGCTGAGCGAGCCGCAGCACCGGCCCGGAGATTTGTCCGGCCAGCATGTTGAAGGCGACGAACTCGCCGATCGTCATCGTGCCGGAGATGACCGCCTGCGCGCCGAACCACAGCAGCGCCGCCGAGGTCACCTTGTTAACGAGCGAGACCAGCTGCGAGCCGGTGGCGCCCAGGGTGACGACCCGCAGCGATGCGCCGATATAGCCGGCGAGCTGCTCCTCCCAACGCTGGCGCACCTGCGGCTCGACCGCCATCGCCTTCAAGGTCTGGATGCCGGCGAGGCTCTCGACCAGGAGCGACTGGTTGACGGCGCCGCGCTGGAACTTCTCCTGCACCCGCGCCTTCAGCGCCGGCGTGATCCCGATCGAGATAGCGGCGTAGCAGGGAATCGACAGCACCACGACGAGCGTGAGCTGCGGGCTATACCAGAACATCACCACGAGGAAGAGCAGGCCGAACACCACGTCGAGCACCAGCGTCAGCGCCGACGAGGTGATGAACTGGCGGATGTTCTCGAGTTCGCGCACGCGCGCGACGGTCTGACCGGTGGCGCGACTCTCGAAATAGCCGATCGGGAGCGCGACGAGATGGCGGAACAGCAGCGAACCCAGCATCGCATCCATCCGGCTCGTCGTGTGCGCGAACGCATAAGTCCGCAGCCAGTTGAGTGCGACATCAGCGAGATTGATGAGCAGGAGCCCGATCACGAGCACTTCGAGCGTCGTCAACGCCCGATGCACCAGAACCTTGTCGATCACGACCTGGAAAAACAACGGCGACACCAGCGCTACGAGCTGGATGAACACCGAGATGACCAGCACCTCCGCCAGGATTCGCGCGAAACGCCGAACCACGGGCAGAAACCATTTCAGGCCGAAGCCGACGACATCGCTGGCGAGTCGATCACGCTTCACGACCAGCAGGATTTCGCCGGTCCACTGTTGCGCGAGCTCTTCCAAGGTCCAGGACAGCGGCGGACCACCTGCCAGCCCCACCAGCACGCCGGTTTCCGTGCGACGACCAATGACGAAAAACCCGCCATCGACGCGCCTGGCAATCACCGGCAAAGACAACGCTTGAATGCGGCCGACTGATGAACGACTGAGTCGCGCCTTCAGGCCTTCTCCCTTGGCAATTCGCAGCAGATCATGGCTTTCTGCAACGCAGCCGGGCTTCAAATATTCGCGGCGCGCGCGCTCGACGTCGAACGCCTCGCCAGCAATCGCCAAAACTAGCCCCAGACAGCCGAGACCCGTATCCACAAGACCGGGACTGCTACCTTGCTGGCCGGCGTTGCCCCCAACGTCCGCCATGCGCCCCCACAAAACATTTTCCACCAGAGAGCGAGTAGTTACACTTCAGCAACTACTCAGACCTGATTTGTCAGTACAACCCTCCGTAGACGTTCTGTGTCTCGATTGTCAATCGTAGCCACCTTCAGAAACACAAACTTGCTATTATGCGTTGCCTGGAGGACATAGTGAACGAGAGAAAGCGTCGCAGCATTGCCGCTTGCGATCCTCTCGATCACTCTCAAAGGTTGAAATCAGAAACTGGCCTCCGGCACGACTTCGACGGTCTGCCGGCCTTGGGGCGTCCAGCGATGCATCTTGTACGCCTTCCCCTTCAGCGCCGTCGCACCCAGCTCCTTCAAGGCAAGCTCCTGCTGCCCGAACGGAGCATGCAGATCGATCAGCCAGAGCCGGTCGCCGCTCTTCCAGTCGGTCGGCGCAAGCCGGGGATGCGGCTCCTGCAATCGCGCCTCCGCGTCTTCGGACAGATAGGCCCAGGCCGCGAAAGCGACGATGTGGTTGCCAGCGCGAAACAATCGATACTGGTTGAGAAGGATCGGCGGCAGGACCATCCATTCGAGATCGGCGAGGAAGATATGCCTGTACCGCGGCATATTCATCATGAGCCATACAACTTGTCCGAGCACCGCATCCGGCGGCGGATTGCGAGGCTGCTCTGATGCGGAAGCTCCGTGTGCGGCTGGCTCCGCCCCGACGTCGGCTTGATTTTCGGTCATGCGTCGTTTCCCTCCTCGCGACATGAAACGACTTGGTCCTAGACTGGACCGATGAGAATGTTGAGCGAATTCTTGAAAATGCGTCGAGGTCACATCTGACCGGAGATCTTCAGGCTCGCTTGACCTGCCCCTAAGAATCTCCTCCAGAAGGATTTAGAGTCCGGCCTGACGTGCAGTGAGACCGAACTTTGGACCACCCATAACTAGAG